>JAEYXD010000090.1 GCA_023428645.1 Pseudomonadota bacterium
GTGGCGCCGCTCGGCGCGCCGAAGCTGGATTGGGAGATCCGCGCGGCAGCGGTGGATGGCAGCGCGGCCGATCGCGTCAAGCTCTCGCAGTCGATCATCCCCGCGTATCCGGTGCGCACCTATCAAGCGACGTTGTCGCAACTCACCGCGCCGCTGTCGTTGCCCGTCGCACGCCCGGCGGGCGCGGTGCCAGGCCGCGGCGGACTCGAGGTCGCCGTGCGCGCGAAGCTCGGCGATGGGCTCGACGCCGTGCGCGAATACATGCAGCTGTATCCGTTCACGTGTCTGGAGCAGCAGGTGTCCAAAGCCATCGTGCTGAGAGATGCCGCTGCGTGGCGCTCGTGGAGCGAACGTGTGCCGGCCTACATGGACCAGGATGGCCTGCTGAAATACTTCCCGACCGAGCGTCTCGAAGGCGACGACACGCTCACCGCGTACGTGCTCGCGATCGCGCACGAAGCCGGCTGGCAGCTCGCCGACGCCGATCGAGATCGGCTGTTGGAGGCGCTGACGCGCTTCGTGTCCGGCGAGCTCGTGCGGTACTCCGCGTTGCCGACCGCCGATCTCGCGATTCGCAAGCTCGCGGCCATCGAAGCGCTGTCGCGCTACGGAGCGGCGCGCCGCTCGATGCTGGACAGCATACGGATCGAGCCCGGCTCGTGGCCGACCTCGGCCGTGCTCGACTGGCTCGGCATCCTGAAGCGCGTCGACGGCATCGCCGATGCGAACCAGAAGCGCGCGACGGCGCTCGCCGTGCTGCGTGCGCGGCTGAACTTCCAAGGCACGACGATGGGATTCTCGACCGAGCGCAGCGACGCGCTGTGGTGGCTGATGATCTCGGCGGACTCGAACGCGAACCGCATGCTGTTGACGGCGCTCGACGAGCCAGCGTGGCGTGAAGACGTGCCGCGGCTGGTGCGCGGCGCGCTCGGACGCCAGCACGCCGGACGTTGGAATACGACGGTCGCGAACGCGTGGGGTTCGCTCGCGATGGAGAAGTTCTCCGCCGCGTTCGAAGCGACGCCCGTCACCGGCGCGACGGAGATTCGCTACGCCGCGGCGACGACACGGGTGACATGGCCCACGAACGCGGCCGATGCCGTCACGAAACTCCCTTGGCAGGAAGGCAGCGCAGCGCTTGCAGCGAGCCACGACGGCACCGGCGCGCCGTGGGTGACGATTCGTTCGACGGCGGCGTTGCCTCTCGACAAGCCGCTGTCGACCGGGTTCAAGATCGAACGCAGCGTCACCGCGATCGAGCAGCAAGTCCCTGGCCGCTGGACGCGCGGCGATGTGCTGCGCGTGAAACTCGAGCTCGAGGCTCAAGCCGACATGAGCTGGGTCGCGGTCGAAGATCCCGTGCCGGGCGGAGCGACGATTCTCGGCAGCGGTGTCGGCGGCCAGTCGGTGCTTCTCGCTCGGCAGGAGCGCAACACCGGCTTCGCGTGGCCCGCGTTCGAAGAGCGGCGCTTCGATTCGTTCCGCGCCTACTACCGCTTCGTGCCGAAAGGAAGCTGGTCGGCCGAGTACACCGTGCGGCTCAACAATCCAGGCACGTTCCAGTTGCCGGCGACGCGCGTGGAAGCGATGTACGCGCCCGAGATGCTGGGCGAGACGCCGAACGCGCCGCTCACCGTCGAGCCGCGGCCATGAGGCGGCGAACGGGCGCAGCGCTGGGCGTGGCCGCAGCGCTCGTGATCGCGATCGGCGTGCTGGCGTGGCCGGCGCGGGCGCCGGCGTTCGCCGACGTGCGGGCGCGCTTTACGCCGTCGGATGCGTTCTTGCTCGATCGTCACGGCATCGTCATCAGCACCGTGCGCGTCGACATGAAGGTGCGTCGCTTCGAATGGCAGCCGCTGCACTCGATCTCGCCCGCGTTCGTCACCGCCGTCGTGCAAGGCGAGGACGCGCGCTTTCGCGAGCACGGCGGCATTGATTGGCGCAGCGTCGGCGGCGCGCTGCGCGATCGCTATTTCCGCGGCCGCGCGCGCGGTGCGAGCACGATCACGATGCAGGTCGCCTCGCTCTTGCAGTCCCAGCCGCGTTCGCGCACAGGCATAGCGGCGTGGCGGCAGAAGCGTGATCAGGTGCGGCTCGCGCTCGCGCTCGAAGCGCGCTGGACGAAAGACGAGATTCTCGAGGCGTACCTGAACCTGCTGCACTATCGCGGCGAGCTGCAGGGCATCGCCGCGGCCTCGTACGTGCTGGCGGGCAAGGTGCCGTCTGGGCTGAGCCTCGCCGAAAGCCTCGTCATCGCCGCCCTGCTGCCGCAGCCGAGCGCCGCGTCCGATCGTGTCGCTGCACGGGCATGCAGCCGGGCACGGCTCGCGAACTTCGACATCGATTGCACCGAGCTCGACAGCACCGCCGCGACGCTGCTCGCGAATGGCGGCGTGCGCTCCGCGGCACCGCAGTTCGCGCCACACGTGGCGAACGCGCTGCTCGCCACGCCGGGACAACGTGTGCGGACGACACTCGATGCAGCGGTGCAAAGGCTCGCGATCGGCGTGCTGACGCGGCAACTAACGCAGCTGGCCGATCAGAACGTGCGCGACGGCGCGCTGCTCGTCGTGGATAACGACACCGGGGCGGTGCTCGCCTATGTCGGCTCCGCCGGCACGCGCTCGCGATCGATGCACGTCGACGGCGTGCGCGCGCTGCGTCAGGCGGGTTCGACCTTGAAGCCCTTCCTTTACGCGCTGGCATTCGAACGGCGCTATCTCACCGCGGCCTCGCTGCTGCAGGATTCGCCGCTGCATCTCGATACCGCGACGGGCGCCTACATTCCGCAGGATTACGACAATCAGTATCGCGGCCTCGTCAGCGTTCGCACCGCGCTGGGAAATTCGCTGAACATTCCCGCGGTGCGCGCGCTCGTGCTCGTCGGCGTCGAGCCGTTTCGCGATCGGTTGGTCGCGCTCGGCTATGAGCACATTACGGAATCCGGCGACTTCTATGGCTATTCGCTCGCGCTCGGCTCGGCGGAGGTCAGCTTGTGGCAGCAGGCCCAGGCGTATCGAACGCTCGCGCGCGGCGGACGCGCATCGCCGTTGCAAATCGTTGCCTCGGAAGTCAGCGGGCAGGTCGATGACGTGCTGCCGCCCGATGCAAGCTTCATCGTGAGCAACATCATGAGCGATCCGACGGCTCGCACACTGACGTTCGGCCTGGACAATCATCTGAACACGCCGTTCTGGACCGCAGTGAAGACGGGCACGAGCAAAGACATGCGTGACAACTGGTGCGTCGGTTTCTCCGCGAAATACACCGTGGCGGTCTGGGTCGGAAATTTCGAGGGAGATTCCATGCACGATGTCAGCGGCGTGAGCGGGGCGGCACCCGTGTGGCGCGAACTCATGAGCGCCTTGCATCGCGACGTGCCCTCGCGCGAGCCCGCGCCGCCGGACACGGTGATCGCCGCGACGACCCGCTTCGCGAACGGCATCGAAGCCGTGCGTCGCGAATGGTTCACGCGCGATCATCAGCACGCGGCGACAGCGACGATCGTGCCGGCACCGTCGCCAGCCAGGATCGTGAGCCCGCCGAACGGCATGGTCATCGCGATCGATCCAGACATCCCGCCCGCGCATCAAAAACTGCCGATCAGCGCGGAGGGCGGGACGCAAGCGATGCGGCTTACGCTGGATGGCGAGGAGATCGCGCGGGCCGATGCGGTCGCACTGTGGACGCCGCGGGCGGGCGCTCATGCGCTCGAGCTCCAAGACGAGCACGGCAACCGCGTCGATCGAGTCGTGTTCACCGTGAGATAGCAATCGACGACAGTGCGCGGTGGATGGCCTACATCGAGCCGCTTCACAATCGCACGAACAAGCCCGAATGGGTCGGCGCGCGCGCGTCGATAAGATCGCGCGCATGCGCGCCACACGTCACCTATGGGCGATTGTGCTCGTCGTCGCATGCGCAGTCGCTGCGCGGGCGAACGCCGAAGGCGAGTCGGGCTCGTTCTACGGCTTGCTGCGAATGCGCGACTTGTCGCCCTTCGGCTTCCTGCGCCTGGATATGCGTCCGGCGCACGCGATCGCGATCGAGAAGGGCAGCTTCGTCATCGAGACGGAGCTCGGTTATCAGAACACGTGGGTGCTGAGCCCTGAGGTCGAACGCTACCTGACCGATCTCGAGCCGCTGGGTCGTCGCGAGCTGGGTCCCGAGAATTTCGCTGCGATCAGTGCATTGCCGGGCGAAAACTATCTGGTGGACTACGAGTCCGCCTCGCTCGACGTCACCGTGCACTACAAGTTCTCGCAGCACATGTCGGCGTACCTGATCGCGAATGCAGTCTCTTACGAGGGCGGATTTCTCGACAGCACGATCGAAGGTTTCCACGACATGTTCGGCTTCAAATCGTTCGGGCGACCCGCCGTGCGGCGCAACGATGTGAATCTCATCTATGACCTGAAGTCGGCGCGGTTTGCGTATTTCGACGCGCCCACGAGAGGTGGCCTCATGGACCCGACGCTCGGCGTGCGCTACACCGGCACCTCGTTTCGCGAACGTTGGCGGCTTGGGTTCGAAGGCGCAGTGAAGGTGCCGGTCGCCGGCAGGCGCATGCTGTTGTCGACCGGGCGCACGGATGTCGGCGTGCAGGCATCACTGCAACGGCGCGGCGATCGTCACGCGCTGTATGCGAATCTCGCGGTCGTTTACTACGCGGGCGCGAGCCAGCCCGCGCCGCAGGAAGCGCAGATCATTCCGACGCTCATCCTCGGTTACGAATTCCGGCTGACGGAGCGTACGAACATCAACCTGCAGGGTTACGTCAGCACCAGCACTTACACCAGTCGAGAGACGGATTTGAACGAGCTGACCGACGATAAGTATCAGGCGTCAATCGGCATCCGGCACAGGCGCGACAACCTGCTGTTCTCGTTCGGCATCACGGAAAACGTGAAGAACATGAACAACACGCCCGACATCGGCTTTCAACTGGGGGTGGCGTACATTCCGCGCTTGATCAAGTGAGCTGCCCGGAGGCGGCAGTTGCAGCGCGCCGCATTGCGAGTGCGACTTGCAAGATGCATCCGCAGCATCGGCGCCGCAAGGGCGCCATGGGATCCGGCAGGGCCTGCATCGCGTTCGACAGGCCATGCAGGTGCTCGCGCGTGTCCTGGTCTGTTCGTTGCTGAATGGGCTGATTGCGTGCGCGCAATTGCCCTCCTTATCTGAACTACCGACGGAGCACGCCATCGCACCCGGTGCGGACAGTCCACTCGACCGAGCCATTGCCCCGCTCGAAGCCGAGCATGCCAGCGAGTCGGCCTTTCGCTTGTTGATCGAAGGTCCCGAGGCGTTCGCGGCGCGTGCGCGAAGCGCGCAGATGGCCGAGCGCACGCTCGACGTGCAGACGTACATCTGGCACGCGGATCTCACCGGCAGATTCTTCGCGCACGAGCTGCTCCTCGCGGCCGATCGCGGCGTGCGGGTCCGTTTGCTCGTGGACGATCTCGATGCGCGCGCGAAGAGCACGCGTTTCGCCGCGCTGGCGGCTCACCCGAACATACAGGTGCGGCTCTTCAATCCATTCACCTCGCGGTCGGGCACGCTGCGGTATCTCAGCGACGGGCTCAGAAGCTTCAAACGCATCAATCGCCGGATGCACAACAAGTCATGGATCGCGGACAACCGCATCGCGATCGTCGGCGGCCGCAATCTCGGTGACGAGTACTTCGGCGCGAGCGACACCGTGAACTTCCTCGATCTCGACTTCGCAATGATCGGACCGATCGTGCGCGACGCCTCGGTGGCCTTCGATGCGTACTGGAACTCACCGTTCGCCTATCCCATCGACCAGCTCGATCCGGATGCCGTCGAGCAGGCGGTGCTCGAGACACTGCGTGCCGAACTGGAGGCACGGCGCGAGGCAGCCGAGAACAGCTCCTACGCGGCGCTGTTGCGTCGCGATGACGCCGTCCAGCGCATGCTGAGCGGCGACTGGCCGATGCAATGGTCGGCGACGTTTCGCTTCGTCGTGGATGATCCGCACAAGATCACGATGCAGGAGCGGGATGCGCGACGCTCAGCCGTCGGCGCGGCGCTGGTGCCTTTGCTGAGCGCGGCCGCGGAAGATCTCACGATCATCTCGCCGTATTTCGTGCCGGGTAAACGCGGATCGCAGCTCTTGATCGAGCAGGCTCGAGCAGGCGCGCGCGTGCGCGTCCTGACGAACTCGCTCGTCGCGAACGATGTCGCGGCCGTGCACGGCGGCTATTCGCGTTATCGCAAGCCGCTGCTTCAGGGCGGCGTTCAATTGTGGGAGCTCAAGCCGCTGCAAGAGGGCACACCCGACAGGAGCCTGTTCGGCTCATCGGGCGCGAGCTTGCATACGAAGGCCCTCGCGACGGATCGCAAGACGATATTCGTCGGCAGCTACAACCTCGATCCGCGCTCGACCTGGCTCAACTGCGAACAAGGGGTGCTCGTCGAGAGCGCCGTGTTGGCCACGCAGCTCGAAGCCGTGTTCGCGCAGCAGATTGCCGGCGACAGTGCATGGCATGTCACCCTCGAGAAGGGTGCGCTGCGGTGGGCCGACGATACGGACAGTTTCGATACCGATCCGCAGGCCGGGCTGGGGCGGCGTTTCCAGGCGTGGCTGACGCGCGTGCTGCATCTGGACGCGCAGCTGTGATGCGAAGGATTGTCCGGCCCACATAGGGCATGCGGGTTCCGCTCCGTCCTGTTCCAGCGACGCCCGCATGCGTGCACAGCCGCGCGCACGCCTCGTCGCGACGCTATCGACCGAAACCCGGATCTGGCGATGGAGGCCCTATGTCAGCGCCCGCATCTCTGCTTCGCACCGTTCTGCTGTTGTTCGCTTGCAGCGCGGGACCCGCACTGGCGGCGAGCGACGCCGCGTTCAGCTTGCGCGAGACGACGATCGAGGACATTCATCGCGTGATCCGTTCTGGCGAAGTCACGTGCAAGCAGATCGTCGAGGGCTATGTCGCCCGCGCTCGCGCGTACAACGGCGTGTGCACGAAGCTCGTCACACAGGCGGGTGCAAAAATCCCCGCGACGATGGGTGCGGTGCGCGCGGGCGCGCCGATCGAGTTCCCGCGCGAGACGGTGGCGATCACGAAGCTCATGCCGGACTTCGCCAAGTACAAGGGGCTGGCGCCCGACTACGGCCGCATGGAAGCGACCATCTCGGACCCGTCGGTGCAGCAGCAATATGGCATGGTGGTTGGCATCGCGAATGCGCAACGCGTCAACACGCTCGAGACGCTCAATCTGCGCGGCGAGCGCTCCGTCACGTGCAAGAAGGAATGCGATGCCGCGGTCGGGGAGCTGCCAGGTCACTGCCCGAAGGCGTGCGACGCATTTCGCAAACAGCCCGATGCGCTGGAGCGCGCCGCGGCGCTCGACCGGCAATATGGCCGCAATCCCGATACGGCCGCGATGCCGCTGTATTGCGTGCCGATGTCGTTCAAGGCCGTGTACGGCGCGAAAGACATGCGTTCGACCGGCGGCGGCGACGTGAACTACGCCATGGACGCCGCGCCGACCGACGGCACGCTCACGGCGCGCATGCGAGCCGCCGGTGCGATCGTGTATGCGCAAGCGCACAACTCGGAATACAACGGCGGCAGCGGCGATCCGGGCGGCAGCGCGCAAGTGGAGCGGCCGACCTTCGGCGTCGGCGGTGCGCGCGAGACCTGGGGCGGCACGACGTGCAATCCGTATGACACCGAGCGGGAGACGGGCGGCTCGAGCGGCGGCTCGGGCGCCTCCGTCGCCGCGAATCTCGTCGTCTGCTCGATCTGCGAGACGACCGGCGGCTCGTGCCGCAATCCCGCGAATTTCAACGGCACGGTCAATCTCGTGCCGACGAAAGGCATGATCTCTTACGGCGGCGGCATCGGCGCGAATCCCTATCAGGATCGGCCAGGCATTCTGTGTCGGACGGTCAAGGATGCCGTGACCGTGCTCGACGCCTTTCGCGATCCGCAAACCCGCCGCTATTTCGATGCGCGCGATCCCTATACCGCGCTGACGCGGGGCACGGCATCCACGGAGCCCTATGCAGCGGCGCTCGTCGGCTCAGGCGTCTCGAAGCCTTTGGCGGGCATGCGCATCGGCGTCATGCGCCAGTTCATGGTGAAGTTCACGCCGGGCGATGCGGCCGTCAGCGACGGCATCGCCAAGGAGCTGGCCGTGCTGCGCGAGCTCGGCGCCGAGCTCGTGGAGGCAACCGATCCACAGTATCCAGACGATCCGGCGCTTCCCAACATGGCGTTCACGTTCGAGCATGCGCTCGCCGAGATCATTCCGTTTCACATGCCGGAGGTGCTGTCATGGAAGACCGCCGAGGGCAAGCCGGAATTCGCAGTGCCCGGGCATGACGTGACGAGCCGCCAGTATCTCGCGCTCGCCTCGATTCGCAAGGCGCCGTGGCCGGAAAACTTGAATCTGCGGCGGATCATCGGCAATCCGCCCGAGGCCGACGATCGTGTGACGGGCTATCAGTTCAGCCTGCATCTTGCGCAATACCTCGCCGAGCGCGGCGATGCGCGGGTCTACGACTGGTCGACGCTGAATGCGAACGCGAAGTATCACAGCGATACGCGCCGCGCAGCCATGCAGAACTGGGAGAACAAGGCGATCGACATTCGCACCGACGCGGTGACGTTCACGATGAAGCGCCGCGACGCCGTGCGCATGGCGATGCTGAAAGTGATGGAACAGAACGATATCGACGTGTTCGTGAATCCGTCGACGACGCAGCTCGCGAGAAAGCTCGGCGGCCCGAGCGAGCCGCAGCGCCGCTCCTACGGCTACGGTGCAACGCTTGGCATTCCGGAAGTGTTCGTGCCGGCCGGGTTCGCCGACGTGAGTTATGAGCCCACCTTCGTCCTGAGTGCCGATGGCACGAAGTACGAGTCAGTCGCCGGCACCGTCGCGACGAAGCTCAGGAATCCGTTGCCCTTCAACATCGGCTTCTGGGCCGCACCCGGAGAAGAGGCGGTCGTGATCAAGGTCGCTTCCGCGTACGAGGCCGCGACGCATCATCGCAGGCCGCCGGCTGGCTTTGGCCCGGTGCGGGGCGAGCCGGCTTCGGGAGGTGGCCACGAGTGACAGGACGTTCCTCCCCCGGGTCGCGGGGGAGGAACCGGGCTCAGAACTGGTATTTCAGGCGCGCGCCGTACTGCCGCGGAGCGCCGAAGATGTAACCGCCCGTTGCGCTCGACGCATCCTGGAGCTGCACGGCGATGTACGTCTTGTCGAACAGGTTCGAGCAGAACGCTTCCACCGTCAGGCTCGCGTTCGGCTTGAACGTCAGCCGCGCGTCCGTCACCGTGCGCGACGGCACGCGCGTGGCCGTGTACTTGAACGGCGTCGCGTACTGCTCGTCCATGTACGAGGCTTGCAGGCGCGGTGTGAGCGACATGTCGCCGAACAATATCGCGTATTCGACGCCCGCCGACAGCGTATAGGCAGGCGCGAACGGCATGCCCTGGCCTTTGACGATCGAGCTGTTTCTGTTCGTCACCGTGTCCGTGATCTCGCCGGCTTCGTCGAACTTCGCCTCCATGTAAGAGGCTCCGAGATTGAAGCCGAGGCCGCCGAATTGGCCGAGCAGCTCGAGTTCGGCGCCGTAGATCTTCGCCTCCGGACCGTTCAGCGTGTTCGGTACGTTCGGCTCGCCCGGCGCCGGGGCGGTCAGTGCCGACATCTGCACGCCATCGTAGATCGAGTAGTACACGTCGCCGTTGACGCGCAGGCGGCCGTCGAGCATTTCCGTCTTTGCGCCGAGTTCGAGGACGTCGTTCGTCTCGGGACCGAAGGCGCCCAACCGCCGATCGAGGTTCACGCCGCCGGCCTTGTAGCCCCGTGACACCGTCGCGTAGAGCATCGCATCGTCGCTGGCGAAGAATTTGACACCCGCGCGACCGGTGACTTCATCGGACTTCGTACTCGTCGTGCATGGGAAACACCCCGGAATGCCCGCGGGACCCGTCGGCGTCAGATTGCGCTTGTAGATCTGTTCGTCCTCGGAGTACCGCAGACCGAAGTCGAGCGCGACCGAATCGGTGACGCGCCAGTCGATCTGGCCGAACACGGAGCGCGACTCGTTGTCGGCTTCCGTGTCTACGGTCGAGTTCGACGCGACGAACGTGACCGTGTTGCGGTTGTCGCGCAACACCTGCGTCGGTGTCGTCTCGTCCAGATAGAACGCGCCGACGACCCATTGCAGCGGGCTGTCGCCGATCGACAGCAGGTTCACTTCGGTCACGCTCGTCTGGAAGCTTTGCGAGGTGTAGCCGACGCGGCCGGGATAGATCCCCGTGTTGGTGCCGTTCGTCGGCAGCGGCAGCGGCACCGGCCGCGCGGTTGCCGTGCGATCGCCGTCCGCCTGGTCGAAGTTGTCCGCATCCAGATATGACGTCAGCGCGCGGAACTGCACGCTCGAGCCGAGATCGATGCGGGCCTCGGCCGAGGCGCGATAGCCTTTTTGAGTGAGATACGAGATCGCGTCCTCTTCGATCGTGAACGGGTCCTCGTGACCGTGTCGTTGCGGTTCTTGACGGCGTTGTAGTCCGACGCGAGATCGAAGTACTCGTACTTCAGATCGAACGTGATGCCATCGCTTGGCTTGATGCGCACCGATGCGCGGGCGCCCTTGAACTCGGACGCGCCGGGCTCGCTCGGGCTCGGGCCGATGTTCTTCGTGAAGCTGTCCTTCTCGTCGTAGACCGCCGCGAGACGCACGGCGACGACGTCGCCCATCGGAATGTTCACCGCGCCAGCGGCGCGATGCCAGTCGTAGTCGGCGGCCGTCACGTCGACATAGCCGCTGACTGAGTCGAAAGAGGGCGTCGGCGTGCGCACGTACACGGCGCCGCCGGTCGAGTTCTGACCCGTGAGCGTGCCCTGCGGGCCGCGCAAGACCTCGATCGATTCGATGTCGTAGAACGAGTGCGCGACGAAGTGCTCGTGCGGGATGAAGTTGCCGTCGATGTAGAACGCGACGCCCGGATTCGATGTCGGGGCGGACTGCGCGATACCGACACCGCGGATGTTGATGAACGTGCTGCGGTTGTAGGTGTTGATCGCGACCGCGGGCGCGACTTGCTGAATCTCGATGACGTTGTCGATGCCCTGACGCGCGAGCGCGTCGGCCGTGAGCACCGTCGCGGACGCGGGCACTTCCTGCAGGTTCAACTCACGGCGCTCGGCCGTCACGACGATTTCTTCGAGCGCGGTTCCTTCCGTCTGCGCATGCGCGGTCGTTGCGAGCGTTGCTGCGATCGCGACGGCCCACTGAGATCTTGCTAGGAACGTGGCACTTCGGCTCATTGCTGTCTCCCCCAGACACAGACTTTCGTTCGAATCGCGCTCCCCGGGGCCAAGTGGTCCCCGGATGCATCGCCGCGGACCATAACAGCAAAAACTCCCGGATGAAAGCGCTTGCATCCGTCCCCTCGGGCGCTGCATAACGGCGCCGGTGACGCAGTGGGGGGATGAGTTTGAAGCAAATCGTGCTTGCGGCAGGCGACCTCGCGCCCGACCGCCCCGATCCGGATTCGCTGTTCGACGGGGTGCGGCCGTTGCTGAATTCGGCCGCGCTCGTGTTCGGCCAGCTCGAGACCACGTTCGCGGCGACGGGCCAGCGTTTGCCGCAGGCGCGGCACGCGGTGCTGGCGATCCCCGAAGGCGCACAGGCCCTGGCGCGCGCGGGATTCGATGTCATCTCCTGCGCGGGTAACCATTGCCTCGATTGGGGGAGCGCGGCGCTGCTCGAAAGCATCGGGCATCTGCGCGGCGCCGGGCTCGATGTCGTTGGCGCGGGCGCGAACATCGCGCAGGCGCGCGCGCCGGTGCAGCGCACCCTCGAGGACGGCACGCGCGTTGCGTTTCTTGCGTACAGCTCGATCCTGCCGATGAGCTACTGGGCCGAGGCGAACCGCGCCGGGTGCGCGCCGATGCGCGCGCATACGCTGTACGAGCAGATCGAGCACGATCAACCTGGAACGCCCGCGCGCATTCATACGTATGCGCACGCCGAGGATCTCGCCGCGCTGCGCGCGGACATTCGCGGCGCGAAGCAGAACGCTGACGTCGTGTTCGTCTCGCTGCACTGGGGCATTCATTTCGTGCGCGCGACGATCGCCGACTATCAGCGCGAGGTCGCACGCGCCGCGATCGAAGCGGGGGCCGATGCGATCCTCGGCCATCACGCTCACATTCTGAAGGGCGCCGAGGTCATCGCCGGCCGGCCGGTGCTCTACAGCTTGTGCAATTTCGCGACGGATCTGCGCATGGACCCGGAGCATGCGCAGCGCAAGTCGTTCAAGGAGATCCAGAAGCTGGCCCCGGATTGGGTGCCGGATTTCGACAGCCTGTACAACTTTCCGCCCGATTCGCGCATGTCCGCGCTCGCGCGCTTCGAGGTCGCGCGCGGGCGCATCGTCGAAGCGAGCTTGATCCCGTTATGGAT
Organism: Pseudomonadota bacterium; assembly: GCA_023428645.1. Classification (GTDB taxonomy): domain Bacteria; phylum Pseudomonadota; class Gammaproteobacteria; order Steroidobacterales; family Steroidobacteraceae; genus Steroidobacter. The sequence goes on from JAEYXD010000090.1 coordinate 12,455, forward strand.
CGATCGCGATGCGCTGCCGCGGCCGCTGACGCCGGCGGACGAGCGCTTCGGGAAGGTCGTCGCCTACCTGCGGGAGGTGACGCGGGAGGCGGAGCTGAACGCAACCTTCGAGGTCGCGGACGATCGCGTCGTTCTGGGAGCCGCACGATGAGCGACAGCCGCGGCATGCGCCTGGAAACGATCGTCCTGTTCTATTTCCTGAGCTACGTGCCGAACATTCTGCTCACGAAATATGCGACGAGCTTCGTGCATCCCGTGCTCGGGCGCCCGCTGACCGGGCTCGAAACCTTGCCGTCCACGCTGATCATGAATCTCGTGCTCACGTACGCGTTCATCTGGATCTCCGGCTGGCATAGGTACTCGAACCACGCGAACATCGGCCGCTGGCGCATCCCCGTGCCGACGCGCTACACGTTCATCTCGGGCATCGGCACGGCGTGCGTGCTGTTCACGGTGCCGCTGTCGTACACGTTCACGAACGTCAGCATTCCGTTCATTCAGCTGCTGATGCGCGGCGACATCCTGATCATCGCGCCGCTCGTCGATTTCATGTACGGCCGGCGCGTGCGCTGGTGGAGCTGGATGGCGCTGGTGCTCGTCCTGATCTCGTTGGTGCTCGTGATCCGGCAGCGCGGCGGCCTCGATCTGCCGCCGCTCGCGATTGCCGCCGTCGTGCTCTACACGGTCGGCTATTTCACGCGGCTGTGGGTCATGACGCGCGTGTCCAAGGACGGCAATCCCGATACCGTGAAGCGCTATTTCGTGGAAGAAAAAGTGATCGCGCTGCCGATGTCGATCGCGATTCTCGCGCTGGTGTCGGCGTCGGGACTCGGCAGTCAGGCGGGCGAGCTGGAATTCGGCTTTCTGCGCGTCTGGACGGACCCGGTGATGTGGCCGCTGATCGGTATCGCCGTGACGCTGACGATCGTGTCCGTGTTCGCGGCGATGATCCTGCTCGATGCCCGCGAGAACACGTACTGCGTGCCGCTCGAACGCTCTTCGAGCCTGCTCGCGGGGCTGCTCGCGGCGTATCTGCTGCACTGGATGTGGGGACTGCCGGCGCCGACCGGCACCGAAGTGATCGGCGCGGTCATCCTCATCGCATCGATCGCGCTGCTGTGGTTCGGACCGCGCTGGGAGCTCACGCGCTCTCGCGCGCAATCACTCGAAACCCAACGTCAATGACGCGGTTCGTGATCTTCTCGCCCGCGGCGCGCCGCCGCAGCACGCCGACGGCCTCGCGGCCGATGCGCGCGCCGTCGAGGTCCACCGAGGTGATCGTCGGCCGCATTTCGCCGGCGATCGACAGATTGCCGAAGCCGATGATCGCGACGTCCTGCGGCACCCGCTTGCCGGCGGCGTATGCCTCCACGATCAGCCCTTGGGCGAGCAGGTCGGAGCCGCACACGATCACGTCCGGTTTCGGATTCATGTCCATCGCATGACGCCACACCATGCGCGCGTGGCCGAAATGAGTGGGAATCGGCACCTGGCTCTCGGTCGGGGCGTCGCGCCCGGTCTGGGTCCATTCGCGCACGAACGCGTCGCGGCGCAAGCGGGCGCGCGCGCCATTGCCGACGACGAGATGCGGGCGGCTGTAGCCGCGGCCGGCGAGAAAGCGCGCCACGTCCGTACCGACGGCGGAATGCGAAAAGCCGACCGCGACGTCGATCGGCTTGTCCGGCAGGCCCCAAGTCTCGATGACCGTCGCGCTGCGCGTGCGCAATTGCTCCCGCAGGGCATCGGTCGCGACGATGCCGCTCAGGATCACGCCTTCCGCGCGGCGCGCTAGCGCCGCATCGATGAGCGCGGGCATGCCGCTGTCGTTCGCGCCCGTCAGTCCGAGCATGACGATCAAGCCATCGCGCGACAGCTCGTTCACCATTTCCTCGATCGTGTCGTTGAAGATCGAATGCGCGATCTCGGGCACGAGCACGGCGACGAGGCGGCTGCGTCGCGAGGCGAGCCCGCCAGCGATCAGATCCGGCACGTAGCCCGTTTCCGCGACGGCATTCCGAATGCGCTCGGCCGTGGCCGGGGCGACGACGGCCGGATTGTTGTAGAAGCGCGAGACGGTCGCGGGGGACACGCCCGCGCGTGCCGCGACATCCTCGAGCTTGGGTACCTTGTGCTTGGTCATTGCGCGCAAGGTATGCGCTCAAAGCCTACAAAGGAAGGGATGAAAGCGCTTTCAGTATCGACTATGCTGACGGCATGAAAGCCGACTTCGATCCGCTCCTGCCGGAAACCTTCGATAGCCCGCACGACGACTATCGGCGCTTGCGCAAGGAATGCCCTGTCGCTCATAGCGACGCCTGGGACGGGTTCTGGGCGTTGATGAAGCATGCGGACGTCGTGGCCGCCGCGACCGACAGCGAAACGTTCATTACTTCGAAACAGAATGTCGTGCCGAAAGTGGCCTTCACCGGCCGCCGTCCGCCGCTGCATCTCGATCCGCCCGAGCACACGCCGTATCGCAAGGCGCTCAATCCGTTGCTGACCGAGCGCCGCATCCGTCAGTACGAGCCGCGCATTCGCGAGATCTGCGCGCGCTTGCTCGATGCGATGGTCGCGAAGGGCGGCGGCGACATCTGCGCGGAGTTCTCCGCGCGTATGCCGATCGAAGTGTTCGCGATGTGGATGAATCTGCCGGCCGACCAGGCGGATGCGCTCGCGGAAGTCGGGCGTCGCTACAACATCGCCGTGCAATCGAACGACATCGAAGCCACGCGCGAATCGAGCCTGCAGCTCTATGACATGGCGCGGGCGTTGGTCGCCGAACGCAAGCGGGCGCCGATGAGCCCGACCGAGGATGCCGTCAGCGCGCTGCTCGCCGCGCGCGTCGACGGCGAGTCCCTGCCCGACGAGATGATCGTCGGCACGATTCGCCAGGTGCTCGTCGTCGGCATCATCGCGCCGACCGTCGTCATCGGCTCGATCGCCGTGCATCTGTCGCGCGATCGCGTGTTGCAGGAGCGCCTGCGCCGGGAACCGCGGCTCATTCCGGCCGCGATCGAGGAATTCCTGCGCCTGTACACGCCCTATCGCGGCTTCGCGCGGACCGCGACGAAGGACGTGTGTATTCGCGGCCGCGACATTCCGGCCGGCGAGCCGATCGCGCTCGTATACGCCTCCGCGAATCGCGACGAAGAGGTGTTTCCACACGCGGAGGAATTCCAGCTCGACCGCCCGAACATGAAAGAGTCCGTCGCGTTCGGGCGCGGGCCGCACATGTGCCTCGGCGCGGCGCTCGCGCGGTTGGAGCTCAGCGTCGCGCTGGAGGAGATCCTCGCGCGCACGCGCGGCTTCCATGTGAGCGGCGAGATCGTCCCGACGCGCTTTCCGGAGATCGGCGCATTGCGAGTGCCGCTGACGTTCGAGTGAGCGCTCGATGAGCGAGCGCGCGGCTGCCGGGATTTCCGCGACGCTGGCGCGTCACGTGGCGACGGCGAACTACGACGATCTTCCGCCAGCCACGATCACGGCCACGCAGCGCGCGCTGCTCGATGGTGTCGGCGTCATGCTCGCCGCGAGCGGCCTGAGCGAAGACGTGCGGCCCTTCGTGTCGCTCGCGCGCACGATGGCGGGTCCGGCGGAAGCGAGCATTCTCGGCAGCTGGGAGCGCGTGTCGCCCGCCGCGGCGGCCTTCGCGAACGGTGCGATGGCGCATGCGCTCGATTACGAAGATGCCTTCGATGCGGCACCGACGCATCCGAACGCCTCGCTGATTCCCGCGGCGTTGGCGACCGCGCAATCCGTGCGCGCGGACGGCAAGACGCTGCTCACGGCGATCGCCGTCGGTTGCGATCTCGTATGCCGATTGGCGCTGAGCGTCGGCGATGCGCTCGAGCACGCCTGGTATCCGCCGCCGATTCTCGGGGCCTTCGGTGCCGTCGCTGCCGCCGCGCGCCTGCGCGGCTTGACCCCGGCGCAGACGCTCGATGCGTTCTCGCTGATGCTGTGTCAGACGGTGGCGCCGAAAGAGATCAAACACAGCGAGCGCACGATCATTCGCGCGGTGCGTGAGGCGTTCCCGGCGCAAGCGGCCGTCGTGTCCGCGGCGTTGGCGCGCGAGGGTGTGCGCGGATTCGAGCAGCCATTCGAAGGACGCGGCGGCTTTTTCCATGCGTTCGCGGATGGGCGCTGGAGCGAGGAAATGCTGCTCGCCGATCTCGGTCAGCGCTTCTACATCGAGGAGCTGAGCTTCAAGCCCTGGCCGTGCTGCCGCGGTACACACCCCTACATCGAAGCGGCGCAGCGCTTGCGCGCGGAAGCCGGCGTACGTGCGCAGGACATTCGCTCCATTCGCGCGTCGATCGGCGACGTGCAGCGGATGCTGTGCGAACCGTTGCCGCGCAAGCGCGCCCCGGCGACGAGCATCGACGCGAAGTTCAGCATTCCGTTCACGGTCGCGGCCGCGTTCGTGCATCCGGAAGTGACCTTGGACACCTTCACGACCGTGCAACTCGGCAACGCCGATGTGCTCGGGCTGGCGGGGCGCGTCGAGCCCATCGCGTGCGGCACGTCGCCGACGAGCGGTGCTCTGGAGGTCGAGCTGCATGATGGTCGGCGCTACACGTGCGAGATCGAGCAGGCGCTCGGGCATCCCACGCGCCCGCTGAGCGATGAGCGCTTGCGCGCGAAGTTCATCAGTTGCGCGACGCGCGCGGCGGTGAACATGAGCGCGGAGCAGGCGGAAGCGTTCTGCGCGCGGCTTGCAGAAGTGAGGCGCGCAGAGAATACGAATGAGGTGCTGGGGGAATGGCTGCAATTCGTGCCGCCAAGGGCTGAGACTCGCACATAGATCGGTCAATACATTTGCGGCCGTGCTACGAATCTCCCCTCGCGTCCGCCGAGGCGTTCTCGCCACTGATCTCATCCGGCCGAAGTTCTTGCCATGCGTGTGCTGATCATCGGCGGTACAGGTTTCAACGGTCGGCATTTCGTCAGCGCGTTACAGCAGAGAGACCACGCGGTTACGCTCTTCGGTCTCGCGGCATCGCAGCCCTCCGCAGACACAACCTCGTGGAAGATCGAACGGTCGCTCGGGCATCCCACGCGTCCATTGAGCGATGCGCGCTTGCGCGAAGTTCATTCGAGCAGCGTGATCGTCCCGCGACGGCTCGTCCGAGGCAGCCGATCGTCGCTGTATGCAACGAGTCCGCGATGAAGTTGCGGCGGCCGCGCTCATTTTGCGCGATCCTTATCCGCAATCGAGTCGACGGCATCTCGAGCGAAAGGCTGCCATGTCCAACGTCCGTATCCTGGTTCTTGCGCAAGTGCTCACCGGCTCTGGGTTGACGGCGGTCGTGCTGTTCGGCGGGCTGTCGAGCGCCGATCTGGCGCCCGATCCTTCCTGGGCGACGGTGCCGGTGTCGCTCGCGATCGTCGGCATGGCGCTCTCGACGGTGCCCGCCTCGTTCCTCATGCGAATCATCGGACGCAGGCTGGGGCTCGTGATCGGCGCAGGCGTCGGCATGAGCGCAGCGCTGCTGTGCGCGCTCGCGATCATGCAAGGCAGTTTTCTGGCCTTCTGTTGCGGAACGGTGTTGTTCGGAACCGCGACGGCCTTCACGATGCAATACCGATTCGTCGCCGCGGAGAGCGTCGCACGCGAACGCGCGAGCCAGGCAATCTCTCACGTGCTGCTGGGCGGCGTCGGGTCGGCGCTGCTCGGGCCGCAAGTGGCGATGGCTGCCGCTTCGTGGTCGGACGAGCACGAGTACGCCGGATCCTTTCTGGCTGTCGGTCTGTTGTACGCACTCGGCGCCATCGTGCTCAGCAGGCTCCGGCCCATCGAAACGACGACCGTGGCGAACACCGGCAATGCTCCCGGTGTGTCACAACTGCTCGGCGAGCCCATGTTGCGGCACGCCTGCTTTGCCGGGGCGGTCGCGTACGGGGTCATGAGTTTCATCATGACGGCGGCCCCCGTGAGCATGCATGCGATCGATCACCATGGCGCCGAGGCGATCACCTGGACGATTCAAAGCCACATTCTGGCGATGTATCTGCCGTCGCTGTTCAGCGGCCGGCTGGTCGCGCGATACGGCGAGCGTTCCATGATGATTGCCGGCAGTGGCTTGCTTGCGGCAAGTGTCGTCATGAGCTTGGCCGGACACGAAGTACCGCACTACTGGGTCGGGCTCGTCCTGCTCGGCGTCGGTTGGAATCTCCTGTTCACCGCCGGGACATCGCTCCTCGCGACGCACTACACCGGCGCCGAACGTCATCGCGCGCAGGCGATCAACGATTTCGTCGTGTTCTCTTCTCAGGCCGTCGTGTCGCTGCTGGCCGGTCTCGCCGTGACCGCGCTCGGCTGGCAGTGGACGAATCTGAGCGTGTTACCGCTGCTCGCGGTGATGCTGTGGAGCTCGCGTCGCGAAGTGCCGCGCCCGGTGCGCGCGGTGACCGCGCCTTCACCCTGACGCTCTGCTCTCGCCGCGCGGGCTTTTTTTCATCACTGACGCGCCGACGGCGAGGCGCCGCCCGAACCGGCCCGACGACGCTTCTGCACGAACAAATCCGCCACGATCCCTCGAATCCAGCGATTCGCGGGATCGTTGTGAAAGCGCGAATGCCAATGCTGCTTCACGACGCGCGGCCGCGCCTTGAACGGCGGCGGCACGAGCTTGATATCGGCTAGCTGGGCGAGCCCTGCTCCAATCGCATACGGCACCGTGAAGATGAGGTCCGACTCGCTGAGAATCGTCGGCAGCGCGAGAAAGTGTCCCACCCGCAGCACGACTCGCCGCACCAGTCCCTGGTCGCGCAGCTCCGCGTCGAGCGACTCGTCCGCATGCCCTCCGGCGACGACCGCGTGCTCGCTCTCGACGAACTGCTTGCGCGTCATGCGCTCGCCGATGCGCGGGTGATCGCGCCGCACGATGCACACGAACGAGTGCGTGAACAGCCGCTGCTGATACAGCGCCGCGCTCTGCAGCTGCGGGAAGAGCCCGAGCGCGAGGTCGACCGCGCCGGCGCGCAGGGCGGGCTCGATCTCGCTGTCCGGCAGGTTCACGGTCTGAATCGAGACCTTCGGCGCGACGGCGGCGAGCCGCTTCAGGATGAATGGCAGGAATACCAGCTCGCCGATGTCCGGCATGTTGAGCGTCAGCGTCCGCTCGGCCTCGTCCGGTGCGAACGTCGGTTGCTGCAGCAACCGGCCGCGAATGCTGTCGAGGATCTCGGTCAGCGGAGCGGCCAGATGCTCGGCATGCGGGGTGGGGTGAATGCCGCGCGCCGTGCGCACGAACAACGGGTCGCCGAGCGTCGCGCGCAGGCGGTTCAGTGCGAAGCTCGTCGCCGGTTGACTCATGCCGAGGTCGGCGGCGGCGCGCGTGACGCTGCGCGTGCGCAGCAGCGCATCGAACACGACGAGCAGGTTCAGGTCGACGTCTCTGATATCCATGATGCTTATATCGTATATACGAGCGCCCGCCCTTTCCAAATGATGGCAGGCGGGGCTAAATCGTCGGTCAGCGGCCCGACCACGTGGCCGCGCTCATTGGGGTTCTCACGCGGGGGCGTCGAGCAACTCTCGGAGGCCGCCTCCCGCTCTCCGCTACCGTCAACGTTTGCAGGAGTTTGATTTACATGAGTTCAACGCCGGTCGTCCGCGTCGAGCGCGAGGGCGACATCGCAGTCGTCGTCGCCAACAATCCGCCGGTGAATACGATCACCGCAGCCGTTCGCGGCGGCCTGCGTCAAGCGTTGCACGAGATCCAGCGCGCCGCGGACGTCCGCGCCGTCGTGCTGATGTGCGAGGGCTCCACGTTCTTCTCCGGCGCCGATATCGGCGAATTCTCCGGCCCGCCGAAAGAAGCGGAGTATCGCGAGCTGTTCAATGGGTACGAGGCACTGTCGATGCCGGTCGTCGCGGCGATGCACGGCACGGTCATGGGCGGCGGGCTCGAGATCGCGCTTGCCTGCCACTACCGCGTGGCCGTTGCCGGAACGCGCTTCAACCTGCCCGAAGTGACGCTCGGCATCATTCCGGGCGCCGGCGGCACGCAGCGCTTGCCGCGGCTGCTCGGCGTCGCGAAGGCGCTCGACTTCATCCTGACGGCGCGTCCCGTCGATGCGCAGCAGGCGATCGAGCTCGGCTTCATCGATGCGACGATCGCGGGCGACGTGCGCGCAGGGGCCGTGGCGTACGCGCGCCAGCTGCTGCAAGACGGCCGCGGCGTGCGGCGCACCGGCGAGATGAGCGTGGATGCCGCCACCGCGACGCCCGAAGTCCTCGCGCAGCTCACCGACAAGGCGAAGAAGCTGTATCCGAACCGGCAGGCGGGCTTGGTCGCGGTCGACGTCGTCGGCGCCGCGGCGCGGCTGCCGTTCGCGGCAGGACTCGAATACGAGACGAAGCGCGTCAACGAGTGCAAGAAGCTGCCGGAGTCGTTGGGCTCCATTCACGCCTTTTTCGCCGAGCGCGAGACGCGCAAGGTGCCCGGCCTGCCCGCAGGGGCCCCGAGCCGGCCGGTAAAGTCCGCGGGCGTCGTCGGCGCGGGCACGATGGGCGGCGGCATCGCGATCTGTTTCGCGAACGCGGGCATTCCCGTCACGATTCTCGATGTCACGCAAGAGGCGCTCGAGCGGGGCCTTACGCACATTGATTCGACCTATGAATCGATGGTGAAGCGCGGGCGGCTCACGCCGGAGGACAAGGCGAAGCGCATGAGCCTGATCCGCAGCACGCTCGACTACGAGGCATTCCGCGACGCCGACATCATCATCGAGGCCGTGTTCGAGAGCATGGATCTCAAGCGCAAGATCTTCGCGACGCTCGACAAGGTAGCGAAGCCGGGCGCGATTCTCGCGACGAACACCTCGACGCTCGACATCGCGCAGATCGCGGCGGCGACGCAGCGTCGCGAGGACGTGATCGGCACGCACTTCTTCTCGCCGGCGAACGTGATGCCGCTGCTCGAAGTCGTGCGCACCGACGCGACCTCGCCGGCGACGATCCGCAGCGTGATGGATCTGTCGAAGCCGCTGCGCAAGACGCCCGTGCTCGCGAAGGTGTGCTACGGCTTCATCGGCAATCGCATGATGGAAGGCTACGCGCGCGAAGCGGAAGCGATGGTGCTCGAAGGCGCCACGCCGCGCCAGGTCGACACCGCATTGGAGGAGTGGGGCATGGCGATGGGAATTCTCGCCGTGTTCGACATGGCGGGCATCGACGTCGGCGTGAACGTGCACAAGGCGAACGCCGAGCAGTTTCCGCCCGATCCGAACTACTACCAGGCCGATTTCGCGCTGCACGAAGCCGGCCGCCTGGGGCAGAAGAACGGCAAGGGCTACTATCGCTACGAGCCCGGCAACCGCACGCGCTTCGACGATCCGGAGGCGATCGCGATTCTGGCGGCGCGCGCGCAAGCGCTCGGCGTGCAGCAGCGCGTCCACTCGAAACAGGAGATCGTCGAGCGCTGCGTGTTCCCGCTCCTGAACGAAGGCATTCGCATTCTCGAAGAAGGCGTCGCGCTGCGCGCCTCCGACATCGACGTCGTGTGGACGGCGGGCTACGGCTTCCCGCGCTATCGTGGCGGCCCGATGTTCTACGCGGAGCAGATCGGCTTGCAGACGCTGCTCGATGGCATGCTCAAGTATCAGAAGTTGTTCGGCCCGATGCATTGGCAACCGGCGCCGCTCCTCGTCCAGCTCGTCGAGAACCACATGACGATCGGCGAGTGGGAAGCTCAGCGAGGAGTGCGATGATGAAGTTGGACGAGCTGATCGCGATCGACGTTCACACGCACGCCGAGGTGTCGTGCCGCCAGGAGCCGGACGAGTACTGGAAGCCGTTCGAGGAAGCGTCCTCGAAGTATTTCAAGGCGGGCAAGCGCCCGACGATCGCGGAGACGGTCGCTTACTATCGCGAACGCAAGATCGGCCTCGTGATGTTCACGGTCGATTCCGAGCATCAGATCGGCGCGAAGCGCATTCCGAACGAAGAAGTCGCGGATGCGGCGCGCGAGAACAGCGACATGATGATCGCCTTCGCGAGCATCGATCCGCACAAGGGCAAGATGGGAGTGCGCGAAGCGAAGGCGCTCGTCAAGGACGGCGTCATCAAGGGCTTCAAGTTCCATCCGACCGTGCAGGGCTTCTTCCCGAACGATCGCATCGCGTATCAGCTTTACGAAGTGATTGCCGAGCACAAGCTGCCCGCGATATTTCACAGCGGTCATTCGGGCATCGGCAGCGGCATGCCGGGCGGTGGGGGGCTGCGCCTGAAGTATTCGAACCCGATTCATCTCGACGACGTCGCGGCGGACTTCCCCGACATGACCGTCATCATTGCGCATCCGTCCTGGCCCTGGCAGGACGAGGCGTTGTCGGTCTGTCTGCACAAGCCGAACGTGTATATCGACCTGTCCGGCTGGTCGCCGAAGTACTTTCCGCCACAGCTCGTGCAGTACGCGAACTCCCAGCTCAAGACGAAGATGCTGTTCGGCTCCGACTATCCGCTCATCACGCCGGATCGTTGGATCAAGGACTTCAAGGAGGCGGGCTTCAAGCCCGAAGTGCACGATTTGATCCTGAAACAGAACGCGATTCGCGCCCTGCGGCTGCAGGACACTTGAGATGACCGCGGCGGCGTTTGGCTGGACGCCCGATGATTTCGCCACGGAGGTTCTGCGCCGTGCCGACGGCACGATGCTCCTGCGCCCGCGCGGCGAGTTGCGCTCGTATCCGCCGCGGTTGCTGGACGCCCTCGAACAGTGGGCACGTGTCGCGCCCGATCGCACGTTCGTCGCGCGCCGGGCAAAAGCTTCGAATGCCGCGGGCGCAGGAACGGGCGCGAGCAGCCGCGATCGCGGCGACGGCGAGTGGGTCGGTGTCACCTATGCGGACATGCTCGCGCGCGTGCGGCGCGTCGCGGCGGGGCTGCTGACCCGGAATCTCTCGACCGAGCGGCCGATCGTCATTCTCTCCGGCAATGGCATCGAGCACTTGACGCTCGCGCTCGCCGCGATGTGGATCGGCGTGCCGTATTGCCCCGTGTCGCCATCCTATTCGCAAGCCTCGTCGGACATGCAGAAGCTGCGCTACGTGCTCGGCCTGCTGACGCCGGGCTTGGTGGCCGCCTTCGAAACCCGTGCGTTCGAGCGGGCGCTGACCACGGCAGTCGCGCCAGACCTCGAAATCATCGGCGACGCGCCACTCGCGAATCGCAACATCACGACACTCGCCGAGCTCGAGACGGAGGTCGCGCCTGCGGTGGATCGCGCCCATGCGACGACCGGCCCCGACACGATCGCGAAATTCCTGCTGACCTCCGGCTCGACCGGCCAGCCGAAGGCGGTGATCACGACACAGCGCATGCTCTGCAGCAACGCCGCGATGCTGCAGCAGGCCTTGCCGTTCCTCATCGACGAGCCGCCCGTGCTGCTCGACTGGCTGCCGTGGAATCACACGTTCGGCGGCACCCACAACGTGGGTCTCGTCCTGTTCAATGGCGGCACGCTCTACATCGACGACGGCAAGCCGACGCCGCAAGGCTTCGCGGCAACGGCGCGCAATCTGCGCGAAATCGCGCCGACGGTGTATTTCAACGTGCCGAAGGGATTCGAGGCGCTCGTGCACGAGCTGCAGAACGATCGCGATCTGCGCCAGACCTTTTTCAGCCGCTTGCGCGCGTATTTTTTTGCAGGCGCCTCGCTGTCGCAGCACGTGTGGGATGCGCTCGATGAGTTGTCGCTCGCGGAGCGCGGCTACAAAGTGCCGATGCTCAGCGGTCTCGGCGCGACGGAGACGGGGCCATCCGTGACGTTTACGACGCCGGCAATGGGGCGCGCGGGTGTGATCGGACTGCCCGCCGCGGGCAACCTCGTGAAGCTCGCGCCGGTCGGCGGCAAAGTGGAGATTCGCGCGCGCGGCCCGAACGTCACGCCCGGCTACTGGCGCCAGCCCGAGCTGACCGCCGCGGCGTTCGATGCCGAAGGCTTCTACTGCCTTGGCGATGCCGTCAAAGCGATCGATCCGGCGGACCCGACCCAAGGTCTCAAGTTCGACGGACGCATCGCGGAGGACTTCAAGCTCGCGAGCGGTACCTGGGTGAGCGTCGGCCCATTACGTGCCGAAGTGCTGCAGGCCTGCGCGCCGCTGCTGCAAGACGTCGTGTTCGCGGGTCTCGATCGCGACTACCTGGTGGCGATCCTGCTGCCGGATCTCGTGGCGTGCGGCGAGGTCCTGAAGCACGATGCGGTCCCAACTCATGCAGCGCTCGCGAACGACGGTACGCTGCTCGGAATGTTGCGCGAGCGATTGCACGCGCATGCGCAGCGCTTCCCGGCCAGCTCGATGTGCATTCGGCGCGCGGTGCTGATTCCCAGCGCGCCGTCGCTCGATCGCGGCGAGATCACGGACAAGGGCTCGATCAATCAGCGCGCGGTGCGCGAGCATCGCGCCGACTGCGTGGAGATGCTGTACGCCGTCGCGGCGCACGAGAGCGTCATCGATATTCTGGAGGAGCCGCCGGCTCGGCAGCGCGCTTGAATGCGATCGGCATCGACAGGACTCGCGCCTTCGAACACGATGCCGAAACGATTCTGACGATCAAGGGGGATACATGCTCGACCAACCGCCGTTTCGTGCCGACCACGTCGGCAGCCTGCTGCGTCCGCCCGAGCTGACGCGGGCTCGCGAGGAGCACAAGCAAGGGCGCATCGGCGACGCCGAGCTGCGCCGGGTCGAAGACCTGGCGATTCGCGACGTCGTGAAGATGCAGGAGGACATCGGCCTCCAAGGCATTTCCGACGGCGAGTTCCGCCGCTCGTCGTGGCACATGGATTTTCTGTACCAGATCGGCGGTGTGCGCAAGGTCGAGCAGAACATCGTCGTGCACTTCCATAGCGCGAACGGTGATGTCGACTTCACGCCCTCGGGGTTGCGCGTGGCGGACAAACTGAATCTGCCGCGCTGCATCTTCGGCGAGCATTTCGATTTCCTGAAGAGCGTCGTCACGCGCGGTACGCCGAAGCTCACGATTCCCTCGCCGAGCATGATGCACTATCGCGGCGGACGGGCCGCGATCGATCCGAACGTCTACCCCGAGATGGACGATTTCTGGCGCGACCTCACGGCGGTGTACGCCCGGGAAATCGCGGAGCTCGGCAAGCGTGGCTGCACGTATCTGCAGCTCGACGACACGAGCCTCGCATACTTGAACGACCCGCAGCAGCGCGAGCACGTGCACCACATCGGCGGCGATCCGGACGAGCAGCATCGGCTCTATATTCGCAACATCAACGCGGCGCTACGGGACAAGCCCGCGGGCATGCGTGTGTGCACGCATCTGTGTCGCGGCAATTTCCGTTCGGCGTGGGCCGCCTCCGGCGGCTACGACCATGTCGCCGACGCGCTGTTCAACGAGCTGAACGTCGACGGCTACTTCCTCGAATACGACGACGAGCGCTCCGGCGGCTTCGAGCCGCTGCGTTTCGTGCCGAACGGCAAGTTCGTCGTGCTCGGCCTGGTTACGACGAAGCGCGGCGCGCTCGAGCGCAAGGACGATCTCAAGCGGCGCATCGATGCGGCGGCGAAATTCGTGCCGCTCGAACAGCTGTGCTTGAGCCCGCAATGCGGCTTCTCGTCGACCGAGGAGGGCAATGCCCTCAGTCGCGACGAGCAGATCGCGAAACTGAAGCTGATCGTCGACACCGCGAAGGAGGTGTGGGGTTGAGCTGATGTGATCGATCGAGCGGAACGATTGCGCATGCAACATTGACAAAGACGCAGTCGCCGCTCACTTCTGAACCAGAGGGGGTTTGAATGTCTCGCAGCCTCGAAGCGATCAGCGTGCCCGCGAACGCCGCGGTCACGATTGCGTTGTGCTTTGCCGTCGCCGTGATTGAAGGATTCGACATCCAGGCGATCGGCGTCGCCGCGCCGAAGCTCGCGCCCGAGCTCGGTCTCGACGCGGGCGAGCTCAAGTGGATTTTCACGATCAGCAACGTCGGTCTCGTGATCGGCGCTGCCTTTGGCGGACGGCTCGCCGATCGCTTCGGCCGCAAGCCCGTGTTCATGGCGTCCGTCGCCGCGTTCGGCCTGTTCACGCTGTTCACGCCGTTCGCGGCGAACTTCACCGCGCTGTTCCTCGCTCGCCTGCTGACGGGCCTGGGGTTCGGCGCGGCCTTGCCGAACCTGATGGCCGTCGCCGCGGAGATCAGTCCGCCGAACAAGCGCGCCGCCACCGCCTCGACGATGTTTTGCGGCATGCCCCTGGGCGGCGGCACGGTCGCGCTGCTCACGCAACTGCTGCCACCGGATTTCGACTGGCGAACGCTGTTCTATGTGGGCGGTGTCCTGCCGCTCTTGCTGGTACCGGCGATGCACGCGTTCATGCCGGAGACGCTGAGCCCGCCCACGGCGACGCAGCGGCGTCAGTCGGTCAACATCGGCCGCGCCTTGTTCGGCGACGGCCGCGCGAGCGCGACGTGGCTGCTCTGGCTCACGTTCCTGCCGACGCTCGTGATTCTGTATCTGATCCTGAACTGGCTGCCGTTCCTTGCGACCGCGAGCGGTCTCGACGCCGCGACCGCGCCGCAGGCATCGCTGGCGTTCAATTTCGCGAGCGTCGTCGGCGCCCTGCTGCTCGGTCGCATCGTCGATCGCTTCGGCGCGCGCGGCCCGTTGACGATCGCGTACGTCGCGCTGATCGGGTCGCTCATCGCGCTGGCCGGCGCCACTCAACAGGCGTCGATTCTGTTCTATAGCGCGGCGGCCGGCTTCTTTCTGATGGGAGCGAACTACGCGCTGTACGGCGTCGCGGCCTCGTATTACCCGACCGCGATGCGCGGCACGGGTTCGGGCGCGAGCGTCGCCGTCGGCCGTATCGGCTCCATCGTCGGGCCGTTCGTCGCCGGTGTGCTGCTCGCCGGCGGCACGACCGCCTCGAATGTCTTCATGTACATGGCGCCGGTGGCGGCGCTGGCGGGAATTGCGGTGTTTGCGCTCGGTTTCGTGCGTCCTGCAGAGGAGGCATGAACCGAGCGCGTCGAGCGATAAGTTGGAACCATGGCTAAAGGGAAGGAGACATCATGGGCTCATCGAATACTCGTTCAGGCACTCATTCTTCAAGACACCGGTGGTGGGGGGCGCGTGGGTTGCACGCATCGATGGCGGCGGTCGTCGCGCTGACGGGAGGGCAGTCGGCGTGGGCAGCCGATGCCGAGGCCGCGTTGGAAGAGATCGTCGTCACGGCTCGCAAACGCGAGGAATCCCTGCAGGACACGCCGCTCGCGATTTCCGCGTTCACCGCGGAGGGACTCGAGCGGCAGCAGATCGTCAGCACGGAAGACCTCGATCGGGTGACGCCGAACCTGCAGTTCGCGGCGTATGGGCCGCTGACCGGCAACAACTCCGCGGCGCAGGTCTTCATTCGCGGCATCGGTCAGACCGACGGCTCGTCGGGCGTCGATCCGGGCGTCGGCCTGTACATCGACGAGGTGTACATGGGCCGTGCGGTCGGCGGTGTCATGGATTTCCGTGATGTCGCGAGCGTGCAGGTGCTGCGCGGTCCGCAGGGCACGCTGTTCGGGCGCAATACGATCGGCGGCGCCGTCCTCATGGCGACGACGTTGCCCGGCGACGAGTTCGGCGGCACCGTGCGCGTCGGTTTCGGCGACGACAAGCTCATGGAAGGGTTCGCGGCCGTCGATCTGCCGATCGCCGACGGGCTCGGCGCGCGCGTCTCCGTCGGCGCGCGGCAGCGCGACGGCTATGTCACGCGCATCTACGACGGCATGGATCTGGGCGACGAGGACGCGATCACCGCCCAAGCGTCGTTGCGTTGGGTTACCGATGCATTCACGTTGACGCTGCGCGGCGATTACTCGAAGGAAGACGAGAATGGTTCGCCGTTCGTATTCGCCGCGATCAACGAGGAGCAGGTGTTCGTGCGTGCGGTGAGCGCGGGGGCGGGCTGTCCGGGCGCCAGCTTGGGCGCGCTGTCGGCGACGCTCAACGATCCTCGCTGCGCGAACGACGTGAGCTGGGATCTGGGCAAATATCTGAACGGCGGTACCGCGCCGGCGGAAAGTTCGTTGGACAACTGGGGCGTGTCGGCGGTCGCGACGTGGACGCTCAACGACGTCGTAAGCCTCAAGTCGATCACGGCCTATCGCGAGCTCGAATGGCACGGCAAGCGCGATGCCGACAACACGCCGTTCACGATCCTGCACACTGACTACGCGAGCGACGGCGATCAAGTGAGCCAGGAGCTGCAAGCGCTCGTCGACACGGAGCGCCTGCATGGTGTCGTCGGCCTGTTCTATTTCGAGGAGAGCGTGCTCGATCTGTTGCAAGTGCCGTTCGCCGCGCCGCCGCCGCGAGTCGCCAGCGGCGGGCCCGGCAGCCGCGATTATCAGCGCGCGCAGATCGACAACGACAATTGGGCGCTGTTCACGCAATGGACGTTCGACGTGACCGACGCGCTGAGCCTGACCGCGGGCGTCCGCTACACGGAGGAGACCAAGGGCATTCAGATCACGGGCTTCACGATCAGTCCCGTGGATGGGCCCACGCCTGATCCGCTGCCGACGACAGCGCCGCCGCTGAACGTGCTCGCGGAACCGTTCGAGAACAAATACGACTCGACGACGGGGTCCGCGAGTATTCAGTACCGCTGGAACGACAGGTTGATGACGTACGCGAACTGGTCGCAGGGTTTCAAGAGCGGCGGGTTCAATCAGCGCTACAACGCGCCGCCGCCCGGGTTCCTGCCGATCTCGTTCCAGGAGGAGCGGGCGCAGACCTACGAGATAGGCTTCAAGTCCGAGCTCGGCGGCAGTGTGCGGTTGAACGGCGCGTTCTTCTCGACCGACTACGACGACATGCAGCTCATCTATCGCATCGGGATCGTGCCGTTGCTGTTCAACGCGGGCAAGGCGTCGATCGAGGGGGCAGAGCTCGAGCTCACTTATGCGCCGGGCGCGCTGATCATCGAGGGCAGCCTCGGCTATCTGGACGATTCCATCGATTCGATCACGCCGGTGCCGGGGGCCACGGCGACCGTCGGGCCGAGCAATACGCTGCCGTTCACGCCCGAATGGCAGAGCAACGTCGGGATCGGCTACGACATCGCGCTCGGTACGGGCACGTTGACGCCGCGGATCAACGTTTCATACACGGCGGAGCAGTACTTCGATGCGGCGAACTCGGTGGAGGTCGCGCAGCTCGACAGCGTGACGGTCGTCAACGCCTCGGTCACTTGGGCGATGAATGCCTGGAAACTGCGAGCGGGTGTCAACAACGCGACGGACGAGGAGTATCGCGTGGCTGGCAACTCATCGTTCAGCACTTCGGCGGGTTATGCGGAAGCGATCTACTCGCGCCCGCGCAATTGGTTCGTGTCGGCGGAGTATGAGTTCTGATGATGACGATGCTGAACGCGAGGAGCTCCCCGGCGACGGATCGCACGCAGCACGCCCTCTCCCGAAGGGAGAGGGCGGTGGCGCGCGGCGGTAACGCGCTCGCCCGCCTGGCCACGATCGGCGCGACGACCGCGATCGCGCGTCCATGAGCACCGCCGACCTCGAGCAGTCCGTCGTCGCCAAGTTCCAATGGCGAGTGCTCGTTCCCATCGTGGTCCTGATCGTGCTGAGCTCGCTCGATCGGGTGAACATCAGTTTCGCGGCGCTCCAGATGAATGCCGACATCGGGCTCACGCAAACGATGTACGGCTATGCCGTCGCGATGTTCTTCGTCGCGTATCTGTTGTTTCAATTTCCAAGCACCGCGCTGTTGCGGCGCATCGGCGCGCGTCGATGGATCGCGGCATGCGTCATTCTCTGGGGCTGCGCGGCCACGGCGATGGCCTTCGTGCGCACGCCGTTCGAGCTCTACGTGCTGCGCTTCCTGCTCGGCGTCGCCGAAGCCGGCTTCGCGCCCGGCATCGTGTACTACTGCAGCGGCTGGATGCCGCAGCGCCATCGCGCCAACACGATCGCGATCACGATGCTCGCCATTCCCATCTCCGTCGTGTTCGGCGGTCCGTTGTGCGGCTGGCTGATGAGCGTCGCCAATCCGCTCGATGTCGCGGGCTGGCGCTGGATGCTGTTCATGGAGGGGATCGCGACGATCGGCTGCGGCTGCGTCGCGTATTTCCTGTTCGTCGACGGACCGGGGCAGGCGCGCTGGCTCACAGGCGACGAGCGCACCTGGATCGAGACGCAGCTTCGGGCCGAGCAGCGCGCGACGCCGCCGCCCGCGGCTTCGCCGCTCATCGCCGCGCTGCGCGATCCACGCTGCTGGCTGGCGGCGGGCATCTGGTGCACGACCCTGATCGGCTCGAACGGTTTCATGTTCTGGCTGCCGCAGGTCGTGAAGGACGTGTCGTCGGACCTTGGTGATGTCGCGATCGGCGTCATCGCGGCGGTGCCATGGCTGGGTCTGGGGCTCGGCATGTGGTTCAACTCGCGCCATTCGGACGCGACGGGCGAGCGCTACATGCACGTCGGCATTCCGCTCGGCATCGGCGCACTTGCCCTGCTGTGCGCGGCAAGCGTGCCTCCGGGCATGCTGTCGCTGGCTTTGTTGTTCGTGAGTGGCCTCGGGCTCGGCGGTGCGCAAGGCGTGTTCTGGTCGATACCCACGACGTTCCTGCATCGCAGCGCCGCCGCTGCCGGCATCACCCTCATCAACCTGGTCGGCAACATCGGCAGTCTGTTCGGCCCGGTCGCGATCGGTTGGATTCGAACCCACAGCGAGATCTTCGCCGCGCCGATCTGGATGGTCGCGGGCGTGATGGGGCTGGGCACACTGCTACTGGTGAGTCTCCGTGCGCATCGCAGTTAGACGCCGCATCGCGGCCGCAATCGTCCTGGGTGGCGGCATCGTCGGGATCGCCGCGACGTTCGGCGAAACCACGGTCGATGCATCCTGGTGGTCGCCGAACGACGGGCGCACGCTCCAACAGCGCGTCGACTATCCGAACGAGCACGGCGTGGCGACGACATTGAACATCAATGGTCCGCTGTCGACGGCTGGACATCCGTTCTTTACGTCGCTCACCGCGAATGGCCGTGCCTGTGTGACCTGTCACCAGCCGGCGGATGGCATGAGCGTCTCGATCGACTCGATTCGCAAACGCTGGGAGGCGACCGGCGGCAAGGATCCGATCTTCGCCGCGATCGACGGCTCGAATTGTCCGAGCCTGCCGCAAGGCGCCGCTGGCTCGCACTCGATGCTGCTCGAGCACGGCTTGTTTCGTATCGCGCGTCCATGGCCGCCACGCGACCGCGACGGCACGCCGATCGATCCCGAATTCACGCTCGAGGTCGTGCGTGATCCGACCCGCTGCAATCTCGATCCGCACTACGGCCTCACGAGCGCGCAGCCGATGGTGTCCGTGTATCGGCGTCCGCGCCCGACGGCGAATCTGAAGTACGTGACGTCC
Source organism: Pseudomonadota bacterium (assembly GCA_023428645.1). Taxonomy (GTDB): domain Bacteria; phylum Pseudomonadota; class Gammaproteobacteria; order Steroidobacterales; family Steroidobacteraceae; genus Steroidobacter. The sequence continues at coordinate 31,857 of JAEYXD010000090.1, forward strand.
GTCGGCTTCAACTTCGAGCCGAAGAATGGCCTGCCGCTGCCGACCGATGCCGAGACCGGACGGCTCATCAGCGGCAATCTGCTGGCGGACGGGCGTCTGCCGACGATTCGCGCCCAGATCCGCGACGCGATGCGAGTGCATCTGGAAGTGCAGGCACCGACGCCGCCGTCGACGCTCGATGCCATCGAAACGTTCCTGGGCGGCGTCTACTCCGCGCAAAGCGTGCACCGCGTCGGCGGGTTGTTGACCGACGCTGGCGCGGAAGGCGGTCCGGAAACGCTGCGCGATGCTCGCGAAGGCGATCTGCAATACGGCGGCGCGCCGATCTGGGAAGAGTTCCTTCCCTGGGCAAAGGCGGCTGACGATCCCGAGCTCTCGGCCGAGCAGCGCGCGTTTCGCGAATCGGTTGCGCGCGGCGCCGAGATTTTCGCCAAGCGCACGTTCCTGATCGACAACTCGGCCGGCATCACGAACATGGGCTTCGGCAATCCCGTGCGCAACTCGTGCGCGTTCTGTCACAACATGCAGCGCACCGGCATGGATGTCGCCCCCGGTCAGGTGGACATCGGCACCACGAACGTACCGCACGCGAATTCAGCGCCGCACATGCCGCTGTTCAAGCTCACGTGCCGCGCCGATGTTCGGCCGCATCCGCACCTCGGGCGTGTCGTGTACACGCAGGATCCGGGTTTCGCACTGACGACCGGCAAATGCATCGACATCGGCAAGATCACGATTCAGCAGATGCGTGCGCTCGCATCGCGCCCGCCGTATTTCGCGAACGGCTCGGCGCGAACGATTCGCGAGATCGTCGACTACTACGAGCGGCGGTATCGCATCGGCCTCACGGAACAAGAGAAACAAGACCTCACGAATTTGATGAGCGTGTTGTGATGAGAACGATGCGCCTCGTGAGCTTGATTGCCCTGTTCGCCAGTGCCATCGCCGCGGCGGACGTGCCGGACGCGCGCGTCGTGGCGTTCGTCGGCTGTCCGATCTATCGCGATACCGATCTCGGCCGCAAGTCCGGCTGCTGGCTCGCGGAAGATCCCGCGACGGGCATTCGCTACGACGTCACCGACGGCCCGACGAAGCCGCAAGTCGGACGCATGAGCCTGTTCGAAGGGGTCGTCACGCAGGACCCCGACACTTGCGGTGGCATCGTGCTGCGGCCGGTGCGCTCGGCCGTTCTCGACGAAGCATGTCCCACGTCCATCGTTCCGGCCGAAGGGTTCCCCGGGCGTCGCTTCGTGCTGCCGGACGAGGTGTTGCGGCCCACATGGGAGCCGCGTGAATTGCCGCGGCCACCGTTCTCGTCGCAGGAGTTCCACATCGTTTTCGATTACGGCAACGACTTCCTCGTCTATCAATACGCCGAGCTGATTCTCGAGAAGGTGTCGCTGTACGCGCAGGCGAGCCAGCCGAAGGCGATCGTCATCACGGGTTATGCGGCGACGGACCCGATCGAAGTGTCGGGACGCACGTTCGTCGAGCCGGCGGCGCTCGCGACGGCGCGTGCGGAAATCGTGGCCCTCGCCCTGAGCCGCCTGGGCATCGATCGCAAGCTCATGCGGATCGCGGCGAACACGCGGCCACAGCCGGTCGCGGGTTTGGGGACGCCGGGCCCGGAGGCATCGAAGCGGCGCGTGACGATCCGAATTCAGCGCTAGCTGCGGCGCGGTCGCCCTGTCATGGCGCGCCGCGCCCTGGCCGGACGATGGTGCGATGCGCCGTTGAGCACACAACACGAAGGCTTCTCGCTGTGTCCGGCACCATCGATACGTACTAGTAATTCCCACATGCCGGTGCCTATTCTTCCGACGGGCTTTGCCGCTGCGCCGAGCCGCTCGGACGGCCTGGCTGACACTTCGAAGAAGAACCCTGACCCGGTGCTGGGCAGGAGCATGCATGTACTACAAAGGGGCGCTCATCGGACGGATCGCCAATCGCGCGAAGCGCGTGGTGCTGCGCTTTCCAGGCGTACGCGCGTTCGATGGCTTCTCTTATCTGCGAGCACTCGAAGCGCATAGCGCGAATTTGCCGCGCTTGCATCCACAGCATCTCTCCACACTGGAAGCGCTGCGATTGATCGGGGCGCTATGCATTCAGGCCGAGCTGTTGGCCCTGACGGAGAGCGCGGCCATGTTCACGGCGTTCGCGCAACTCGTCGAAGAGCTGCGCGCGGTCGATCCCCGCACCGACAATTCGCCGCGCGTGAGCTTCTCGCGGTTGATGGATTTCCCCGAAATATTTCTGTGGGGCATGAACACTACGCTGCTCGACCTGGTCGAGAACTATGTGCAATTACCCGTCTACTACCACGGCGTCTCGGTGCGTCGCGAAGTGGCCGACGGCCGTGCCACCGACGTCAGGCAATGGCACATCGATCCGGAGGATCGTCGCATGTGCCGCATCGTCATCTACTTGAACGATGTCGACGCCGGCGGCGGGCCGTTTCAGTTCATCGAGCGGCGGCACACGATCGAGGCCGCGAAGCGCCTCGGCTATCAATCCGGCTTCGTTTCCGACGACAGGATGGCAACCTGCGTGCCACGCAGCGACTGGCGCGAGATGACGGGACCGAAGGGCCATGCCGTGATCGCGGACACCTGCCGCATCTTCCATCGAGCACAGGCGCCGCTGCTGCGCGACCGCTACTCGGCGACGTTCTCGTACACCTCGACACGGCCGATCAAGTGGTATCCGCGGGACGTCCTGCCCGCAAGTACGCGCGCCTATCTGCAGCGGCATGCGAGCGAACGCCAATTGGCGGCGCTCGTGGGGTGAGACCGGCTGCGCTTCCCACATTCGACGAACGGCTGATAGAGTCGGGCGAACTCAGCCGACGATCCGAAATCCCATGCGTCGATGGTCCCTGGCGGTGGTTCTGCTCATCGTCACCGCGAATGTTCATGCGCTCAAGAGCGTGCCGCCCACCGATACGAATCTGGCGGGCCGCTGGACCGTCAACGTCGCGCAAAGCGATGACGGCGAGGCGCTGCTCGCGAAGCGCCGCGAAAAGCAGATGCAGGAGATGCGGCGCGAAGAGGAACGCCGGCGTCGGCGCCTGGAACAGGACCCCTTCGCGTGGGAACCCGAGTTCACGCCGCCCGAGCGCACGCCGCAGCGCATCGCCGAGATGGAAGAACGCGAGCGGCGCACGCATCAGATGTTGGGGCTCACGAAGTCGCTGCAGATCGAGCAGGACGAGCGCGGCGCGCGGCTGACGATCACGTCGGACTTCGAGACGCGGCGGCTCGATGCCGGGGCGCGGAGCCAGGTGTCGCTGCCGCAAGGGCAGCTCGCCGATGCGGAGTACGGCTGGGAAGGGGAGTGGTTCGTGATCGAGCGTGCCTCGCGTGGCGGCCCGCGTATCACGGAGAAATACCGCCGACTCAAGAAAACGGATCAGCTCGAGCTGCTCGTCACGATCAAAGGCAGCTCGTTTCTGGCGGGGATGAAGGTGCGGCGCATCTTCGATCGCGCGCCAGCGGAGGCGCGCGCGCCGCCGCCCGGCGCCGATGTGATGGGGCCTGTGCGGTAGTTCGTTCGTCGCCTGCGCCGCGACCGAAGCGTGCCCGCGGTTGGCGGATTACGCCGGCGCGTAGCCCATGACCGCTTTCGTCTCGAGAAATTCCTTCAAGCCCTCGCGGCCCCACTCGCGGCCGTTGCCCGATTGCTTGTAGCCACCGAAGGGCGCGTTCACGTCCGTGGGCGCGCCGTTCAAATGCACCATGCCCGTTCGCAGCTTCGCCGCGACGCGCCGGGCGTTGTCGATGTTGCCGGAGTACACGTAGCCGGAGAGGCCGTACACGGTGTCGTTCGCGATGCGAATCGCTTCGGCCTCGTCCCGATACGGAATCATCACGAGCACGGGTCCGAAGATTTCTTCGCGTGCGATCGTCATCGAGTTGTCGACGTTCGCGAATACCGTCGGCTTCACGAAATAACCCTTGTCGATACCGTCCGGCTTGCCAGGACCGCCGACGATGACCGTCGCGCCTTCCGCGATGCCCTGCTGCAACAAGGCCTGAATTTTCTCGAACTGATTGCGGTTCGCGACCGGGCCCATCGTGACGCCGTCCGCCTTTGGATCGCCGACGACCGGTTTTTCCGCGACCGCCTTCGCGATCTTCACGGCTTCGTCGTAAAGGTGCTGCGGAATGAGCATCCGCGACGGTGCGTTACACGACTGGCCGGTGTTCGCCATCATCGAGAGCACGCCGACTTTCACTGCCGCGTTCAGGTCCGCATCTTCCAGAATGATGTTCGCCGACTTGCCGCCGAGCTCTTGTGACACGCGCTTCACCGTGTCCGCCGCGGCTTTCGCGACGAGCACGCCGGCGCGCGTCGAACCGGTGAACGACACCATGTCGACCTGTGGATGGCGTGCGATCGCCTCACCGACCGTCGGACCATCGCCGTCGACGAGATTGAACACGCCCTTCGGCACACCGGCCTCGGCGAGAATCTCGGCGAACACGTGCGCGCTCAGCGGCGCGACTTCGCTCGGTTTAAGCACGATCGTGCAGCCAGCGGCGAGCGCGGGCGCAACCTTGCAGCTGATTTGATTGATCGGCCAGTTCCACGGCGTGATCATGCCGACCACGCCGACGGGCTCCCGCCGCACTTGCGTCGTGCCGAGCATCTCCTCGAACTCGAAGTCCGTAAGCGCGGCGAGCGTCGCTTTGAAATGCCCGATGCCGCTGCCCGCCTGTGCATTGAGCGCGAATTTCATCGGCGCGCCCATCTCGTCGGAGATCGCCCGCGCCAGGCGCGGCAGATTCGCTTGCAGCGCGGCGAGAATGCGTTCGAGCAGCGCGATGCGCTCCTCGCGCGTCGTTTGCGAATACGTGTCGAACGCGGCGCGCGCGGCGGTGACGGCCGCGTCGACGTCCGCTTCGGTGCCGAGAAGAATCTTGCCGACGACGGCCTCGGTCGCCGGGTTGATCACCTCATGCTCGCGACGTCCCTCGGGTTCGACCCAGGCGCCATCGATGAAGAACTTGCGGTAGTCGTACATGGCTGTCTCCGAACATGAAGACGCCGCAACCGGTGCGGCGAGAGAAGAGGGATCATACCCCGTCGCTCGCGACGAGCGACTCGCAAAGCGTGTCCTCGCGAAGTTCTCCGGCGCCGCGTGGCGGAAAGAGAGGGTCAGCGCCGTACGTCGGTCTGCACTTCGGAAAGCAACAGCTCGACATCACCGACACCGACGAGATTGAAATCGCCGGGCACCGAGTGCTTGAGCACGGCCGCCGCCGCGGCGAATTCCACGGTGCGTTGGAGCGGCATGCCGTTCAGCAGCCCATGCAGAATGCCGGCGGCGTACGCGTCGCCGGCGCCGATGCGATCGACGATACCTTGCAATGCGTACGGCCGCGTCGTGAACACCTGCGTGCGCTCGTGCAACGTCCCGACGAGTTGCTGCACGTCCGCCGCGTGGCGCGTGCGCTCGGTGTAAGCAATCCACTGCACGTTCGGCAGCAATGCAAACGCTTCCTGCGCCGCTCGCTGGCGGCGTTCTTCCGCGCTGTCCGTGCTCGGCTTGAAGCCGAACATGAACGCGATGTCACGGTCGTCGCCGAAAATCAACGTTGCGTAACTGCACAGCTCACGCAGCAGCGCTGGCGCTTGCGCTGCGCGCTCGCCCCACAGTCGCGCGCGGAAGTTGCAGTCGTAGGAGATCTTGATGCCCGCCTCGCGAGCGGCGCGTACCGCGCGCAGGGCCGCTTGCGCTCCGGACTCGCTGACCGCAGGTGTGATGCCGGAGATGTGCAGCCACTGCGCGCTTCGCAGTGCCGCTTTCCAATCGATCACATCGGCCGGCGCGGTCGCAAAGGCCGATCCGGCGCGATCGTACAAGACCTCTGCGGGCCGGTGCCCCGCACCGTGCGTGAGAAAGTACAGGCCCAGCCGACCGTCGCGATGCACGACGCCGCTCGTATCGACCCCATGGCGGCGCAGCTCGCCCGCGCACGCGTACCCGAGCGGATTCGTCGGCAGGACGGTGACGACCGCGGCGGTATTGCCGAGCTTCGCCAGGCCGACGGCGACATTCGCCTCGGCACCGCCGACGTGCGCGGCGAACTGATGCGATTGCAACAGGAGCTCCTTGCCCGGAGCCGACAGGCGAAGCAGCACTTCGCCGAAGCAAACGACTTGGCTCATGAGTGTCGATTGAATTCTTTTGAAAGAGTGGAAGGACTCGCGACCCACGTCGCGCGCCGACGGCCGAGGGTATCAGCCACACCTTGCTGGCGCCTATGGTGCTCTGCTAGCCTCCGATTGTCACCGGTGTCATACGTGTTTTGCTACCGGTGTCAGAATGGCTCGAACAATGGGTTACTGGCTAGCCGGTCGACTCCTTGACTAAAGCAGCACCGGCGCTTGCGTACTGGGGGAATTGACGCATGTCCGCTTTCACTCTCGGCGTTCGCGCGGCCGTTCGTGCTGCGCTGTTGTCATCCGCTATGGGTTGCTCGACCGCGGCGCTGGCCCAAGCCGCCGAAACCGGCGAGGCCCTCGAAGAGATCATCGTCACGGGCTACCGCCAAAGCCTGAATGCCGCGCTCGATCTGAAGCGCGAGTCCGTCGGCGCGGTCGACTCCATCGTCGCCGAAGACATCGCCGACTTTCCGGACCTCAATCTCGCCGAGTCCATCCAACGCATTCCGGGCGTGGCGATCACGCGCCAGGGCGGCGAAGGGCGGCAGATCTCGGTGCGCGGCCTCGGGCCGCAGTTCACGCGGGTACGCATCAACGGCATGGAGGCGTTGACCACGACGGGCGGCACCGATGCGATCGGCGGCGTCAATCGCGGCCGCAATTTCGACTTCAACATCTTCGCCTCGGAATTGTTCAACTCCATCAAGGTCACGAAGTCCTCGTCGGCGGACCAGGAGGAAGGTTCTCTCGGTGCGACCGTTGACCTGACCGTGGCGCGGCCGTTCGACTACGCCGGCTTCACGTTCGTGACGGGCGCGCAGCTCGGCTACAACGAGCTGCAGGAAGACCTGGACCCGCGCGCGACCGCGCTCATCAGCAACACGTGGGCCGACGGCAAATTCGGCGCGCTGTTGTCGGTCGCGTACACCGACCGCGAATTCCAGGACAACGGGACGAGCGCGGTGCGCTGGGCGCGCGGCGGCCTCAATGCCGGTAACTTTGCCGCGTATCAAGGAACGCCGCCGGCGCTTGCCGATGCCAACGCGGCGTTCCGCCCGCGCATTCCGCGCTATGACCTGTATGACAACACGCAGGAACGGCTCGGCGTCACGGCGGCGTTGCAGTTCGCGCCGACCGCGTCGACGACGTTGACGCTCGATGCACTGTACGCGGACCTGCAATCGACGCGCACGGAGCAGTTCCTCGAGATTCCCACGTTCAGCAACGCGACTTCGCTCGCCGAGATGGACGTGCGCTCGATGATCATCGACCCGAGGACGAAGAACGTCGTGTACGGCGTCTTCGACGACGTGGACGTGCGTTCGGAGCAGCGCTACGACGAGCTGCAGACCGAGTTCACGCAGTTCACCTTGAGCGGCACGCACGACTTCTCCGACACGCTGCATCTGAGCGGCATGATCGGCCGCGCGGAATCGGACTTCGAGAATCCGATTCAGACGACGCTGTTGTGGGACATCCAGAACGCGGACAACGTATCAGTCGATTTTCGCAACAGTTCGCGGCTGCCGGTCATCAACTACGGCACTGCCGACGTGACGAATCCCGAGGCCTGGACGCTCAGCGAAATCCGGTTGCGTCCGCAATCGACGAGCAACACCTTCACGAACTACGCCCTCGATCTGAAATGGGACCTGTCGGACCGCATGGCGCTGAAATTCGGCGGGCAGTTCAAGGAGTACGAGTTCGAGACCACGAGTGCCCGACGCGCGAGTGAGGCGGCCTCCGCCGCGCAGCGCCTGGTGCCACGTTCGCAGTACGCGACGGCGCGGTCGCTCGGCAGCAGCGGGCTCGACATTCCCGCGGGCAATACCAACCGGTGGACGGTGCCGAATGTGCGCGACGCGATTCGGCTGTTCGATCTGACGAACTACGCGAGCTATGGCGTGAGCACGTCCTTCGATCTCGGCAACAACTTTGGCGTGACCGAGCGAGACACGGGCGGCTTCGTGCAGTTCGAGTTCCAGGCCGACCTCGGCCCCATCCCGCTGCGCGGCAATATCGGCGTGCGATATGTCGAGACGAAGCAGGAAACGACGGGCTGGCTGCGCAGCCCGACGGTGCAAGCGCTGACGGTCGAGAACACGTACGACAACACGCTACCGACGCTGAACCTGGTGGCGAATCTCACGGATGAGTTCCTGATGCGCGTAAGTGCTGGCAAGGCCATGTCCCGTGCGAACCTGGGGCAGTTGAATCCGGGCGTCGCGATCAGCATTGCCGGCAACTCGAAGACGGTGAACGCAGGCAATCCATTCCTCGATCCGATCGAAGCGGATACCTACGATCTGTCGTTCGAGTATTACTTCGCGAACGAGTCGCTCGTATCGCTCGCGTTCTTCTACAAGGACATCGGCTCGTTCGTGCAGACGATTCGCGCCACCGGCCACTTCTCCGAAAATCCGTTCGGCCTGCCGGACAGCGCGGCGGTCGCCGAATGCGCCCGCGTCGGCGGTGCGGGCTTCAATCCGAACGACGCCACCCAGGTGGCCAACTGCCTCGTCGACTGGGGCTTCAATCTGCCGACGAACACGCCGGGCGGCGAGCTGAAGGGGCTCGAAGTGAGCTACCAGCAGCCATTCACGTTCTTGCCCGGCGCGTTCAGCAATTTCGGCGTGCAGTTGAACTACACGTATGTCGACTCCGAGGTCGCGTATCTCGACACGACGGGCAATGTCGTCGCCAAGAAAACGCTGGCCGGTCTGTCGAAGAGCTCGGCGAACGCAACGCTGTACTTCGACAACGGCACATTCATGGCGCGCGTGTCGGCGGCGTATCGCGACGAGTACCTGACCACCGTGCCCGGCCGCGACGCGAACGATGTCGAGGGGACGGCGGAGACGCTGAACGTGGACTTCTCGACCCGCTGGTCCATCACGGACAACTTCGACGTGTCGCTCGAAGCCTTGAACCTCACGGATGAGTTCGAGGATCAATGGGTCGACTCGGTCGGCAACCGCTTGTCCTACTATCACCACACGGGTCGTCAGTACTTCCTCGGCGGCCGCTACAAGTTCTGAGGTTCTCCCCCCGGTTCCTCAGGTCGCGTCGAATCCATACGCGGATTCGGCGCGACGTTTTCCAGGGCCTGTTCACCGTCGCAGACACGCAGCGCGAAGTTGCCGCCGACACCGCGATCTCCTGCAGGAGGGCACGGACGTCGGCATCCAGCAGTCGGGAGGAGATCAAACCTTGATCGCGAGCTACCCGCCGGCGCGTCCATGAGCGCTTCCGGTTCGAATCTCGAATCACCGCGGCGTCGTGAGCTGGCGCGGTCCGTGTTGCACATCGGCGGGCTCGCGATGGCGAGCGGGGCGCTCTTGGCACGCGCATACGCCGCCTCGGCGCGCCACGTGACGGCGAAGACGACGGCCGGCACGATCGGCGGCATCAAGCAAGACGGTGTGTTCGTCTTCAAAGGCGTGCCGTATGGCGCGGACACTTCGAAATACCGGTTTCGCCCGCCCGTCCCGCCGGAGCCGTGGTCGCGTGTGCGTGAAGCGCTGGAGTACGGACCGACGTGTCCGCAGGCCGCGACGACGGAGCGCGTCGGCGAAGATTGCCTTGTGCTCAACGTCTGGACGCCGGCGCTGCGTGACGACGGCAAGCGTCCGATCATGGTCTACATCCATGGCGGCGAATTCAGTTCCGGCAGCGGCTCGAGCCCGCTCTACGACGGTACGCGGCTGTGTCATCGCGGCGATGTCGTCGTCATCACCGTCAATCACCGGCTGAACATCTTCGGCCATTTGTATCTCGCGCGTCTGCGCGGTCGCGACGATGCTGCGTCCGGCAACGCCGGCATGCTCGATCTGGTCGCGGCGCTCGAATGGGTTCGCGATCACGCGGCGGAATTCGGCGGCGATGCCAAGCGCGTCATGGTGTTCGGCCAGTCCGGCGGCGGCGCGAAGATCGCGACATTGATGGCGATGCCGGCCGCGCGCGGCTTGTTTCACCGAGCGGCGACGATGAGCGGACAGCAAATCACCGCGCAGGGGCCGCGCAGCGCGACGCTGCGCGCACGCGCATGCATCGAGGCACTCGGGATGTCGATTCAGCAGCTCGATCGTCTCGGCGCAGCCGCGCTCACGGATCTGGTGGCTGCGACGCGGGCCGCGGATCCGACGCTCGTCGGGCGATCGGTGTATTTCGGGCCCGTCCTGGATCAGGCGGTGCTGCATCGACATCCGTTCTATCCGGATGCGCCGCCGCAGTCGGCGCACATCCCGATGATGATCGGAAATACGCTCGATGAGACGATCGCCTTCCTGGGCAACGAGCCGGGCGTCCGTGAGCTCACGTGGCAGCAACTGCCGGAGCGGCTGTTGCCGCAGTTGCATGTCGACATCGACCCCGAGCACGTGATCGCGACGTATCGCAAGCTGTATCCGGCGTACACGCCGACGCAGGTGTTCTTCGCCGCGACGACCGCGGGACGGTCCTGGCGCGGCGCGATCATCGAAGCCGAACTGCGCGCGCAGCAGGGCTCGCCGGTGTTCGCCTATCAGCTGGATTATCGATCGCCGCTCGAGAACGGCCGGTACGGAGCGCAACACGCGATGGATATTCCGCTCGTGTTCGACAACCTCGCGCAACCGCAGTCGCTTGCGGGGCAGGGTGCGGAGGCGCAGCGAACGGCGGAGCAGATGAGCGCTGCATTCATCGCGTTCGCAAGAACCGGCACGCCGAATCACGCGGGCATTCCGGTGTGGAAGCCGTACGAGCTCGCGAATCGCGCGACGATGGTATTCGACGCGCACTCGCGGCTGGTCGACGATCCGCGCGGCGAGGAGCGCAAGCTGTTCGCGGCGGTGCCATATATCCAGCGCGGGACGTATTGAGTCGTCGCCTGGCGCGAAGCGCGCGACCGCGCAAAGCGCGGCTCGCGAATTCTCAGCGCGGCACGTTCTGCTTCGCCGGCGCTACGCGCGGCATCATCGTCGTCAGGTCCCACTGCTTGGGATCGAACGCCTGCCGCGCCTCCCGCGGCTGCGGATAACCGCCAACCTCGTCTTCGTGATCGATGATCTTGCCGCGCCCCTCCACCGTGTCCGCGACGATGCGCGAATCATGCGCATCGCGATCCCACGGCCGAGCGCCCGCGTTCCGAATGACCGCCGCTTCGACCTCGATCGCGGGCAGCGGCACAACGCCGGTCGGCAGCGCCGGCCTCGCGATCGGAATCATCTTCGCCGCCGACGTCGTGTAGCGCCCCGTCTTGGGCAGCGGCTGGCCGGTCCAATCGACGGCGATGTTGTCCTCCTCGTACATCTCGATGTCGCCCGAGCCGCCGAGCATGAACAACGGCAGTCCGGGCGGCGTCGACGGGCCGCCGCGCAACACGTTGCCGATCAGCGTGATGCGGCCGAGCTCGTACTTGCGGCCGTACCACTCTTCCGGAATCAGGTTGTAATGCACCGCGCGCGGCCCGGGGTTGTAGATCACGTTGTTGATGACCATGCCGCGCACGCCGCCCTTGAACAGCGGATTGCGCTCGAAGTTGTGCGCGTACAAGTTGCCGATGATGAGAATGTCGCTGACGTTGTCGTGAATCAGCGTGCCCTTCGAATGCTCGAACTTCGGATGCGTCGAATGCGACAAGCCTTCCGCGATGATGTTGTTGCTGTACGTGATCCGGTGCGACACGGCCTTGCGCCAGTCGTCCGGCGTCTTGCCCGTGAAGCGCGGTCCCGACGCCGAGAGGTTCTCATCGACGCCCCAGGTGAACGTGCAGTGATCGACGATCAAGTTGTACGCGTTCACCGTCGACAATGCGTCGGGCGCCCAGCCGCGCTGGGTCTCGCCGGCCGAGCCCGTGCGCACGCGGATGTGCTGAATGATGACGTCGTGCGTCATCACGTCGATGCCCGTCTTGATCAGCGTGATGCCGGGCGAGGGCGCGGTCTGGCCCGCGATCGTGAGATACGGCTTCGTGATCTTGATCTCGTGCTTGCCGAGATCGATCACGCCCCCGACTTCGAACACGACGATGCGCGGGCCTTCGGTATCTAGCGCTTCGAGCAGCGAACCCGGACCCGTCGGCGCGAGCGTTGTCACACGCAGGATCTTGCCGCCGCGTCCGCCCGGCGTATCCGCCGCCCAGCCCATCGCGCCGGGAAACGCGAGCTGGCGAGCCTCGGGCTGCGCGCTCGGTACCAATGCGGCCGCGCAGAGCAGCGCGGCGGTCCATCGAGCACGCACGAGCGCGGGCCGCAGGCATCGAATGACGAGCAAAGGGCGCAGTGAACGCATGGAATTCCCCCATCTGAATACTCGATCTGAAGCTCGACAGGACACGAGGCAGGCACATCGAGCGACAGCCCCGCGGCCGTGTCCTGGATTGTAAATGACACCGGTTTCCTATATACAGCCTTGCGAGCGTTTTTGGCTATGTTTTCCCGGGGAAGACGACCTCGTCACGTAGCCGTCACGGAGGTCCATGCAGCTCATGCGCGTCGCTGCGCGCGCGAGCTTCAGGCACTCTGCGAGCGCCACCAAGTTCAACGAGGGATGAGTCTTGATCGCGATCCAGCCGACCCAGAGCAGCGATGAAAATACGATTGCGGACGCTTTTACGTCCGCGCGCGCGCAAGCCCGCGTCATCGACCGCTATCCAGGCGCTGTGCCGCCCGACCTCGCGGCCGCCTATCGAG
>JAEYXD010000117.1 GCA_023428645.1 Pseudomonadota bacterium
GGCCAATGCGGCTACCTCTACGGAGGATGACCGCCCGGTCTGCTTCACCTTCCTGGGTGAGGATGGCCGCTTTTGCGAGCCGTCGAGATGTTGACCCAGGAGCAGGCGGGTGGAGATCAACGTTCTAAAGCGACAAGGGCTCGATTCGGCAGATCATGCGAGAGACGGGGCTGTCGCGTAAGACGGTACGAAAGTATCTGCGCGGTGTGGCGAAGGCGAAAGCGAAGTACGGGCCGCGCGAAGCGCGGCCATGCAAGCTCGATCCATTCAAGTCCTATCTGTCTTGGTTCTTCGTGGTCTTGCGTCCGTGCGTCGTTTCATTCGCGGTTGCTTTCGCCATCAAAGATCACGACCTTATCCGCCGGTCTCATGCACCCAAGGCACACTCGCTCCATCAGGAGCGCCAGTGATGATTGCGGGTCGCGGAGTGCTCTGACCCGCAGAAAAAGTGCTCCGGCGCCCTCGCACAGACGCCGGAGCGGGGCAAGGTGACTCAGGTCTTCGCGCGTTGTGTATAGCGCTTCGTATCAGGATCATCCGTGTGCAAGGTAGTGATCAGGGACTGGATCTTCCCGTTCGCGATGACGGCTTCCTTCGTCGCTGCGACCCGAGTAACTCCAACCGCTCGAATCGCATTGCTCGTCAGCGTGACGTTGAAGCGCGAAATTTCACGTTGGGACTTCACCGATCCCAGCTCGATCTTCCCGTTCGAACCCAGCAACGTGCGCTGCAACCGCGCGATCTGACAGTCACGATCGCTCTGCTGTTTCGGACAGGAAGCATCGCGCTGCGGCATGACGAAATCCGCGGAAAACAACTCGCGCAACCGCCTCGGGTCGTTGCCGTTGATCGCGGCAACGAATTCCTTCACGACCGGCGATGTAACGTCCTGCGCAGCCGCGATCGACGGCATCACGAGGACGGTGAGACCGACGAATGCAATGCTTGCACTCTTCGTGCGTACCTTCATGACAAAGCTCCTCACGGGATCACTCTGATCGTTGCGCGCCGCAGCTCGTAATCCCGCACGCCGTTCGCGTGCTCAGGCTCCTCTTTCCACGTGACCTTCACAATGTCGCGCGGCACTTGGAAGAACTCGAAAATGTCCGCGATCTTTTCAGCGCGCGCTTTACCGAGTCCAGCCTCCTCGATGGCGCGCTGACCATTGGAGAGAATCGTCGCGCCACGATAGCCGACGATCTCCACGCGCGAGGCCCGGACGTCGACCGCGTACTGGGCGGCCTGATCCACAGTGCGCTGCTCGACCGGGAACGGCAGGTAATTGGAGTCGAAGAAGTACTTGATCTCGTATTCCACCGGCTTGCGCGCGGCGACCTGCTCCTGATACGCCTTGGCCTGCGCTTCCCGGCTGAGATTCGGTCCACGATTGCGCTGCAGCGCCGTGGTTTCGCGCGGGCCCGGCGGATCACCGTCGGGTCCGATCGGTCGCGGCCCTTTCGTGCGGAAACCTTCGCCCGGCACGAGCTTGCCGCACTCAGGCTCGACGTCGACCAGGGGCGACAATTTCGCGTCGCGCAGGACGATGCCGCCGCAGATGCGCGGCTCGTCGGACACGGTGCCCTCGACGAGCACGCGATGCCGGACCATTGGCGAGAACGGATAACTCTCGTTGCCGCCGCCGCGACCCGTCTGCACCGTCAAGTAGTAACGCTCGCCTTCGTACTCCGCCACCCAGCACGGAACATCGAGCGTATCCATCACGACCGGACAGGCAATGAAGTTACGTTGCGTTGGCGGCGCCTTCAGCCCTTGTCGATCTGAGTCCGCGACGGCCATGCCGAACATCAGCGGCAACATTGCAGCTGCCGTTACTCGAATGCGAATCATGTGGATCTCCTTGAACTCTCGATTCAAAGCACCGACAGGAAATTGATGAGATCCTGCCGCTCGGTATCGGTCAGCTTCATGTCGAAGCGCGCGTTGTAGAAGTCGACGACATCGCCGATCGTCTTCGCCGAACCGTTCGAGAAGTACGGCGCTCGAGCGCTCATCGCGCGCATCGGCTGCATGACGAGCGAACCAATGTCATGACAGAGTCCCGTGAGCAGTGCGCGCCCCGGATCGTGGGTATAGACGACGCGACCGGCAAACGGATGCGGACGAGCACTGGCCTTGCAGGTGAGCTTGAAGAGCGGCAGATGATCGTTCTTCAGGACGTCACCCATGTCGGCCCAAGGGCGATTGTTGACACCAAGATCCATCACGCCCGGGGCGAAGTCATTGCCGGTGAGGTGCACGCTATGACAGATCACGCACGTGCGCTTGTATGGATTGCCCATGCCGATCGAGTTGAACCCGGTGACATCGCTGATCCAGATCGGGCGCTCGAGGAAAATGTCGTTGCCGCGTGCAACTGAGGCACGGAATTCTTCTTGGGCAGTCTTCGGCTTGTCGTTGCGCCATGCTTCGAAATCGAGAAACGTGACCGATCGCCAGTTATTGCCGTTGATGATCGATTGTCCCTTTTGCAGCGCCATCGGCCCGAGCGCCGGTGGGCCGTTCGGTTCCGTCAGCGAACCCGCGACATTGTGGAAGTCCTGTGCGGAGTACACCTGCAGTTCGAATTCCTTGATTTTCTGAATCATGGACGGCGTGAGCTGCCCCTCCTTGCCGCCCATGTGAATGGACATGGCATCGTCCATCTGGCTCTCGAGCGTGTCGGCACGGCCGTCCGCCATGATCGGCAAGCCGACGTGCTCGCCCGTCAGCGGATCGTTCGGCAGCGGAACGCCAGTCTTGTTGTTGAAACGACCCGACAGATCGTAGGAAGGGTCGATGACATAGCGCAGGTTCGTTGTCGGGCGCACACGTCGATAGACAGAGATGCGCGGATCCTTGCTTTTCAAGCCATAGGTCGGATCCGTGTTGCAGCCGGTTGGATCGCGGACCACTTCGATCGTGAACTCGGGCTCCTTGGCGGACCACTGATCGAATGGCTTCTTGTATGGCCATGGATGTGCGATGCGAATCAGTCCGTGCTCGAGCAGCATCGAGTGCGATGACTTCTCCTCCTGAGGCTTGCTCGGGCAGTCGGACCCGTCGACGGCCGCGAACAGCGGGTCTTTCCCGTTGGTCTCCTCCCAGCGCTTCTGAACCGTGGCTACCGAGAGACTGAAACCGTCGGCAGGCTGGTGACACGTCACGCACGCGCGGCCGTTTCCGCCGATCGGCTCGAAGAAGGGGTGCCCTTTCGTCTCGATCGGCCCGGAGGCATTGATGATGCCCACCGAGCCGTTCGGGTTCTTGATCGACATCGTCTGCGGCATGACACGGCCGTCGCCGGCATCCCACCAGGTCGGCTCCTCGGTGTACGCGGGCAACTCCAGATGCGTGGAATCGGCGCGCGATTGCAGCAGTGGCAGCAGCGCGGCGGTTACGCCCGCCGCGACAGTCACGGCTGCGGCTACACGCGCGGCGAGCAGCGGTTTCTTCGCAAACAAGATGGCATCTCGAAATTTCTGAAAGCTCATTGATCTATTCCTTGTCTAGAAGCCCACTCGTACGCCCGCGCGATAGGCGCGACCGATTTCGTCGATGTACGAACCACTGTTGAGCGGATACGGCGGCTCGCGGTCGAAGACGTTGTTCACGCGCACGTAGAAGCTCGTACGGTCGGGCGCACCGAACGGTAGACGCCAGCTCAACGAAAGATTCGTGTAGTGGATCGGGTCGATCCCGCGAACATTCGTACCACTTGCGGAGATCTCGCCGAGCGTACGGGTGTTGTCGAGTTCGCCGCCGCTGTACCAGCGCCAATCGATCGTCGCGCTGAACGAGTCGAGCTCGTACGTCGCGAACAGGAACGCGCGCCAATCCGGCGCCGTATATTCTCCTGCGTTGTCGTTCTTAGCACCGCCGATGAACGCCGTCGTCGAATCTTCGAGCAAGTGCATCGCGAGCAGCCGCAGCCGCACGTCGCCTCTCGTCCACGACAGCAGACCATCGAGCGGAATTCGATACGCGAGTTCGACGTCGATGCCCGTGTTGTTCGTCCTGTCGAGGTTCTGATACTGACGACGGATGTTGTTGATCGTGCCCCCTGCGTCATAGTCGAGTGCGGCACAGAAGAGCGGGTTGCTCCGGAGCTGACACTCATCGACGATGTTCTGCTCCGACAAGAACGCGATCGCCCCGTCGATGTCGATCGAGTAGTAGTCGACCGATGCGCGCAGACGATCGGCCCAACTCGGCTCGTACACGATTCCGGCGGTGAACGTATCCGCCTTCTCGGGCGACAGTGTCGGATTGCCCGTCGTGCGAATCGTCGGGTTCAAGCGTGCGCCCGTGACTCGATCGACGAGATTCGTGGCCACCTGCACGCTGTTTGGCGTGAACAGCTCGCCGATGTTGCCCGCGCGAATGTCGCGCGATTGCGTGGCGCGCAGTCGCACCTCATCGGTGATCTCCCAGCTCGCGCCGACCTTCCACGTCGTCACGTCGCCAGATGAGCTGTAGTCCGTGTAGCGGCCAGCGACCTGCAGGTCGACGCGCTGCGCGAACGGCAGATCCAGGGCAAGCGGCACGATCGCCTCTGCAAAGATTTCCTGGACATCCACCTTGCCGGCGCTCGGCTTACGGTTCGTGGTCTGCCACAGGTCGGCCAGCGAATCCGCGTCGACGACCGCGGTCAACTTGTCTTCTCGGTACTCGATGCCGGTCGCGATTCCGACCCGGCCCGCCCAAGTCGAGAACGGCTCGCCATTCAAGGTCACGGCCGCGACGGTCTGGCTCATCTCGATATCGAGACTGGAGGTGCCGGTGACGTAGTCGATCGCGGCCTGCGACGGCGACCCTTCGCCGAACAGATTGAACGGCACGCACGCGGGATCGTCGTTGGTCGTGATCGCATCGATATTGATTCGACAGACGATGTTCCCCGCACCGTCGAACACTGCATCGACTGCGCGATTGAACCTAATAGAATGAATATTGCCGATGCGACGCTGTTGGAACTCCGACTCGCCGTACTGCACGTACGCGGACCACTTCCAGTCATCGCCGATGCCGCCCTCGCCGCCGAGCACGCCGCGCACGATCTTCGGCGCGCCGTCCTCGGTTCGGAAATTACCCATGCCGGGATCCCGGAACGAACGACCCAGCGGGAAACAGGTGATGTTCGCAGCGATCATCGCGTCGCGCACCTGCGCCGGCAGGAATGCATTGTCGCGCGAGACACCGATGTTGCCGAGATTCGTTCCCGTATATCCGGTGCGCGTGCAATTCACGTTCGTGAGGCTGCCGTTGTTGCGGCCCGGCACGGCTTCGCCCTCGGAGATCGAACGCGCGTACGACACCTCGCCGAACACATTCACGGAGTCCGTCAGCGCGTAGTCGAGATGCGCGAGAAACGAATACCGCTCGAGCGGATAGACCTGGTGACCGCCCGGCGCGCTCGACTCGAACTCGTTTTGCGTGCCGCCGATCATGAAATTGCGATACACGGTGCCGTAGCCGAACGGCCGTGTTTGCCCATTCGGAAGAAACTCGGTGCCGCGCAACGGACCCGCAGTGATCAGACCGCCGGGCGCGACATCCGCGCGACGCACGTCGGACGCGTAGATCAATCCGGGCTGGCCGTAGCCCACTTGTCCGGGCGTGGCGAAGTTCGTGTTGCCCACGCTGCCGCGCCGCGCCCAGGGGCGCGACGTGTACGGCGGCTGGAAGCTCTCGAGGCCGTCCTCCTTCGAGTATTCGGCGCCGGCGATGATGTGACCGCGTCCGCCGGCGAAGTCGGTCCCGCCAGCAACCGAGGCAAGAAAGCTCTCGGCGTCTCCGTACTCCGAGATGCCGCCTTGCACGTTGCTACGCATCCCGTCGAGCTTCGTGTCCAGGATGAGATTCACGACGCCAGCGACCGCGTCCGAGCCCCATGAGGCGGACGCGCCACCTGTCACGATGTCGGTGCGAGCGACGAGCGTCGTCGGAATGACGTTGAGGTCGACCGTGCCGTCACTGAACGTCGGCACGTGGCGTCGACCATCGACGAGCGTCAGCGTGCGGGACTGACCAATCGAGCGGAGATTCGCGAATGCCTGGCCGGTTTGCGGCTGCGACGCGACCGCGAACTGTGGCATTTGTGACAGCGCATCGGACAACGTCACAGGCGCGGTCGCGAGCAACTCCTCCTGCTGCAGAATCGTCTCCGGCGTCGGCGCTGCGAATCCGGTCTCGGCAGATACGCGCGAGCTCGTCACGGTGATTGTGTCGAGCAATTCGTCCGCACTGGCCGCCGCAGGCGAACTCCCAGCGGGGTTGCTCGGTGGCATTGGCGGAGCAGCGCTCGACTGTTGCGCGGCCAATACGAGGAGCGTACCGGCGGAGGTCACCTCGTACGTGAGTCCGGTGCCGCTCAAGATCTGCGTCAACGCATCCATCGCCGTCGCCGAGCCGGAAAACGAGTGACTCGCGCGACCTTCGACGACTTCACTCGTGAACAGAATCTCACGGTCGCTCTGGCGAGCGAATGCGCGCAGCGCATGACTCAACTCCCCCGAGGGAATCTCGTAGCGCATTTTCGTTTCCGCCGCCTCGACCGACGGCGAGCAAAGAATGGCGACTGCAGCGGACACGGCAGAGCAGTGCGTCGCAAGAGCTACGCGTTTCATGCATCCCCCTATTTTTCGAGCACGGTTGAGAACTTTGCGTTCTTCTACCAATGCAAGACGTGGGACGCGCGCGGACCCACGGGCCCGCGTCAAATTTTGTTCAGCGAGCTTCGCGCTTTCGCGAGAGGTGCGTCGTGCCGTTGGCACCTACGCGCATTTCGAATTCAAAGTATTGCGCGAGAGCGCGGAGGAAGTTCTCCGGCTGGGATGTATAGAACATGCCGTTCACGCGCAATCGACGCAGGGCAGGATCCTCGATGCGGATCGGCGCCTGCATGTAGCGGTTCATTTCTTCGACCGCTTCATCCAAAGGCGTATCCTCGAACAGGATCTTTCCCTGGCGCCAGCTGACCGTTCTCTCGAGGTCGACTCGCTCGATCGTCGCCTCCCCCGTCGCACGGTCGATGGTCATCCGCTCTCCAGGTGCCAGCGTACGCGTCGTTGACTCATCGCTCGTGTTGGCCCCGGGTCCGAAGACATCCACCCTGCCCTCGATGAGGGTAACGATCAGGTTGCGCTCGTCCAGGCGGACATCGAACTCGGTGCCGACCGCGACGATCTCACGGCCGGCGCCATTCACGGCGAATGGGCGCGCGGAGTCCTTAGCCACGCGAAAAAATGCACGTCCCGCGTCGATTTCTATCGCGCGACGAGCCTTGGAATACGTCACCTCGACGCGCGAGCTCGTATCGAGCGAGATTTCCGAGCCATCTTGGAGCTGGACGGTCGAACGCTCACCGATCGCCGTCTGAAACACCGACGCGACGCCCCGCTCGGGGACGGCCGGCTCGCGCCATTGCATGGCGGCGAGAACGCCACCGAGTCCGACGAATGCCAGGACGGCCGCCGCACGCATCCTCAATCTACTCCGCCTCGTTCCTTGGCGAGCTGCGGCCGCACGATCGCGCATGGCGCGCAATCCGGGATGGGTCTTCGCTGCCGACTGCAGCGTACCTAAGCCGGTCTGCAGCAACTCGAACGCCTTGGAATGCGCGGAATCGAGCTCGAGCCAGTGCTGGAACTGATCTCGCTCTGCCTGAGAACACTCCTCCGACCGCAACCGCGCGTCCCAATAGGCGGCTCGCGCCGCAATGATTTTCGCGGCATCGTCTTCGCCCGATGAGCCGTTTGCCTCCGTCACAAAAGATCCTTGAGTGATATCAACAGCTTTTCGTTCGCGCGGGCGACATGATCTTCGACCGTTCGCACCGCGATGCCCAGATCGCGGGCAATCTGAGCGTGGGGCATCTGCTCGAAGTGATACAGCACGAATATCGTCCGGGTACGCTCTGGCAGCAGCTCCAACGCCGCGATCAGCCGCTCCAGGGCTTCCTTTCCCAGTAAGACGTGCTCCGGCGTTCGACCCACGGCCTCAAGGCCGACAACTTCGTCGCTGCCCTCGTCCATCGAGTCATGCCGATCCGAGGCATGCGTCAGCTGCTTGCGCCGCCAGTCTTTCAGCACGTTGGAGGCGGCATGAAAGAGAAACGCCTCTACGTCGCGTACGCTCGAGAGATCGTGCTGTCTTGCCATGTGCAAGAAGACTTCCTGAACGAGATCCTCTCGATCGGCCGTGGGCGGCATCCGCCGCTGGAAGAATTTGAGCAGAGCATCCCTGTACCGCTTGGACCATAGAGTGAGTAGTTGCTGGGTCGCGGACGATGCCATATCGATCTCTGAATGCAGGTCTGCTATTCGAGATTGGCCCGATGTATAGCGCGAAATCAATACCGCGAGACCACTCAGTTGCCGTTCGTCGTCAACTGAGCACGAGTCAACCGAACAGGAGCAGCGCGCCTTTTGGTCAATCGCTCTCGGCCCCAATCGACGCATTACGAGAACGCGACGCGCAAGAGAGGCGCCATACCGGTTCTTCTTATCTAGATACGCCTCATCCTCCGCCGCCAGCCGGCGCGGGAATCTCCACACCCTCGAATTCCATCGCCGACGGTGCGTTGGTATCCGCTACGTCCCACACGTTCGGCAGTGCGTTGCCGCGCATCGGCACACGCAGCACGTTCGTGCCGCAGTGAATCTCGCCCATACGCACGTGGTAGTACCAGCTGTCGATCCAGTGTACCGGCACGCCGAGCTCGTCCGCGACCGCGAGTATGCTCGCCTCGAACATGTCGATCATATCGTCGGCAATGACGAAGCGCCGCCAGCCGTCGAGCAGTTTGTCGCTCGCGTCGAAGTGACGACGGTTCGGATCGTAGATATGCCGCCGTAGCGCTGCCGCATCGGCGCCGGGAAAGCTGTCGCGAAACTGATCGATCACCTGATCCAGTGTCTCCAGTCCGTCGTACAACGCATGCATCGTGGTCATGCCGCTATACGGCGCAGGTGTGCCGCCGGGGCGAGAGATCGGTGCCTGACGCTGGATCCAGTACACGCCCGTGTTCAGTGAGTGACGGCGAATGAAGCGCGCATCGATACGGCGTGCGACGCTGTCGGGTACATCGCAAGCGCGCATGGCATTCGTGATCACCGCTCGAGCATCGTCCACGCGCATGCGCGGCCCATAGGGTCGCGGCACCATCAAATGCCCGTTGATCACTTGCATGTTGACCACGTTGCTCGTGAACGCGCTCGTCTGGAAATGGGCGAGAACATTCGTCACGCGATCGAACACGACCGGCAGCGGCAGCTTGCGGGGCTGCGGAAACTCCACTTCCAGCATGTCGGCCACGCTTTTCATTCTGTGCTCGGCGATGTGATCGTTCGTGCTGGTGTTCTGGCTATCCAGCTCCGCGAACAGCAGTTCGAGCACGGTGATGTCCGCCGGGTAGTGGCGCAACGGTCCCTCGCCGGGCCAGTAACGAATACCATGAATGTTGACGCCGCCCGAAGTTGCCGTGAGCGACAGGCCACCATTCATCGCTTGCGAGAGCCGTTGGTAGATGAGTGGGGGCTCCAGGATGTTCGGGACTTCGGCGCCGGCTGGTCGCTGATGCCGATGAGTCCACACTTTGCCGCGATGCAGTCGCGTGACTGGTGACGCTCCGAGATCCGTGAGGCGCCCGAGCACACCGCTCGGTTCATTGCCGTACCGGCCGCGATCTGCTGGCGAAAGGCCGGCGAAGAACCGATCGCGCGCTCCGCGCAGCAATGCCATTGCCAACGCCGGAGATGCTTCGAGCAGAGCGAAACCGCCGCCGGCCGGGCTCGAGCGATTGGGTGCGAACGTCATCACCTCATCCACGTGCCCCACGTGCAACCACGTCGTGTCGATCTGCACGACCGGCTGCTTACCTTGCTTGAACAGCACACGCAGCACATCGGGATCCATGAAGTCACGATCGTCTTCGCCGCCACCGCCGAGCACCGCGTTGCCGATCACGAGCTTGCCGAGTGGAGCACCTTGCGTCGGCGGCGACGCCTCGATGTTGCCGCCATAGTTGGAGCTATGGCGCATTTGAGCAACGCGGACGAATAGCTTGTTCGCAGTGTCGGCGCTCACCTGGATCTGGCTGCCACTCACCGGGATGGCGGCTACACCCGTGGCCGGATTGAACCCCGCGCGAGCGGACAGCGCTCGCCAGCGAGTGCGCGCGTCATCGCGCATCCCATCGAGAGTGTCGCGCCAGGCTGCACTTGCGTTGCCGCGAGCGGACGTTACCAGCCGACTCAGCCGTTCGACCAAGACCGGCAGGCGTGTCATCGCATCAGTCCACGTGTTCACGTCCTGAATCGTGAATTGTGGCTCCAGGGCGCTGATCTGACTGATCAGGCGATTGAGCAGGCTGAAAGCTCGCTCCATCTCTGCCGACAGGTTGTTGCACTCGCGAAACCCGATGCGATGCTGGCGTCGGTGCGTGTCGAAGATCTGCAGAGTGCGCTCCCAGAGGTCGTCGAACAGGCCCACGTTGCGCGACGGAAAATGCGAGATCACGAACTGCGCAAGATTCACCGGCGTAGTGCCAGATGAGGTGTCCATGCGCAATCGCGGCAGGTGAACGATGACTTGCCGCCATCCATCCGGGCCCTGGATCAGCGCATGTTGGAACTGATCTTGAACCCACACATCATGTGTCACGCTCGTCGGCACACGCACCATCGGCACACCGACTGCGCGCAAGGCTGCTTCCATCTCGATCACCGACGGCTCGTTGCTGCCGCCCAGATCCACGATGTACGCGCGCTGCGCCGTCGCGCTGTGATCCAGAATCACGAACGGCGCGATCGTGAATCGCGCCTCATCGAGTTGCCTCTCACGGCCGGCGGGATCGACGCTGATCAGTTGCACCGTAAACGTGGATTCATCGTCGGCATTCAGACTGAAGCGCGCGTTCAGGTCGGTAACGTGCCCGATAGGAGAGCCCGGCAGCGTCTTGGTCGACAGGCGCAGCTCTAGCCAGCCCGGCGCGGAAGGCAGCACGATCGGCAGGTCGCTTTCACGAGCCAGGTCGCGCGGCAGCATGCGCCCCTGTGCATCATTGAAGCGCAGACGTTGGTGCGGGAAACCCACGGGGCGCAGAAAGAATCGCGTGCCGGCCGCGGCGCTTGCACGCCGCACCAACACTTGCAACGTCAGCTGCTCGTCGTCCGTCGCCGGTGCGATCGGTTGTCTTCCATCGAGCATGATGCGCGAGCCCGGGACGACATTCGCCGGCAGCGCGCGCCCATCTGCGTCCAGATTGGGCACGACGATCGCACCCGGCATTACGAGTCGGCGGTCGTACTCCGCCGAGCTCGCATCCAGGCGACCGTTGCGGTTGTAATCGGCGTGCAGTTCGTAGTCGGCCATGCCGGACTACTCCGTGATGGCTACCACGTTGCCCGTGAGCGCGTCGCGAATACCGGGAACCTCGTCGAGGTTCTGCAACAGCACGAGCGAGGTCGGAA
Source organism: Pseudomonadota bacterium (assembly GCA_023428645.1). Lineage (GTDB taxonomy): Bacteria > Pseudomonadota > Gammaproteobacteria > Steroidobacterales > Steroidobacteraceae > Steroidobacter. The sequence continues at coordinate 11,472 of JAEYXD010000117.1, forward strand.
TGCGCACTTCCCACGGGCCCGAGCCTTCGGGATATGGCACGCCTTCGTCGAGCTTGCCAAGACTCTCGGCGATCTCCTCCACGATGGGCACGTACAGCGCGTCGTCTCGCAGTGGCGGATCGTTGCCTTCCCAGATTTCACCGAACTGACAGAAGTGCGCCACTGCCTTCTCGAAGCCTGGACGTACCGGCACCTGTACGCGCGCTGCGCCCGCCTTGAGGAACGCCGCGAAATCCGGATCCGGATCCGTGAAATGTAAGGCAGTGATCCAGCGCGCCTTGCGGCCCCAGAAATACGAATACAGGACGTAAAGCAGGTTGTTCCACTCGAACGCGTTCTCGAAGAAGCGGATCCACGAGCCGTTGATGCATGCGCGCTGGATGTCGATGTTCGGCTCGATAGTCGACTGCATCGAGTTGCGAGAGATGCTGTTCGTGCGCATCAGCATCATGAGCACGAGCTTCTTCAGCTCCTCGCGCTCGATGCGTCGATTCTCCAGCGGATTGCGCCCTAGAATTTTGATGCCCTGCTGGATGTCGCGCGCCGCAAGTTTTTCCTCGTAGACGGCCTTCTGCTGCAGATACGCCTCCATGATCGAATCGAATGCTTGCTGCTGCCACTTGGCGAGTCCATCCGCCGCCAGGCGACAGTGGACCTCGACTGCAACCGCAAAGCTCCACGCGTGCCACAGGTGATACGCGATCCCTACTTCCTTCAATCGAGTGCTCAGCGTCTTGTAAGACGCTCCCCAGTACGGCGTGCGATCGAAGTTCGTGCCGCCGACCATGACGCGGAACGTGTGGCCCTCGTCTTCCGTGAACGTGTAGTCGGTCATCACGGTTGCGGCAAAAGCCTCGTAGCCTGCGGGCACGTCCAACTTGGTGGCGCGGCCGAACGTCGAGCCATCCTCCACCCTGTCCTGCTTGTCGAACGCGACTACGTGCTGAAATTCCGGTGGAGGTGGCGGCGCATTGCGCACCTGGTATTTGGCAACGAAGTCCAGGTAGTTGCTACGCGTGAGGTGCGAGGGCTTCAGCGATGCGCCCCCATACATCGGCAGATCAGGCTTGATCATCGTCTCGTCGCGCGGCGGATTTTCGATCAGCGCGTAAATGAAGTAGGCGGCGGGCTCCGGCACCACGAACTCGAGCATCATCCGCTTGCCGTAATTGAAAATCTGCGCGTCGTAGACCTTGTTCATCCAGCGATAGATGCCGCGAATGTGCCCGTTCGTGGCCGGCTGGTTCACGATGCCGTGCCGGTTCAGCTCATCCACCTGCTCGAGCATGCGACGGCGAGTCTCGTTCTTCACGCGCTCACGTACCCGCTCGGAAGTCTTCTCTGTCACTTCGCGCGAGTACGAGACGGCCTTGCGCGTGGTTTCCTCGGTGCTCGTGGAGAAGCCGGTGTTAAGGCTGGCTGAGAAGCTCACGGCCGGGCCATACGAGCCGCTGACCTGAAGCCCCGCGTCCAGCTCAAACTGGCTCTTGACCGTCTTCTCGGCCTCCGTCTGCATCTCGTTGCGCTCGGTGCTCTGAAGATTGCGTTCCTTCTCTGTTTCGCGCTCCTCTTCGGTCGAGACGATCTCCTCGCGAATGTTCAGTCGGCGATGCTCGCGCAGGCGCTCCTCGCCTGCGAGCACGTTCTCGACATGCGCGAACTCGGCCAGTTCGTATGCCTTCAGCGTCTGCTTCACCATGAGCAGGTCGCCCACCCCTGCTTGAAAATTGCACCGATCGGCAAGGGCCGGGCTGGCCTCGGCGACGCCACCGAGAAACGATCGCTTGATCTTCGTCGCATCGAGGATGACTCCGCCCAACGACATCATCTCGGACGCGTTCTCGCTGCTCGCAAGCTGCGCGGACGTGGTGCGCATCTCCTCTTCGATGCGGCCCACTGCAGTGAACGGCTCCATGCGAGCGAGATCGATCTTGGAGTCCGCAATCACCTTGCGACTGCGCTCCGAGAGCTGACCGATCGCCTCCGCCTTGAGCATCACGCGCGCATCGGCAAGCGCTTCGAGAGGCGCACCCGTGGGCAGGAGTCTCCACATGCGTACGGCCAAGTCTGCTTCGCTCGTCGCATTCCGCTCCGCTCCCGCAGCCCGCCTCGCGCCGCTACGTGCAAACTCGCTCTTGAGCGCATCCGCGGCAGCCGCGAAGCGCTCGGATTCCAGTGCCTTGATGCGGCTTTTCAGTTCCTTGACGTTCGCGCTTTCCTCCGTCGCGGGGCTGGTCGGCTTGATGAGCGAGTCGTCCTCGGTCACCTTGCGCGACACTTCTCGATGGGCCTCTTCAAGATCTTGCAGGCGCTCGAGCAGGCGCGCGCGTTCCCTGTCTTTCGGATCGGGCTCCGGCGTGGGCGGCTTCGGTTCCCGCGGTGTCTGGGGACGCGGCAGCGATGCGAAATCCGCGATCGACAACGTGATGTCGGCGAGCGCAGCGCCCAGCGTTGTCTCCTCGGGTATCGTCTCCTCGAGAGTCGAGCCTTCGAGCACAATTCCATGCGCGGTCCAAGCAATTAGCGCGAGCAGCCTGCGCGCTGCTGCGAGCGGATCGGTGGGGTCCTGCCACGTCGCGCGGAAGCACTCGGCGACGATGGTGTCCGAAATGCGCTCGAGCGTCGTGACGTATTCAGGCGATTCGACGATCTTCTGCGCCGTTGCGCCATAGAGCTGTTCGAACGCCGCCGCGAAATCTAGATCCTCGACCTTCTTGCTGCTGTTCTCCGCAATCCAATTCATTCCTTTGACGACATCGAATGGCAGGTCACGCAGCTTCTTCACGTGCGCGGCAGACGATTGGTAGCCAACGATGACACGCTGCACTTCCGCTTGCGATGCATCTCGATCAGCCAGCGCCTTGAGCTGCTTGCTCAAGTCTGTCGGCCGATCCGGCGTGTACACGGGCAGACGCTTCGGTGCGCGCACTACTTTCGCTTCGAGATTTCCTGATCGCACCGTGAAGAAGCGAAAAACATACTCCTGATGAACGGCAGCCATGATCCGTAACTCCTTTTATGAACGGAAGCAGCGTGTCGTTACGAGCAGCTACGCGATGTGCCGGAGACTTGAGATTCCATAGTGGCTGATGCCCGCCGTGGTCGCGCTCGCTGACGTGTGAAGATCCGGCCGAGCTTCTTGTGGCTACGCGAAGTGCGCCCTACTCGCGGTATCCGAATCTCTTCGTCCATTGTTCGCTTCGAGCGGACGAAAGTTAATGACACCTTCGATACGCCTCGATCCGCCTCAGTCGCGCATGCGTGCGCGCGATATCGCTATACGGCCCGGGTCACGACTCGGAGCCAAGCCATGAACACACGCATGCCGGGTGTGGTCACTGCTCAACAGAAATGCGCGACCCAAGGGGTATCAATCAAAGCGTACTTTTCGGCACATGTGTTACAGATCATTCGAGCACCGATGCGATGCCGTGAGCTCGTGACTGGCGGAATGGTCGCGCTTTTCCAGTATTCGAACGCCACGCACCTTGCCGTTGTTCAGGCAAGCGACGTGTGAATCCAGTCAACCGCCGACCGATGGCGCGGCGTCCAGCCAAGCTCCCGCGTCCGCTTGCTCCTGACCCGGCTGTTGGACCCGAGCGCGAAAAGGGCAACCTCACGACCCCATCTCGCCTCGGCCTCCTCGCTGGACAAGCTCTTGGCCTCCCCCAGCTCGAGAGTGTCCGCGATCGCCCGCGCCATGTTCCCGAAGCTCTCCTCACCGCTTTCGACGAATGCAAATAGCTTCTCTGGTGCTTTCTCTAGCGCCAGCAAGTAGAGATCGGCAACATCGGCGATGTGCACTGTTGACCATCGGTTCAACCCACGCCCGATGTAGCGCGCGGTTCCACTTTGCCGGGCCAGGTCGATCAGACGCGGAAGCTGGACGCTTCGGGCGTCAGGCCCCAACGCGTCTCCATAGATAAGGGAGTTGCACAGCACGATCGAACGCACACCAGGCGCATCGAGGACGGCGCGATCCAGCGCCACGCGAGCCGCCTTGTCCGGTTTGGGCGCGGGGAGCGTGTCTTCGCTATAGGTGGCGTCGGACGGCTCTCCCCGAGCGTCGTCCGCAACGACGCTCGAACCGCTCGTATGGATCAACGTTTTGCGGCTGTTGGCCAGTGCGGCAATCAAGGCATCGACAGCGGGCCGATCATCGCTGCTTGCCGCGTTGACGACGGCATCCGCGCGTCGAGCCTCCTTCGTCAGCAACTCCAAATCCGCCAGTGTTCCCACCACCGGCTCGACGCCAAACGAACGCACCGCATTCGCTTTGTCGGGATCGCGGATAAGCCCACGCACTTGATGACCTGCCGCTACGAACTTCTGCGACACGGCCCCACCGATGAACCCGCTCGCGCCAGTGACAAAAATGTTCATGTCCAATCTCCTTGCTTCAAAGGCAAGGATGACCGAGCTATATTCGCGAATCACCCCTTGAACATGCAAAGCGCGTTGCGCTGAAGGCAACGATGAACGATCTCGGCGGACGAAGCGGCGAGCTACTCGTTTTTGTTTCCATCGTTGCAGCAGGCGGCGTGTCGGCAGGAGCACGGTCGCTCGGCCTCGTCCCTTCGACTGCATCCCGAATGCTCACGCGCCTCGAAAAGCGAGTGGGCGCGCGGCTGATCGTCCGCGAAGGGCGCGTGTTTCGACTGACTCGGGAGGGAGCGTCCTGCTACACCAGCGCCAAGCGCATTCTTGCGGACATGGATGAGTTGGAGCAGGCACTCGGGGACTGCATACGTCCTCGTGGCCTGCTGCGCGTGTCTGCTTCGGTCGCTTTCGGACGACTCTACGTACTGCCGCTACTCGAAGCGTTCCGCGCGCGCTACCCGGAGGTCACGGTGCAAGTGGTGCTCACGGATCGCATCGTGGACATTGATGCGGGTGAGGCAGACCTTGCCGTCCGAGTTCGAGTTGGTCCACTGCCAGACAGCGATCTCAAAGTCCGCAGGTTGATGGCGAGCCCGCGCATCTTGGTTGCCGCGCCGACCTATCTCAAGCGGGCGGGCACGCCGAAACATCCCAGCGAATTGGAGGCGTATACATGCTTGCGGCTGCGCACGTCCGACCGGGATGCGCCTTGGTTGTTCCTCGACCATCATGCGCCGCTGGAGATCTCCCCGCATGGCTCGATCGTCGTTGATAGCGGCGAGTCCCTGGTGCAACTCGCGATCGCAGGGTTTGGTATTGCACAGGTCGGTCGATTCCATGTCGCCGATCAACTCGCGTCTGGTGCGCTGGTTGCCGTCCTTGACGATTACCGATCGCCCGAATGCGAGATTATCCAAGCGGTGTTCGCCGGCCGCACCTCGGCTCCTGGCAGGGTGCGGGTCTTCGTTGACTTTCTGGCAGAGAACCTCAGGCGTCGAGAAGTGCGTCCCGCCGCCTGAGATGGCCGCTCGATCGCCCCGCGTGCAGAGCACTCGAGTTCTGCCGCTCGCATCTAGATCGTGTTGCCGAACCGAATCGAGAATGCCTCCGCAGGATTGCCGATCAGCAGTGTGTCGATCTCGGCCTGCGTCAGTCCTCTGCTGCGCAGTGCAGGGATGAATGCGGTGAACACCGTGTCGAAGGGGCGGAACTCGCCGCCGCCCGGCTTTCCCACCCAGTACCAGCCTGCATCTTGAGAGATCAGCGTCCGATGCAGCAGACCTGCGCTGCGCAGATTCATCAGCATCTCAATGTGCGCATCGATCGAATCGGGGCTGATGCCATCCAGCGAGATCCAGGCGCCTTGCTTCGCGGCTTCGACGTGGCGCGAGAAATCCTGCTCGTTGTGTGCATGAATCCAGATCCAGACCGAAGGGT
>JAEYXD010000127.1 GCA_023428645.1 Pseudomonadota bacterium
CCGCCGTGCGATCCGTCAGCCTGGCCTTGAGCGCCGCGCGCTTGCCGTTGTCGATTCCCAGGGCCGTCGAGTTTTCGGGATAGTCGACGAGCAGCGCCTCCGCATAGTCCGCGAGCAGCCGTTCGGCGGCAGCATCGTTCTCGGCGGCGAACGTATTCAAGGGCAGCTGCGTGGCGGCGACCGCCGCGCTGGTTCCCACGACGAAATCGCGACGGCTGATGGACATCGGAACGCTCTCACGATGGCAACGGAACTCGCATGATAGCGGCTCGGCCGGCAATTCAATGCGCCATGAACACGCGCAGGCCATCGAGCAGCATCTGTACGCTGATCATGACGAGCACCATGCCCATCAAGCGCTCCATGGCCGACAGGCCGCGCTCGCCGAGAATGCGATAGAAGAACGGCGCCGCGATGAGGATGGCCGCCGTGAGCCCCCACGCGATCGTCAACGCGCCCCACAGCTGGACGGTCCCGCCTGGATCGGCGCGTTGGAGCAGCAAGAGCGCGGCCATCGCGGATGGCCCCGCGATCAGGGGAATCGCGAGCGGCACGACCAGCGGCTCGCCTTCCGGCGCGTCGTACCCGCCCTCTTGCGGGAAGATCATGCGCAGCGCGATCAAGAACAGCACGATGCCGCCGGCAATGCTGATCGTCTCCTGGTCGATCTGTAACAGGCGCAGGGCGTGATCGCCGAGCAACATGAACACGAGCAGCACGACGTACGCGATGAGCACTTCGCGCACGACGATCGCGCGCCTGCGCTCCTTCGGGCAGCGTTTCAGCACGGACAGGAAGATCGGCACGTTCCCGAGCGGGTCCATGATCAGAAACAGCGTGATGACGGCGGATGTCAGATCGTTCATGCGCTCTCGCCCTGCTCGTAGCCGGCCCCGCATGATACAGAGCACCGCCGTCGCGGCCGTCATGATCGACCGCAGCGAGCGACCGCTAGCGTGTGACGAAGCGATTCGAGCGCCCTATGCTTGATCGCATGCACTCGACATCTGACGAACTGCCCTCACGCCTCATTCTCGAACCGATCGGAATCGTTCGCGCCGCGCGCGTCGCCAAGGTCGAAGCAGCGCGGCAGCCGCGCGCGGCCGAGGGCGAGCGCGCCTGCATCGAGCTGTTCCCCGGTCGTCATTTCGAGCACGCACTGGAGGATCTATCGCGCTGGAAGCTGATCTGGGTGCTCTTCTGGTTTCATCACAATCCGGGATGGCGGCCCAAGGTGTTGCCGCCCCGGAGCACGTCGGGCCGCAAAGGCGTGTTCGCCACTCGCTCGCCGCATCGGCCCAACCCCATCGGCCTCTCGGTCGTTCGCTTGGAGCGCGTCGAGGGGCTGCAGGTGCACGTGCTCGACGCGGACATGCTCGACGGCACGCCGGTGCTCGATCTCAAACCCTACGTCGCCTACACCGACTCACATCCAGAGGCGGGCAACGGCTGGCTGGATGACGCGCAGGCGCCGCTCGACCCGACTCGGCCCGCCGATCCGCTCGCCGCGTACGCGGTGACGTTCACGCCGCTCGCCCGCGAGCAGGCGCGTTGGATCGAAATGCGTACGGGGCTCGCGATCGAGGAACGCATCCGCTCGACATTGGCGCTCGGTCCCGAGCCGCACCCTTACCGCCGCATTCGTCGCTTGAACGACGGAATGCAGCTTGCCGTGAAGGAATGGCGCGTGCGCTTCAGCGTCGAGCATCGCGAGGCGCGTGTCGCCGCGATCTTCTCCGGCTTCAAGACATCACAACTGGCGGCCGACGATCTCGATGAGGTGCGGCAGGCGCATCGCGAGTTCCGCGGCAGATGGGGCGACTAGCCGGCGTCCGACGCTTGCCTCGTCCGCGCGGAGGCAAGCGCGGGCGGCGCCGGACCGCCTGAGGCCCAGTCGAGCAGCTCGACCGTATGCACGACCGGAATCGACGAGCGTGAGCCGATCTGGGTCGCGCAGCCGACATTGCCGGTGGCGATGACAGCGGGCCGCAGCGCGCTCAGGCTCGCGACCTTGCGCTCACCGAGCCGCGCGGCGAGCTCGAGCTGCAGGATGTTGTACGTGCCTGCCGAGCCGCAGCACAGGTGCGACTCGAGCGGCATGCACACCTCGAATCCCGCCGCTTCGAGCAACTGCTTCGGCGCGGCGATGATCTTCTGGCCGTGCTGAAGCGAGCACGCCGCGTGATACGCGACTCGTAGCGGCGCGCCAACTCGCGTCGGCCGCACATCGTTCGGCGTGAGCAGCTGACTCACATCGCGCGCGAGCGCCGAGACGAGCGCCGCCTTGTCCGCATACGCGGGATCATTGCGCAACATAAAGCCATAGTCCTTGATCAAGGTGCCGCAGCCGGACGTAGTGATGACGATCGCATCGATGCCGCCCTCCGCCTGCTGAGCTTCGATCGCCTGCGTCCAGCGATCGATGTTGCGGCGTACGGCGGCGAGCGACTCGGCTTCGCGCCCCATGTGATGCACGAGCGCGCCGCAACACTGCTCGTCGCGCGCGAACACGACGTCGTAGCCCACGCGATTGAGCAACCGGATCGTCGCCGCGCGTATCTCCGGACGCACGACGGACTCGGCACAGCCCTGCATCAACAACACGCGGCCGCGGCGTGTGGCGGTCGTCGGCGAATCGAGCGCGGGCACCGAGGCGCCAGCGACCTGCTTCGACAACGTCAACATCGCCGCGATCGGCGCCAGCGCCGGGTGCTTGCCGAGTCGCGGCGCCAACGGCGCGGCGACTCTTCCCACGCGCACCGCCGCACGAAAGCGCGAGCGGTACGGCAGAATCTTCGCAAGCAGCCATCGCAGCACGCGTTCGCGGACCGGGCGGCGATAGCGAGCCTCGATGTAGGCGCGCGCGTGATCCACGAGATGCATGTAGTCGACGCCGGACGGGCACGTCGTCGTGCACGCGAGGCACGACAGGCAACGGTCGATGTGCGTCACGACCTCGGGCGTCGGTTGCTGCTCCTTTTCGAGCATCTCCTTCATCAAATAAATGCGACCGCGCGGACTGTCGCGTTCGTCGCCGAGCAGCACGTAGGTCGGACACGTCGCCGTGCAAAAGCCGCAATGCACGCATTTGCGGATCGCCTGCGCCGACACCGCCGTCGCCGGTTTCGCGAGCTGTTCCGGTGTGAATTCGGTTTTCATGCGGTCGGCACCGAGAAGCGCCGCGGATCGAAAATACCGGCGGGATCGAATGCGAGCTTCACGCGCGCGCTGAGCATCGCGACGGCCGCGGATTCCGGATGCAGCGCGGGCGCCCCGGCGCGATAGTCGAGCGGCGCGTGGAGCATCGTCGCGTGTCCGCCGCAGTGCTCGGCGAGCGCGCGCACGCTCGCCGCGCTGCATGTCGCGGGCAGTCGCGCCCAGACGAGCCCGCCGGCCCAATCGACACAAAAGCGCCCGTCCAACTCGCGCAGCCGTCCGCACAGACGCGCGCCCGCGGTGCTCGGGATGCAAATTCTCCAGAGCACATCATGCAGCGGCGCTGCATCCATCAGCTGACGCGGCAGCGCCGACCACGCGCTCGCCGCGTCCTCCGCGCTCATCGTCGCGAGCCGCACGTCGTGCAGCAACTGCGTGAGCGCGGCGGCGCGCGCCTCGACCGAAGGACCGAACCCCTCCAGCCGCACGAGCGTATGCGAGCGCTCGTCGAGCACACCGCTCGGCGCGTACGCGGCGGCGGCAATCTCGCTCGACGAACGTGCCGCCCGCGTCATCACCGCGAACGCACGCGCGTCGTCCAGGCCGACGGCATCGAGCGTGAGGGAGATGCGCGGGCGCGGCAGCACTTTCAGCGTGAGCTGCGTGAACACCGCGAGCTGCCCCCAGGAGCCGCACATGAGCTTCGGCAAGTCGTAGCCGGTGACGTTCTTGACGACGCGTCCGCCGGCGACGAACTCTTCGCCCCGCCCGGACACCGCCGTGAACCCGAGCACGTGATCGCGAACGTTCCCGGCCGACACGCGGCGCGAGCCCGCGAATCCCGCGGCGACCACACCACCGATCGTCGTCGCTCCCGCCGGGCCGCCGAGGGCGGCGCCGAAATCGAACGGGTCGAACGCAAGCATCTGCCCGCTCGCGGCCAACAGCGATTGCAGCGCCGACAATCGCACGCCAGCGCCGACCGTCACGACGAGCTCCGGCGGGTCGTAGTCGATCACGCGATCGAACCGGGTCATCGATACCAGCGCCGTTTCGCGACCGGGCACACCGACCCCTTCCTTGCTACCGCCGCCGACGATCTGCAACGGCGTGCGCGCGGCATGCGCGTCGCGCACGATCGCGCACAGCTCTTCGACATCCGCTGGCAAGTGCCGGTCCACGCGCGCTGCCATCAGAACCGCGGCAGTTCCGGATGCGGGACCGCGCCATGATGAACGTGCATGCGCCCAAGCTCGGCGCAGCGATGCAGCTGCGGAAAGACCTTGCCGGGATTGAGCAGCAGCTCGGGATCGAACGCGCACTTCACGCGTGCTTGCTGCGCGAGATCCACCTCGCTGAACATCACGGGCATCAGGTCGCGCTTCTCGATGCCGACGCCATGCTCGCCCGTCAGCACGCCGCCGAATTCGACGCAACACCGCAGGATGTCGCTGCCGAACGCCTCCGCGCGCTCCAGCTGACCGGGCTCGTTCGCGTCGTACAGGATGAGCGGGTGCAGGTTGCCGTCGCCCGCATGGAAGACATTCGCGACCGGCAATTCATACTTCACGGCCAGCTCGCTGATTCGACGCAATACATCCGGCAGCCGTCGGCGCGGAATGGTGCCGTCCATGCAGAGATAGTCCGGCGCGATTCTGCCGGCCGCGGGAAAGGCGGCCTTGCGGCCCGCCCAGAAACTCATGCGCTCCGCTTCGTTCGTCGACACGCGCACGCACGTCGCGGCGTTGCGTCCGGCGATCGCGACGATCTCCTCGCTCAACGCGTCGCACTCCGCTTGCGGACCGTCGACCTCGACGATCAGCAGTGCCTTCACGTCGAGCGGATAGCCGGCGTGCACGAATGCTTCGGCGGCATGGATCGCGGGCTCGTCCATCATCTCCATGCCCGCCGGAATGATGCCGGCCGCGATCACGTCGGCGACGCATTGTCCCGCGGCTTCGACGCTCGGAAAGCCGATGAGCAAGGCGCGCGCGGTCTGCGGCGCCCGCAAGATGCGGACCGTCACTTCGGTGACGACACCGAGCAGCCCTTCGGAGCCGACGACGATGCCGAGCAGATCGAGCCCGCGCGGCTCGAGCGTGTTGCCGCCGAGCCGCACGATCTCGCCATTCATCAGGACGAGTTCGACGCCGAGCACGTTGTTCGTCGTGAGCCCGTATTTCAGGCAATGCACGCCGCCCGAGTTCTCGGCCACGTTGCCGCCGATCGAGCAGGCAATCTGACTGGACGGGTCGGGCGCGTAATAGAACCCTTGCGCTTCCACCGCCCGTGTTACCGCCAGATTCGTCACACCGGGCTGGACGACCGCGGTTCCCAGCTCGTAATCGACGGACAGAATGCGATTGAAGCGCGCCATGCCGAGCAGCACGGCGTCGCCGAGCGGCAGCGCGCCGCCGGACAGCGACGTTCCGGCCCCGCGCGGCACGACCTTGATGCCGTTGTGCTCGCAATATCGAAGGATGGCGGCGACTTGTGCCGTCGTTTCGGGCAAGACGACGACCATCGGCAATTGCCGGTAGGCCGTGAACCCGTCGCACTCGTACGCGCGCAAGGTCACCGGGTCCGCGAGGACGCCCTCGGGTACGATGCGCCGTAGCGCCGCGATGATGGCGTCGCGCCGCGCGAGCACGTCGGCGTCGAGATCGGGAAGGCAAATCGTCATATGGGCGTTTCGTGATCCGAAGACAGTATGTCATTGACGCGCGTGGCCCGCTCGGACCGGACACGGCACTTCGGCCGCCGAGCAGGTGCCCCGCTCCCTGATCCATGCGGTCGGCCAGCATCACGAGCGACCGGACCGTACGCGGCGGCGGACGTCGGCAATTCTGCGCGCGTGCAAATGCGTATCGCGATGCGTCGATCCCGCACACGACGCTCTCCACCCCCTCGCCTAGCATGCGGATCTTGCGACGGGATAGGAGATCGCCCATGGCCCAGACACGCACCGATGCCCGCGTTCAGCAGCCCGACAGCTCGATGCATCACGCCTCCGCCGCGCGCGCGGCGCCCGACGTGGAACACGAGCGGCTCGATGCCTTCGCCGGCAAATGGCACATGGAAGGTCAGCAGCTTGCAGGCCCGGCCGGGCCGGCCGCGTCGATCAGCGCGCTGCAGACGTATGAGTGGCTGCCGGGCGGACAATTCCTCGTGCACCACTTCGATGGGCGCATCGGCGATTCGCCGGCCGCGTGCATCGAAGTGCTCGGCTTCGAGCCCGAGCGACGCTGTTATCGCGCGCACACGTTCTACAACAACGGTCAGACGAACGTATGGGACGTCGAGCACCATGAGGGACATTGGCTATTTCTTGGCGATTGGACCGCCGGCGGCCGGCCCATGAAGGTGAGGTGCACGACCACGTTCGCGGCAGACGGCACGACGATGGCGAGCAAATGGGAACATTCGAGCGACGGCTCGCAATGGCATACGTTCTGGGACGTGTCCGCGAGGAAGGTGACGGATCATTGATCGATCGCGGGTCGCACCCGCGTCTGTGATGGCGTCGGAGCGCGGATTTCCGCCGCGCCGTTGGCTAACATGCCGCTCGAAGAACGACCAACTTCGGGTGACGTTTGAGCGCTCAGAGCCAGTTCCGACTCTTCACGCAACGACGGTTCCTTCCCTTCTTCGGCGCCCAGGCGCTCGGGGCGTTCAACGACAACGTCTACAAGAACGTTCTCGTCATCCTCGCCGCGTATCACACGAGCACGTACACGACGCTGCCGCCCGCCCTCCTCGCGAACCTCGCGGCGGGCCTGTTCATTCTGCCGTTCGTCCTGTTCTCCGGCATCGCGGGGCAGCTTGCGGATCGCTACGACAAAGCACTCGTGCTGAAGGCGGTAAAGGCGTTCGAGATCGTCATCATGTGCGCGGCGAGCGTAGGCTTCGCGCTCGCCAGCATCGAGATCCTGCTCGCCGCATTGTTCTTGATGGGCGTGCATTCGACGTTCTTCGCCCCCGCCAAATACGGCGTGCTACCGGAAGTGCTCGCCGAGAAAGAGCTCGTCGGCGGCAATGCGCTGGTCGAGATGGGCACGTTCGTGTCGATCCTGCTCGGCACGCTCGTCGCGGGTGTGCTCGCCGTGCACGGCGAGCTCGGCGTCATCACGACGACCTTGATCGCGATCGCGCTCGTCGGCTTCTCGTGCAGTCTCGCGATTCCGCGGCTTTCGCCCGCGGCGCCGGGCCTGCGCGTCGATTGGAATCCGTGGAGCTCGACGTGGAAGAACATTCGCGTCGCGCGCGAGTCGCACACGGTGTTCCTGTCGGTCCTCGGCATCTCGTGGTTCTGGTTCTACGGCGCGCTCGTGCTCGCGCAGTTGCCGTTGTACGCGCAGCAAGCGCTGGGCGGCAGCGAGCAGGTCGTCACGGTCATGCTCGTCGTGTTCTCCGCGGGCATCGGCATTGGCTCGCTGCTCTGTGAGCGCTTGTCGGAGTACAAGGTCGAAATCGGGCTCGTTCCATTCGGCTCGATCGGCCTCACCGTGTTCGCGGTCGATCTGTATTTCTCGACCCCGCATGCTCCGTTCGGCAGCGCGCTCACCGCAGCCGACTTCATTCGTCAGCCCGGCGCATGGCGCATCTTCCTGGATCTCGCGTTGATCGGTGTATCCGGCGGCTTGTTCATCGTGCCGCTCTATGCGCTCGTGCAGCAGCGCTCGCGGCGGGAAGTCATCTCGCGCGTCATCGGTGCGAACAACATTCTGAATGCCGTATTCATGGTCGCTGCGGCGGGTCTCGCGGCGTTCGGCTTGTCGCTCGGCATGACGATTCCGCAGGTACTGCTCATGACCGGCCTGCTGAATGCATGCGTCGCGATTTACATCTATGGCCTCGTGCCGGAGTTCCTGCTGCGGTTTCTGGCGTGGATTCTCGTCACGTTCATCTATCGGCTGCGGGTGCGCGGTATCGAGAACATTCCGGAGCGCGGCCCTGCGCTGTTGATCTGCAACCATGTCGGCTTTGCGGATGCGATCGTGATCTCGGCCGCGTGTCCGCGGCCCGTGCGTTTCATCATGGAGGCCAGCATTTTCAAGATTCCGGTGCTGAGCACGATCTTCCGCGGCATGAAGGCGATTCCGGTCGCGCCCGCGAAGGAGGATCCACAGGTGTATGAACGCGCGTTTCAGATCGTCGCGGCGGAGCTGCGCGATGGCAATCTCGTATGCATTTTTCCGGAGGGGCGGCTCACGGCCGACGGCGAGATCGGCGCATTTCGCCCGGGCATGATGCGGATTCTGAGCGAAACACCGGTGCCGGTGATTCCGATGGCGCTGACGGGCTTGTGGGACTCGATGTTCTCGCGCAAGTACGGCAAGGTCTGGCGGCGTTGGCCGCGGCGCTTCTGGCCGAAGATCGGCTTGCTCGTCGGCCAGGCGATCGATCCGGCGCAGGCGGACCTCGCGTCCTTGCGAGCGCGAGTCGCAGCGTTGCGCGGCGACCAGCGTTAATCCTCGCCTCGATCACCAGTGCTGTCGGGCGCGTCCTCGCCCGCATCGATCGCCGTCGCAGCCTTTTTCTTCCGCCGCCGCTTCGGCGCGGACTTCGTCTCGCCGATCGCAGGCGTGTCCGCCGCTTCGGCTGGGGGCAGGCCCAACGCCATCTGCCGCGCACGCTCACTCGCCGCGGCATACGCCTCCGCGAGGAAATCCGCGGGCGTCTGCTCGAGCGACCACGGCCGCGGCGGATTGATCGACCGCAGGATCGCCGCTGGCGTTTGCGGCGGCTCGAAATTGAACCGCAGCGTCGGAATCGGCACCGGCGCGACTTCATACTTCGTCCACGCTTCCGGCGATACCTCGACCGCCGTCGCGACGGTTTCGGCCGCGCGGTGTTCCATGACCGCACCTTCGCTCGTGCCCGTTCGCAGCCGGCTCAGCGCCGCGAGCACTTGATCCCGCGTGCGGCCGCGCAGCTCGAACAGCAAGAAGGGATCACGATCGAACGCTTCGCCGAGCACATAGTGCATGGCTGCGACGTGCTTGCAGGGGCTCGCCCAGTCGGGGCACGAGCAGTCGGTCTCGAGATCATGACTCTTGCTCGGGAACAGGCTGCGCTTGCAGCGCCGGAACACGGCATCGATGTCCGCCGGCATCTGTCCCGCGAGCAGCTCGGCCGCATAACGCGCCTCCTGCGCCATGATCTTGATCGCCATGTTCCATTCGGCGGTGCTGAACGCGTCCATGCGCAAGCTCACATCGTACGATTCCGAACCGGTGACGACCGCGGTGACGAGCCCCGGCCCGATCGTGAGATCGTGCACGCGCCCCGTGCGCGCATACGTGCGGCCACGGCCGAGCCGGCTCAGGTAATCGCGCGAGAACTGCTCGAGCGCCTTGATCCAGCGCTGGCCCCACCACGTCGTGCCCATCTCGCGCACTTTGATGCCGTGCTGCGGCGGCGGCTGCTTCGTGCCGCGCGGAAATCCGCCCTCGAAGCTCATGCCCGCACCTCGCCCCGACGGCGCCGCTTCGGACGCGGCCTCGCCGGCTCGCTCACATCGCTGGCCGCATCCGTTTCGGCAAGGTCCTCGGAGATCACGGCGTCGGGCGCGAGCGAGAACAGGTCGCGCAGCTCGTTGTCGTCGAGCTCGGTGATCCATTGCTCGCCAGCGCCGACGATCGTCTCCGCGAGCTGCCGCTTGCGCTCGAGCAGCTGATCGATCTTGTCCTCGACCGTTCCCGCGCACATCAGCTTGTGAACCTGCACGGAACGCTGCTGGCCGATGCGATACGCACGATCGGTCGCCTGATCTTCCACGGCCGGATTCCACCAACGGTCGTAGTGGAAGACGTGATTCGCCGCGGTGAGATTCAAACCCGTGCCGCCCGCCTTCACGGACAACACGAAGATCGGCGGCCCGCGCGGATCGTCCTGGAAACGCCGCACCATCTCATCGCGCGCGGCCTGCGGCACGCCGCCGTGCAGGAACGGCACGTCGAGGCGGAAGACGCGGTTGAGCTCCTGGACGAGTCGATCGCCCATTTCGCGATACTGCGTGAACACGAGCGCGCGATCGCCGCTCGCGATCACCTCTTCCAACATTTCGACCATGCGCTGCAGTTTCCCGGAGCGTCCGGCGAGCGGCGCGGGCTCGCCCAGGTATTGCGCCGGGTGATTGCAGATCTGCTTGAGCGCGGTGAGCAGCGCGAGCACCTGGCCGCGCCGCTCGATGCCATCCGCCTCCTCGATTTTCGCGAGCGCCTCGTCGAGCGCGGCCTGGTACAGCGACGCCTGTTCGCGCGTGAGCGAGCAGACGACCTTCATCTCCTGCTTCGTCGGCAGGTCCTCGATGATCGTCGGATCGGATTTCAGGCGCCGCAGAATGAATGGCTGCGTGAGTCGCTTGAGCTGCTCCGCGACCTCGGCCTGGCCATAGCGTTCGATCGGAATCGCATACGTGCGGCGGAATTCCGCTTGCGGCCCGAGGAAGCGGGGATTCAGGAACTCGAAGATCGACCACAGCTCCGCGAGCCGGTTCTCGACCGGCGTACCCGTCAACGCGACCCTGAAATCCGCCTTGAGCGCACGCGCCGCCTGCGCGGTTCGCGAGGCCGAGTTCTTGATGTTCTGCGCCTCGTCGAGCGCCGCGACCGACCACTCCACTTGCGACAGCGTGTGCCAGTCGCGACGCAGGAGCCCGTACGTCGTGAATACGAGCGTGCCCGGCTCGAGCGCGGCGAAGCTCTCCGGATCGCGGGCGCGCTGTGCGCCATAGTGACGAACGAAGGGCAGGCTCGGCGCGAACCGCTTGAGCTCCCGCTCCCAGTTGCCGACGACGGACGTCGGGCACACGAGCAGACACGGACCGCGTGCGCCGCTGCGCAGCCGATGCAAGAGCAGCGCGAGCAGCTGCACGGTCTTGCCGAGGCCCATGTCGTCGGCGAGGCACGCTCCCAGTCGCAGCTCGCTCATCGTCGCGAGCCAGCCGGCGCCGCGCACCTGGTAGGGACGCAGCGTGCCGATGAAGGTCTCCGGCACGGCGAACTCGGTGGCGTCGGGCGCCGCGCGCAAGCGCGTCAGCACGTCCGCGAACGAGCCTTCGACCGCGACGTCGATCGGCAGCGACGTTTGCGCCGTGCGCTCCGCGGCGCCGAACGCCGCCGCCAGGCCCTCGTGCGCCGCGAGCGTCCCGCCACGCTGTTCCAGCAAACGAATCGCCTCGTTGATCTCGCGACTATCGACCGCGACCCACCGACCGCGATGCCGCACGAGCGGCGCTTTCAATTTCGCGAGCTCGCGCAGCTCCTCGACATCCAGCATTTCACCCGCGAGCTCGGCCTGCCAACGGAACGTCAGCATGCCGTTGAGCGCGAGCTCGCTCGGGCCGCCGGCGGCCGCGCTGCGTGCGGAGCCCACGCGCATCCGCATGCGCAGCCGACGCTGGCCGGTACGCGTCAACTCCGCCGGCAGGATCACGCCGAGGCCGGCTTCGGCGAGCTGGGGCGCGGCGTTGTTCAAGAAATCCCACGCGATCGCACTTTTCATCGTGATCGATTCGGGACGCGCCTCGCGCAAGCTCGCCTCGATCGGCGCGAACAGCCGACCGGCGATCGCGAGGCCCGCGAGCAAGTGCTCCTGTGCGGAGCGGGCGCTGCTCGCGATGCCGCGGCGAATCGACGCGCCGCCGCGATACACGTCCGCCGCCGGCATCAGCAAGCTGGAATCGCGTGCCGACTGCAGGAAGTAGCGCAGCGTGAAGCGCGCCTGGTCGCCGTTCGGATCGCTCTCCTGCAGCTCGGGCAGGTCCAGGCGAAAGCAAGCACGGGCCTCGCCCTGCATGCCCGCGAGCGGCCTGACCCACGCTTTCAGATCGTCCGTCAGCAAGCGTTCGGCGAAGCCATCGCCGGAGAAGGTCGCGTCCGGCTCGCGCAGCGCGCGCAACCACCGCTGCTCCCACGGCATGCGCGGCTGCGCGCGCGACACCTCGGTGGTTCGCATCAGCATGTCGGCGCACGCGTTCAGAAACCGCTCGAGCAATGCGTCGGGCGTCCACACGTGCTCCGGTCCGTTCGGCTCGGCCGATTTGCGTCTGCCGCGCTTGCCACGGCGCTCGGGCGATGCCGGCACCGCATGCGCCGCGGGCGGAAAGGAATTCGCCAGACGGGCGAATCGGTCGGCGTCGTCGCCGAGCAGAATGGAGGCACGCCAGCGCGCTTCGACCTGCGAGCCCACTGTCTCGATCGTCGGGATCAAGCGGCCGCGCGCGATGAGGTCGAGCGCGAACTTCGCGGCGGCGCTCCAGATCGAGACGGATGTAGGCAATTGCGTGGCTTCGGCGACGCCGATCGCGGCGAGCGCCGGCAAGGCGTCGCGCAGCGGAATCGCGATGCCTTCGACGTCTTCGACGACGCCGCGCTCGGTAAAGCAGCGCTCGCGTGCCGGAGCGCCGCAAGCGGCGAGCGGCAGCGAATTTGCATGAGTACCCCACAGGAACACTCGCGGCTGCAAGTGATCTGGCAGAAACGTGAGGTGTGACCCGTCGTTCTTCAAACGCGTATCCGCTCGACCGTGAGACGCACGCCGATTCGCGCGGCCCAATCTGGGATCTTTACTCGCTCCCCGGCCCGGAAGCAAACGGGGACGCGGACGGCGTACCGGTACGTCGGCTGGCTCGAAGATTCGTCGTAACGCGATGAAGTAGAGGTGTGTCGGACCGGAGCGGCCGGCTATGATTCACGCCAGACCGCCGGAGCGTTCGCGTCACGCCCGGCAGCAAAGACAACACCGACTCGGCGACGCGCGTGTCAACCGCTGAACCCGTATCGGCTGCATCGATGGACACCACGACATTCGAGTCCCTGCGTGCCGCGCTCCGCGCGACGCCGCTCAATCGCGAGCTCTATCTCGTCCTGGTTCGCGCGGCACTGCAACGCGATCGGCCGCAGGAGCTGCGTGACCTGCTCACCTCCTCGCCTCTCGAGCCCACTGAATTTGCCGACACCGAACGCTACGACGTCGCCCGCGCGTGGCTGGCGCTCGGCGAAGCGACGAAGACGCTCGAATGGGCGTCGGGCGACGGCAGCGAAACACTCTTGCTGAAGGCGCGGGCGCATTGCCGAATCGGTGCCCTGGAGCAAGGTCGAGCGGCGTATCGAGCCGCCGTGCGAGCGAACCCCGCGCTCGAAGACCGCGCGCTCGAGGCCGAGCTCGATGCGAAGGTCGTGCGCATCGGCGCGGCGCGCGCGACGACGGCGAGCAAGGTCCTGCAGGAAGCGCACGACGACACGGACACGACCGAAGTCACGCGCCTGCTGCATCCCGAGACCGAGCGCAACCGCTTCGCCGATGTCGGCGGCCTCGACGCGGTCAAGAAGCAGATTCACCGCCGCATCATCCTGCCGTTCCAGAAGCCGTCGCTGTTCCATCGCTTTCGCCGCAAGGCGGGTGGCGGCATCCTGCTGTACGGCCCGCCCGGCTGCGGCAAGACGTTGATCGCGCGCGCGACCGCCGGGGAATGCGGCGCGAAATTCTTCAACGTCGCCGTCTCCGACGTGCTCGACATGTACATCGGCGAGTCGGAGCGCAAGCTGCACGCATTGTTCGAGCAGGCACGCCAGGCAGCGCCAGCGGTGTTGTTCTTCGACGAGGTCGAGGCGCTCGGCGGCAAGCGGCAATACTCGCGCGAGGCGACTTCATCGAAGCTCGTCAGTCAGTTCCTCTCCGAGCTCGACGGCTTCGCGCAGAACAACGCCAACGTGCTCGTGATGGGCGCAACCAACGTGCCCTGGGCCGTCGATCCCGCGTTCCGCCGGCCCGGCAGGTTCGATCGCGTGATGTTCGTGCCGCCGCCGGACAAAGTCGCGCGCCAATCCATTCTCGAAGCCTTGCTGGAGGATCGCCCGACCGCGGGCGAAATACGCTGCAAGGAGATCGCGGAACTGACGGCGGGATTCTCGGGCGCGGATCTGCGCAATCTCGTCGAAAGCGCGGTCGACGAGGCCATCGAGGCTTCGATCTCGCAAGGACGCGAAGTGGCGCTCACGACGGAGCACCTGCGCTCGGCGGCGCGCGCAACGAAGAACACGACGACCGAGTGGCTCACGACGGCACGCAATTACGCGCGCTATGCGAACGAAGCCGGCCAGTACGATGAAGTGCTCGAGTTCCTGGATCAGCACGGCAGCCGCAGATGAGCGCGGCGTATCGAATCGTCGACGAGCCGCGCAGCCGCACGCAGCTCCCCGCGTTCAATCCGTTCTGGCCGCTGCTCGCGATGATGTTCGGCGGCGCCTGGCTCGGCGTCCTGATGTTCGCGTTCAACTCGTGGTCGCTGCGCAGCCCGACGCTCAAGCGTGAGATGGCATTGGCGCTCGCGATCGTGCTCGGCTCGCCGCTGCTGTTGTTGCTGCTTGCGATGCTGCCGAGCCTTGGACTGCTGCCGGACTCGGGCATCAAGTACGCCTTGCTCGTCATCGTCGTGTGGAAGCTCGGGCTCGCCTACTGGATTTTGTTCCTGCAGCAAAACCCGTATGCGCTGTTCGAATACTTCGAGGAGCGCGCGGCGGGCACATCGCGCTCCGCGCAGGCGGGTGCGCTGGTCGTCGTGCTCGGCGGTCTGATCAAGACCAACGTCGTCGGCGCGATCGATTCGCCGTTCTGGGCCGTGATGGTGAACTAGTGGCCGACGAAGTCGAACGTTTGCTGCGGCGGGCGCACGCGCAAATCCAACATCAGGACGTCTTCGGCGCGGTCGAGTCGCTGCGCCAGGCGCTCTCCCTCGATGTCGACAACGCGTCCGCGCACGCATTGCTCGCGCTGTGCCTGCGCGATCAGAAGCGCATCGAGGCGGCGGCGCACGAAGCCGACCTCGCGCTGACGCTCGCGCCCGCGTCATCGCTCGCACAGTTCGCGGCGGGCGTCGTCGCCACCTCCCGGCGCCGGTTCGCCGACGGCGAGCGGCACTATCGAGCCGCGCTCACGTTCGACCCGAGCGACACCGCGAGCATGCGCGCCCTTGCCGATCTGTACGTGCTCTGGAATCGGCGCGCGGAGGCATTGCAATGGCTCGAGCGCGCCCGCGACACCGACCCCGACGATGACGCGACCTGGGCGGACCTCGCGGAACACTATCGCAACGCACGTGAGTTCGAGCGCGCCGAGGAGTGCGCGCGCCGCGCGCTGGAGATCGATCCCGAGAACGCGCAGGCACTCGTCGTGATGGGTCATCTGCTGCTGCAAGCGGGGCAGACGCAAGCGGCTCGTGAGCACGCACTCATGGTGCTGCAGCACAATGCGCTGCACGACGGCGCGATTCACCTGCTGTGCGCGGTGAAGGCCCGGCAGAGCGTGCTGCTGGGCGTGTGGTGGCGCTTCAACACGCTGTTGAGCGGCGGCTCGATCACCCGCCGCGTCGTGCTGTTGATCGGCACCTATCTTGCTTATCGCGTCGGCGTGCTCGCGACCGGCGATCTCGGCTACTCCTCCGCGGTGCTGCCGCTGAATCTCCTGTGGCTCGGCTTCTGCGTGTACACGTGGGTCGGGCCCGCGATGTTCGGCCGGCAGATCGCGAAGGAACTCGAACCCGCCCGGCTCGGCGCGAACTACTGAGGCCGACGGCGCGCCTGCGCGCGCCAATAGCGGATCAACACGAAGCCGGTCGCCATGCCGCCCAGGTGCGCGAAGTGCGCGACGCCCTGCATCGTCTGCGTGACGCCCAGGTACAACTCGAGCGCACCGTACAACGTCACGAACAGCCATGCGGGCATCGGGATCGGCGGGAACAACAGCATGAGCTTGCGGTGCGGCCAGATCATGCCGAACGCGAGCAGCAAGCCGAACACGCCGCCCGAGGCGCCGACAGCGGGCACGCTCGGCAAGCCCGCCGCCACGCTCACGATCAAGTGCATCACTCCCGCGCCGATGATGCACAGCAGATAAAAGATCAGATAGCGACGCGGGCCGAACAGCCGCTCGATCTCGGACCCGAACATGAACAGCGCGAACATGTTGAAGAACAAGTGCGCCACGCCGCCATGCAAGAAGCCATAGGTCAGCAGTTGCCAGGGCCTGAACGCGTCGGTGCCGAGCGGCCACAGCGCGAAATGCGCGGTGACGACCGGACCCACGAGATATTGCAGGCCGAAGATCGCGACCGTCACGAGAATCAGAGTCTTGTTGACCGGGGTGATGTAGTCGTTCATCCATCCCAGTCTTGGGGCGGGCGCACACGATCAAAACCCCACTCGGCGCTCGAAAAAAAAGGCCCGCTGAGCGGGCCTGAACGGGGGTTCAACAGCGCAGAAACCGGAGTGCTTATGCAGCAGCGTTCGTTGCGAACGCTTGGAACGGTCGGAACGGGAGACCCAGGTCGCGCGCGACAGCTTCGTGCGTAATCGCACCCGCGTGCACATTCAATCCGCGCGCGAGATGCTCGTCCCTCGCCAGCGCTTGCTGCACACCCAGGCCGGCAAGCGCTTTCACATAGGGCAGCGTCGCGTTCGTAAGCGCGAACGTCGACGTGCGCGGCACCGCGCCCGGCATGTTCGTTACGCAGTAGTGCACGACGTCATCGACGAGGAACGTCGGCTCGGCATGCGTCGTCGGCCGGCTCGTCTCGAAGCAGCCGCCCTGATCGATCGCGATGTCGACCAGGACCGAGCCCGGCGGCATGCGCGACACCAGGTCGTCACTGACCAGCGTGGGCGCCTTCGCGCCGGGCACCAGCACGGCTCCGATCACCAGGTCCGCCTCGCGCACCGACTGCTCGATCGTGAACGCGTTGGACGCCAACGTGGTCATCCGGCCGCCGAACCGGGCGTCGGCCTGGCGCAGCCGTGAGACATCGAGGTCGAGCAGCTGGACGTGGGCGCCCATCCCGACCGCGACCTCGGCCGCGTTGACGCCCGAGACGCCGGCGCCGATCACCACGACCCGCGCCGGGTGGACCCCGGGGACACCGCCGGGCAGCACCCCGCGGCCGCCCTGGCTGGCCAGCAGGTGGTGGAACCCCACCTGCGGTGCGAGTC
>JAEYXD010000163.1 GCA_023428645.1 Pseudomonadota bacterium
CGCACGAGCGCGGGCCGGAGGCATCGAATGACGAGCAAAGGGCGCAGTGAACGCATGGAATCCCCCCATCTGAATACGCGATCTGAAAGCTCGACAGGACACGAGGCACGCGCATCGAGCGACAGCCCCGCGGCCGCGTTCTGGATTGTAAATGACACCGGTTTCCTATATACAGCCTTGCGAGCGCTTTTGGCTATGTTTTCCCGGGGAAGACGAGCTCGTCACGTAGCCGTCACGGAGGTCCATGCAGCTCATGCGCGTCGCTGCGCGCGCGGGCTTCAGGCACTCTGCGAGCGCCACCAAGTCAACGAGGGATGAATCTTGATCGCGATTCAGCCGACCCAGAGCAGCGATGCAAACACGATTGCGGACGCTTTTACGTCCGCGCGCGCGCAAGCCCGCGTCATCGACCGCTATCCAGGCGCTGTGCCGCCCGACCTCGCGGCCGCCTATCGAGTGCAAGCCGCCGCGATCGAGCGCTGGCCGGACGCGATCCGCGGCTGGAAGGTCGCGCGCGTATCGCCCGCGTTCGCGTCTCAGTTTCCGGAAGAGCGCCTGATCGGACCTGCATTCGCGCGCAACGTGCACTGGGTCGACGGCGAGGGGGTCGCTCAGTGTCCCGTGTTCGAAGGCGGCTTTGCCGCGGTCGAAGCGGAGATCGTGATCGTCGTCGCGAGCGATGCACCGCACGGCAAGCGCGATTGGACGGCCGACACCGTGGGCTCGCTCGTGCGCTCGATGCACATCGGCGTGGAAGTCGCGAGCAGCCCGCTCGCATCGTTGAACGATGCCGGACCCGCCGCCGTCGTTTCCGACTTCGGCAACAACTGGGGCGTCGTCGTCGGTCCAGAAATCCCGAATTGGCGCGACATCGAGCGCATCGATGCCGAAACCTTCATCGATGGCGTCTCGGTCGGCCGCGGCACGGCCGTGAAGCACGGCGGCGCCTTGGGTTCGCTCGCCTTCACACTGAACAAGCGCGCCGAGCAAGGTGCGATCCTGCGCGCGGGCGATGTCATCTCGACCGGCATGATCACGGGCGTCCACGACATTCGCGTCGGCCAGGAATCCCGTCACGTCTTCGCGGGCTGCGGCGAGGTGCGAGTCCGCATCACACGCGCCGAGCCGCTCGATCCTAGGAGCTGAACGTGCGCCGTCGCGATGTCGTACTCGGTTTGGGCGCGGCCTGCGTCACGCAGTCCTCGTTCGCACAGGCCGCGGACACGCGCCTGATGACGGCCGCCGACGTGCACATCGACAAGTACCCCACGGTCGAAGCCGTGCGCTGGATCGGCCGGCGCATCGAGCAGGAAACCAACGGCCGCCTGCGCATCCGCGTGTATCACTCCGGACAGCTCGGCCGCGAGAGCGACACGGTCGATCTCACGCGCTTCGGCGCGCTCGACCTCACGCGCGTCAATTTCGCGCCGCTGACGAATGCGTTCCCGCTGACGCAGGTGTTCGCGCTGCCGTACGTGTTCGATTCGGTTGCGCACATGCGTCGAGCAGTCGACGGCGCGGCGGGCGCCGCGGTACGCAAAGGGTTCGAGGCGCGCGGTCTCATCGGGCTCGCGATCTACGACGCCGGCGCGCGCAGCTTCTACAACGTGCGGCGCCCGATCGTCGCGCCGGGCGATCTGCAAGGTCTCAAGATCCGCGTGCCCCCCTCGGACATTTTCATCGAGCTCGTGCGCACGCTCGGCGCCAATCCCACGCCGTTGCCTTACGGCGAGGTGTATTCGGCCATGCAGACGCACCTGATCGAAGGCGCCGAGAATAATTGGCGAACCTTCCATACGAGCCGCCAGTTCGAAGTCGCGCGCTACTGGTCGCAATCGGACCATTCGTTCTCGCCCGAGGCGCTGTTGATGTCGAAGCGGACGTTCGACGCGCTCACCCCCGCCGATCGCGAACTGCTCGTCACGGCCGCCGCCGAATCGGTCGCGTACATGCGCGAGCTGTGGGATCGCATGGAGAACGAGTCGCGCGAGTTCGTCACCCAGGCGGGCGTGCACGTGAACGAGGTCGACCGCGCGGCCTTCCACGCGATCGCGCGTCCGGTCGTCGAACGCTGCATCGCGAACGGTGAGTTGCGCCAGGTGTACGAGGCGATCCGCGCCGTCGCTTGATCGAAAAGAAATCCCGGGGGAGTCATGACTGCCAACGAGAGTTCGCTGAACGCGGTATTGCTCACGCGTGAGAAGCCGCTCAACGCAGCCCTGCGCCGCACCGCGGGCATTGCCCTGGCCATCGCCGGTGCGTCGGTCGTCGGCATGGCGGCGGTCGAGGCGTGGCAGGTGTTCGCCCGCTACGTCATGAACGATTCGCCGAGTTGGACCGAGCCGGTCGCGTTGCTGCTGATGAGCACGGCGATGATGTTCGGCGCCGCGGCGGGCGTGCGTGCGAACCGGCATTTCGGCTTCTTCATCGTCGTCGAATACGCCAGGCCGCCGGTGCAGCGGGCGCTGCGGCTCCTCGCCCAGTGCATCATCCTCGGCATCGGCCTGATGTTCGCCGTGTGGGGCGGCGAGATGATGCTCGATGCGTGGAGCTATCCGATGGCGGGTGCGCCGCTGCCGCAAGGGCTCGTGTTCCTGCCGATGTGCGCGGGCGGCGCGCTCATCGCCTTGTTCGCGGTCGAGCAGATGATCAGTCCGCCGCCCGCGGTGCCGGCCGGAGAATGACAGTGGCTGTCGCCATCTTGTTCGGAACGTTGCTGGCGCTGCTGTTCCTCGGCGTGCCGGTCGGCTTCGCGCTGATCTCGGCATCGCTGGTCACGGTGCTGTACCTCGATCTGCCGTCGATCATCGTCGTCCAGCAGACGGTCGCCGGCGCGAATGCCGCCTCGCTGATCGCGATTCCGCTGTTCATCTTCGCCGGCGAGCTGATGATGCGCGGCGGCATCTCGGAGCGGCTGATCGCATTCGCCTCCTCGCTCGTGGGACATCTGCGCGGCGGCCTGGGCCAGGTGAACGTGCTCGCGTCGCTGTTCTTCGGTGGCGTCTCCGGTTCGGCGATCGCGGACGTCTCGGCCATCGGCGGCACGATGATTCCGCAGATGGTCAAGCGCGGCTTCGATCGCGACTTCGCCGTCAATGTGTCCATGACCGCCGCGCTGGTCGCGCTGCTCGTCCCGCCTTCGCACAATCTGATCCTGTACTCGGCATCGGCCGGCGGCTCGATTTCGATCGCCGACCTGTTCGCGGCGGGCATCGTGCCGGCGTTGTTGCTCACCGTGACGCTGTTGCTGGTCACGTGGATCATCGCGAAACGTCGCGGCTACGCGGTCGAGCCGTTCCCGGGCTTCGGAGCCGTCGTGCAACGGCTCGTCGCCGCGCTGCCGGGTCTGCTGCTCGTCGCGCTGATCTTCGTCGGTATTCGCGCCGGCATTTTCACGGCGGTCGAGAGCGCCTCGATCGCGGTCGGCTACGCCATGCTGATCACGGGCCTCGTGTACCGGCGGCTCTCGTGGGCGAACTTCAAGGAGACGTGCGCGGGCGCGGTGCGCACGACCGGGCTCATCCTGTTCGTGATCGGCGCGGCGGCGTCGTTCGGGTGGCTGCTCGCGTATCTGCAGGTGCCGGCGGCGGCGGTCGAAACGCTGACCGGGATCTCCGACAACAAGTACGTCATGCTGCTGCTGCTCGTGATCGTGCTGCTGATCATCGGCACGTTCATGGACCTGGCGCCGCTCATCATCATTTGCACGCCCATTTTCCTGCCGGTCGCGAAGGCGTTCGGCGTCGATCCGGTGCACTTCGGCGTCATCCTCATCATGAAGGGAGGCATCGGCCTGATCACGCCGCCGGTCGGCTCGGTGCTGTTCGTCGGCACGGCGATCGGCAGGATCAGCGTGACGGAGACGCTGAAGACGATCTGGCCGTTCTATTTCGCCGCGCTCGCCGTGCTGCTCATCGTCGTGTACGTGCCGTGGCTGTCGTTGTGGCTGCCGGCCGCCTTGAAATGAGGGCCGGTCCGATCTTGTCGATGTCCGCCGCGTAGCGCCGTTGTATCCTGCCGCGATCGACCGCGGGATTGATGCATCGAGAAGGTTCACCGTATGCCAAAGAAGGCGGCAAAGAAGGCCGCGCGCCGCAGCGCCGCCAAGCGCGAGGCGCCGACACCACCGCGGGTCGAGGCGCGCGACCGCAAGCACACGATCAACGACATCGCGCGGCTGGCGAACGTGTCGAAGAAAACCGTCTCGCGCGTCATCAACGAATCGCCGTTCGTGCGCGAGGAGACGCGCACTCGCGTGACCGAGATCATGCAGAGCGTCGGGTACACCCCCGATCCGCAAGCGCGCGGGCTCGCGTTCCGGCGTTCGTTCCTCGTCGGCATCGTTTACGACAACCCGAATGCGCCGTACGTCATCAATATCCAGGAAGGCGCGCTCACGGCCCTGCGCCGCAAGGGCTACGAGCTCGTCGTGCATCCGTGCGACCGCCACAGCGCGGAGTTTCAGACCGAGATCCGCCAGCTCATCAGCCGGCAGAAGCTCGATGGCGTGATCCTGCTGCCGCCGGTCTCGGAGAACGCATCGCTCGCCGCGATGCTGAGCGAGCTCGACTGTCCCTATGTGCGCGTGCTGTCAGCGCCGCTCGACGAGCCGGACAATCTCGTGCTGTCGTGCGACCGCGAGTCCTCGGCCGAGGTCGCTGAACACCTGGCGCGCCTGGGACATCAGCGAATCGCGATGATCTCCGGCCCCGCGGAAGGCTACCGGTCGTCGTTCGAGCGCGTGACGGGCTTTCGCCAGGCGCTCGCCGAGCGCGGGCTCGCGCTCGAGCCGCACTACATCGTGGAAGGCGCGTACACGTTCGAGTCGGGCGCCGCGTGCGCGGAGCATCTGCTGTCGATGTCGCCGCGCCCGACCGCGATCTTCGCGGGCAACGACGAAACGGCCGCGGGCGTCTATCGGACCGCGTATCTGCGCGGGCTCAAGATCCCGGACGACCTCACAGTCGTGGGATTCGACGACAGCCCGCTGGCCTCGCGGCTCTGCCCCTCGTTGACGACGATGCGCCAACCGATCCGCGACATGGGCCGGATCGCGGCGGAAAAGCTGATCGCGAAGATCGCGAATCTGCCCGGACCGAGCGCGTCCGCTTCGACCGTCTATCCGCATCTCGTCGTGCGGGAGTCCTCGGGCCGGCCCAAGGCCTGAGCTGGGCCTGAGTTCGGCATGAGCGCCGCCGCGCGCTCGAGGCGCTAGATAGTACAAACCAAAGTGCTTTCGCACGCTTGGCGTAGCCGCATGACACCGGTTACCATGAGGCCATCCAGGGGTGCGAATGACCACAGCTCTGCATCTGCACGAAGACCGCCTGTTCCCGGCGGACCCGAACGTCCGCGGCATCGCCCGCCGCCTGTATGCGGCGGTGCGCGAGTTGCCGATCATCAGCCCGCACGGACACACCGACCCGCGGTGGTTCGCGGCGAACGAGGCGTTCCGTGATGCCACGTCCTTGCTGCTCGCGCCCGATCACTACGTGTACCGAATGCTGTACAGCCAGGGCATCGGCCTCGAGCAGCTCGGCGTTCCCTCGCGCTCCGGGCCCTCGAGCGCCGATCCGCGCGCCGCATGGCGACTGCTGGCGGAGAACTTCCATCTGTTTCGCGGCACCCCCTCGTCGCTGTGGCTCAATCATGTGTTCGCCGAGGTCTTCGGCCTGACGGTGACGCTGGAAGCGGCGACCGCGGATCACTACTTCGACACGATCGCGGCGCGGCTCGCGACGCCCGAGTTCCGTCCGCGCGCGCTGTTCGAGCGCTTCAACATCGAGGTCATCGCGACGACCGAATCGCCGGTCGACACGCACGAGCATCATGCGGCGATTCGCGCCAGCGGCTGGCGCGGGCG
The DNA here is from genome assembly GCA_023428645.1 of Pseudomonadota bacterium. GTDB lineage: Bacteria > Pseudomonadota > Gammaproteobacteria > Steroidobacterales > Steroidobacteraceae > Steroidobacter. The sequence goes on from JAEYXD010000163.1 coordinate 5,864, forward strand.
CGTCATCACCGCGTATCGGCCCGATGCGGTCATCGACCCCGAGCACGAGTCGTTCGCGGATGCCTTGGAGGCCTTCGGCGAGCTCACCGGCGAGGATGTGTACTCCTGGAGCGGCTACTTGCGCGCCCACCGTGCGCGGCGCGAGGTCTTCGCGCGCATGGGTGCGACGTCGACCGATCACGGTCACGTCACGGCGGCGACCGCGGATCTCTCGCGGGCCGAGGCGGAACGCTTGTTCGGGCGTGTCACGGCCGGTCATTTCTCGGCGGCGGATGCCGAGCTGTTTCGCGCGGCGATGCTCGTCGAGATGGCGAAGATGAGCATCGACGACGGGCTGGTGATGCAACTGCATCCGGGCTCGTTCCGCAGCCACAATCGCTGGCTGCTGCAGCACTTCGGGCGCGACAAGGGCGCGGACATTCCACTGCGCACGGACTACGTGCATGCGCTCAAGCCGCTGCTCGATCGGTTCGGCAACGACACGCGCTTCTCGCTCATCGTGTTCACGCTCGATGAGTCGACGTACAGCCGCGAGCTCGCGCCGCTCGCGGGGCATTACCCGGCATTGAAGCTCGGCCCGGCGTGGTGGTTCCACGACAGCCCCGAGGGCATGTTGCGATTTCGCGAGTACACGACCGAGACCGCGGGCTTCTACAACACCGTCGGCTTCAACGACGACACGCGCGCGTTCTTGTCGATTCCCGCGCGCCACGATGTCGCGCGTCGTATCGACTGCGTGTTTCTCGCGCGGCTCGTCGCGGAGCATCGGCTGGAAGAGGTCGAGGCCGCCGAGGTCGCGCGCGATCTCGCCTATCGACTGCCGAAGCAGGCGTACAAGCTCTAACGGACGCAACGACAACACAGCGCCGCGTGCGGCGCGGAGCGAGGATTCAAGGTGTTCAAGAAGATCTATCACGCGACGCATCCGGACATGATGGCCGGCGCCAGCAATGCGCAACTTCGCGATCGCTATCTCATCGACGGCTTGTTCGTCACGGACGAGATCACTCTGAACTACGCGCACTACGAGCGCTTCGTCCTGGGCGGCGCGGCGCCGAAAACGAAGGCGCTGCGCCTGCCCGACCAGAGCGAGCCGGCCTCGGCGCAGGGCAAGCCGTTCCTCGAACGGCGTGAGCTCGGTGTCATCAACGTGGGCCAGCATCCCGGCACCGTGAGCGTCGATGGTCACTCGTTCGTGCTCGCGCCGCGCGACGGGTTGTACGTCCCCATGGGCTCGAAGGACGTGGCGTTCGAGGCGACCAGCGGCGCTGGGGCGAAGTTCTATCTCGTCTCGACGCCCGCGCACGTGCGCTACGAGCCGGTGCACATCTCGATCGACAAGGCGGTGCCGCTCGAACGTGGCGCGCCTGGGACCTCGAACGAGCGCACGATCTACCAGTACATCGTGCCCGCGACGTGCAAGTCGGCGCAGCTGTTGCTCGGTCTCACCATTCTCAAGTCGGGCAGCGTGTGGAACACGATGCCGCCGCATCTGCACGATCGTCGCTCCGAGGTGTACTTCTATTTCGATCTCGACGGCGACGATCAGCGCGTCATGCATTTCATGGGCGAGCCGCACGAGATGCGCAGCCTCGTCGTGCGCAACGACGAAGCCGTCATGTCGCCGCCCTGGTCGATCCACATGGGCGCTGGCACGCGCAACTACAGCTTCATTTGGGCGATGGGCGGCGAGAACCTCGACTACACGGACATGAATGTCCTCGACATCTGCCAATTGAAGTGAACCCATGACTCACGTGCACGGAACGTTTTTCGACAGCTTCTCCTTGGCAGGCAAGGTCGCGCTCGTCACGGGCGCGAACACCGGGCTCGGGCAGGGCATCGCGCTCGCACAAGCGGGTGCGGATGTCGTCGCGGTCGGCCGTTCGAGCGCCGAGCACACGCAGCGCGACGTCGTCGGCGCGGGCCGCCGTTTTCATTTCGTGCAGGCGGATCTCGAGGTGAGCCGTGACGCCGGCCGGATCGTCGACGACGCGGTGCAAGCCGCGGGCCGGGTCGACATTCTCATCAACAACGCCGGAATCATTCGTCGCAGCGATGCGCTCACGTTCACGGAGGACGACTGGGATGCTGTCCTGAACGTCAATCTGAAGACGCCGTTCTTCCTGGCGCAGGCCGCGGCGAAGGTGATGCTCGCGCACGGCGGCGGCAAGATCATCAACATCGCGTCGATGCTCTCGTTCCAAGGGGGTATTCGCACGGCCTCCTACACGTCGAGCAAGAGCGGCCTGGCGGGCTTGACGCGGCTGCTCGCGAACGAGTGGGCGGCGCAAGGCATCAACGTGAATGCGATCGCGCCGGGGTATTTCGAAACGAACAACACGAGCGCGCTGCGCGCGGACGAGCAGCGCAGTCGCGACATCCTCGGGCGAATACCGGCGGGGCGCTGGGGGCGGCCCTCGGATCTGGGCGGCGCGGCGGTCTTTCTGGCTTCCGCGGCGTCGGACTATGTGCACGGCATGGTGTTGCCCGTGGACGGTGGCTGGCTCGCGCGCTGACCGTTCCTAGGGGGAGCGCCTGCCGATTCCGGGCATCATGGGCCGCACCCTCGTGTGGACAGGCGCTCCGTGCTTCTCTGTGGCGGTCATTCATCCATCCCCCTAATCGCTGTAAGTCGCGCGTCGGAACACAGTTTTTATCGCGGCATCGCTGCAGCATTCGTCCCCGGCTGCCGCCGTCGGGAGTTATGTCGCTCATCCAGACCCTGACGACACGATGCCGGCGGGCGAACAGCCTGTCGCAGTCCCGAACAACCCGCCTCATTCGAAAGGCACGACGCAGGCACGACGCAGGCATGACGGCGAACGACGCGCACACCGCAGAATCGATGCATCGAGCGTTCGATGCGCTGCCGGTTGCCGTCGCGCTCGTCAGCGATGTGGCTACCCGCCAGCCCGGCAGTGAGCGCGTCGCCTATCTCAATCCAGCGTTCGCCGAGCTCACCGGATATTCGCGCAAGCAATTCGTCGGTCGCTCCCCGCTCGCGCTCGTCGGATCGCAAGCCGAGCCGAGCGTCGTCAAGCAGTGGCGCTCGGCGCTCGCTGAAGGCGCATCGTTCTCGGCCGAACTGCTGATGTCGTGTCGCGACGAACGCGCGGTGTGGATGCGCCTCTCGATGCAGCCCTTCGATCTGGCGCCGAACACGCTCGTCCTGACGCTCGAAGACATCAGCGCGCACAAGTCGGCGCGAGCGTCCGTGCGCGCGAGCGAGGCGCGGCTCGAAATGGCGATCGAAGCGGGCGCGCTGTCGATGTGGGACTGGAACGTGTCCCGCGACGAGGTCTACTACAACGATCAATGGCGCAGCTCGATCGGCGTCGATCCAAAAGAGCTGCTGAAGCGCGAGACGCTCCACGAGCGCTTGATGCTGCCCGAAGACGCGGAGGTGCTGGACGAATTCGAACGTCACTTCCGCGGCGGTACCGATCACTTCGAGTGCGAGTACGAGTTGCCGACGGCATACGGCAAGCCGAAATGGTTTCTCGCCCGCGCGCGCGTCGTTGCGCGCGACGAGAAGGGCAGGGCGCAGCGCGTGATCGGCGTGCTGCGCGATATTTCGCGCCGCATCCAGAACCAGCAGGAAGCGCACGAGGTGCAGCAGCGCTGGGAGCGCGCCGTACACGGCACCTCGGACGGCCTCTACGACTGGGACCTGCTGACCGGCCACGTGTGGTACGCGGCGCGCTTTCGCGCGATCGTCGGCTACTCCGAGGCGGAATTTCCCGATACGTTCAGTGCCTTCCAGAACATCGTGTGCGAGGCGGACAGGCCCCGCGTCATGACGAGCATTCGCGCGCACCTCGAGAACCGTCGGCCGCTCGACGTGCGCTGCCGGGTCAAGACCGGTGCCGGAGCGCTGCTCTGGTGCCGCATTCGCGGTGAGGCTGAGCGCAGCGCGGGCGGCCGGCCGCTGCGGCTCGCGGGATCGATCAGCGATATCAGCGCACAGGTCGAAGCCGAGCAGGCCGTCCGCCGCACGCAAGACTTCTATGGCACCGTGCTCGACTCGCTGCCGTTCTACATCGCGTACGCCGATCGCGACGAACGCGTCGTGTATGCGAACCGCCGCTTCGTGGAGTTCTTCGCGCTGCCGCCGGCGCAGGGCGGGCGGACGCTCGGCGCCATCCTGGGCGAGCGCCGTCACGAGGCCATCGGTCCGCTCGTCCGTGAAGCGCTGCAAGGACGCATGATCGAGCAGCAAGGCCGCATTCGCGACGCGACCGGCCGTGCGATCGACATGGAAGCTGCATTCTTCCCGCATCGGGATGAGAACGGCGTCATTCAAGGCTGTTTCGTGGCGGCGCGCGACGTCACGGAAAAGAAGCAGCTCGAAGCCGAGCTGCGTCATAGCCAGAAGATGCAGGCCGTCGGCCGGCTCACCGGCGGCATCGCGCACGACTTCAACAATCTGCTCGCGGTGATCGTCGGCAACAATCAACTGTTGTCGCGCTCGTTGCGCGAAAGTCCGCGCTTGTTGAAGCATGCGGACACGGCGTTGCGAGCGGCCGTGCGCGGCGCTGAGCTCACACGCCGCTTGCTCGCGTTCGCCCGCCAGCAGGTGCTCGATCCGCGGGCCGTCGATCCCAACGCGCTGCTCGCCGGCATGCATGAGCTCCTGCGCCGCTCGCTGACCGGCGAGATCGACATTCGCCAACGACACGAACGCGGCACCTGGCCGATCAAGGTCGATCCGGGCCAGCTCGAGAATGCAGTTCTCAATCTGGTCATCAATGCGCGCGATGCCATGCCCGACGGCGGTACGATCACGATTGCAACCCGCAACGTCGTGGTGGCGGACACCGAGCGCATGCTCTCCGACGAGGCGCTCGAGCCCGGTGATTACGTGCTGCTGACGGTGTCCGATAGCGGCACGGGCATGTCGCCCGACACCCTGAAGAGGGTGTGCGAGCCGTTCTTCACGACGAAGGACAGCGGCAAAGGCAGCGGCCTCGGGTTGTCGATGGTGTACGGCTTCGTCAAGCAAGCCGAAGGACGCGTCAACGTGGCGAGCGCGCCGGGGCAGGGCACGACGGTGCATCTGTACTTTCCGCGGGCCTACGCGACCGTCGAGGGCGTTAGCCTCGACGACGCCGTCGCCGCCGAATCGCTGCCGCGTGGCGCCGAGACGATTCTGGTCGTCGAGGACAACCCGGAAGTACGAGCGACGGCGGTCGAGATCCTAGGCAGTCTCGGCTATCGCCTGTTGGAGGCGACGAATGGCCATCAGGCGCTGGAGAGGTTCATGCAGCATCCAGACATCGATCTCGTGTTCTCCGAGGTGATGTTGTCGGGCGGCCTGCTCGGCACGAGCCTCGTGACGAAATTGAGCGAGCGCCGCCCCGGCCTGAAGATCCTGATGACGACGGCCTTCAGTGAAAGTGTGATCATGCATCGCGGCTTGCTGGATGGCTCGATCGAGGTCATCAGCAAACCGTATCAAGTGGAGGAATTGGCGCGCCGCGTGCGTGCGATCCTCGACGACACAGAGGAGTCGCAACGTGTCCCGGCGTGAGAGGAACCTGGTCCTGGCGGTCGACGATGAAGTCGACTTTCTCGAGCTCATTCAGCAGATCGGCGACGGCGTCGGCTGCGACGTCATCACCGCGGAAACCGCTGCCGCGTTTCGCGATCAGCTGGCGAAACGCCAACCCACCTTGATCCTGCTCGATCTGCAGATGCCCGGGATGGACGGCATCGAGGCGCTGCGCTATCTCGCGCGCCAAGGCACGACCGCGGGAATTCTGCTCGCGAGCGGCATGGACGCGCGCGTGTTGTCGAGCGCGCGCCAGCTCGGCGAATCGCTCGGGCTCAAGATGCTCGGCGCCTTGCAGAAGCCCGCGATGCTCGAGGACATCGAGGCCCTGCTCGCGCGACACATCGAGCCGAGCCAGCGCCTCTCCGTCGAGGAGCTGCGCACCGCGATCGAAGAGCATGAGCTCGTCGTGCACTATCAACCGAAGGTCGTGCGCACGGCGAACGATTGGCAGGTGCGCAGCGCGGAGGCGCTCGTGCGCTGGCGTCATCCGCGCCACGGCCTGTTGTTCCCGGGTGAGTTCCTGGCCCTCGCGGAGCAATCGGGCTTGATCGTCGGCATCACCGATTTCGTGCTGACCGATGCGATCCGTCAGATCGGCCACTGGCGCCAGCGCGGCTTGCATCTGGCCGCCGCCGTGAACCTCTCGCCGCGTCTGGTCCAGGATCTCGAGTTTCCGGATCGCCTCGGCCGCTTGCTGAAGGAATTCGACGTGACCGCGGAGCAGCTGACACTCGAAGTGACGGAAGCCGCTTCGCTGCACGATCCCGAGCTCGTGATGGACATTTTCACGCGGCTGCGCGTGCGGGGCGTCGGCCTGTCGCTCGATGACTTCGGCGTCGGCATGTCATCGCTCACCCAGCTGTACAAGATGCCATTCAGCGAAGTGAAGATCGATCACATGCTCGTGAAAGAGATGGCGACCTCGAAGCCGGCGACGACCGTCGTGCGCGCCATCGTCGATCTCGCGCACGCGCTATCGCTCAGTGTCTGCGCCGAAGGCGTCGAGACGCCGCTTGCTTTCGAGTTCTTGGAGCAGATCGGCTGCGATGCCTTGCAAGGCGATTTCATCGCCGCGTCGATGCCGGCGGGAGAGATCGAAACATTCGTCGATATGTGGAACGGATCGGATCACACGCTGGTGCCGGTCGTTAGGAAGTAGGAGAGACGGCCTTGGGGCGGCACGGATCTCTTGTATAGAGAAAGAGAAGAGAGAGAAGAGAAGATAAAGAAGAAGAGAAGACCCTCTCCCCTAGCCCTCCCCCGCTGCGCGGGGGAGGGGGAGTAGGATGAAGCCGTTCACATGGCGCGCTTCATTTTCTCTTTCGATTGCCGCAGCACGTTGAGCGGCGCCGTCAGCACGATGCGCGTTCCGCGGCCGGGCTCCTCGAAGTTCACGGTGCCGCCGAGCATGCGCGCGCGATATTCCATGATCTTGAGTCCCATGCCGGGCCGCCCCTGTGCCAGGCCCGCCGACAAGCCGATGCCGTCGTCGGCGATCGAGAGCTGCAGCTTGCGCCCGACCACGCGCAGGTCGATCGCGATCTTCGTCGCCCGGGCGTAGCGGGCCGCATTCGTCGTCGCCTCCTGCGCGATGCGATACAGGTGCGTGGCGGGACCTTCCTCGAGATCCGGCAGCTTCTGGTCGCCGATCGTGAACGTGCACTCCAGGCTGTACATGTCCGTGCAGCGGGCCGCGAGATGCTTCAGCGCCTCGGCCAAGCCGCCGCGCTCGAGATTGACCGGCGCCAGACCGCGCGCGAGCGAGCGCGTGCTCTGAATGGCGCGGGCCAGCAGATCGCTGATCTTCGTGATCTGCGACAGATACTGATCGGCCTCGCGCGATAGCTGTACTTCGAGCCCCTTCAGCAACAGCGACAAGCCCGTGAGCTCCTGGCCGAGCCCGTCGTGCAAATCGCTGCCGAGGCGCCGTTGCTCGCGATTGGAGATCTCCAGGAGCTCCTGCTCCAGCGCCTTCTGTGCCGTGACCTCGCGCACCGTGCCGACGAGGCCGGCGATCGTGCCGTGATCGCGTAGCGGCACCATCGTGAACGTGACCCAGCGAATCGTGCCGTCCGCAGCGAGCCACGCGCGTTCTTGATCCGTCAGCGCACGGCCGGTTCGCAGGACCGAGGCGACCTGTGCTTCGACGTCGAGCAGCGGCTCCTCGTGCCACACCTCCGACAACCGCTTGCCGATCACGTCTTCGCGCTTCTTGCCGAGCGCATCGAGCAGCGCTCGATTCACGACCGTGAGGCGTCCTTCGGTGTTCACGGCGTAGACGGTCTCGGGAAGGCTGTCGATGAGCGTGCCCAACAACAGGCGCTGCTCGTCGAGCGCGATCTCGGCACTGCGGCGCTCGCGTCGATCCCGCGCCTCGCTCAGCGCGCGGCGCACGACCGCGGGCAGCCGCTGTAGTCGATCTTTCAGCACATAATCGGTCGCGCCGCTCTTCAGGGCTTCGATCGCGCGCTCTTCGCCGAGCGAGCCCGAGACGAAAATGAACGGCACGTCGGGGCAGGTCGCCTGGACGATCTTGAGCGCGGCCAGACCGTCGAAGCCGGGCAGCGTGTAATCCGCGAGGACGAGATCGGGAGGGTCGGGCTGCAGCGCCGCCCTGAATTCCGCTTCTCTCGCGACGAGACGCCATGTCACTTCCATGCCATTGCGGGCGAGCTCGAGCTCGACCAACTCGGCGTCGTGAGCATCGTCTTCGAGCAAGACGAAACGCAAAGGTGCCTCCGGCTCCTTCTTCATACCCGTCGGGAAATCTCGCGTGTGTAAGTCCGAATGGAATCTCAAAGCTATCACCGAACCGACGACTGTGGAAAATGTGGATTGCCGTCTGCTTGTGCGCTCGCAAACTTAAGTGCTACAAGCGGCGTCCGGGGGCTTTTCGTACGCCAAACTCGTTCAAGGGTGCCTAATGCCAGAACAGACTCGGATCGTCATCGTCGATGATCACCCATTCGTGCGCGAAGGACTGAAACAGCTGCTGGCAGGCCAGTCGGAATTCAATCTCGTCGGCGAAGCGTCCTCTGTCAGCGATGCGCAGGCATCGATCGACGGTGCGGAGCCGGACGTCGCGGTCGTCGATCTCGCGCTCGGCACCGATGACGGAATCGATCTCGTGCGCTGGATACGTCAGAGCCATCCCGCGGTCCGCGTGCTCGTCCTCTCCATGCAAGACGAAGCTCTGTACGCCGAGCGTCTACTTCGCTTGGGCGTGAGTGGCTACGTCATGAAGAACGTCGCGGGCACCGATTTCCTCGGCGCCTTGCGTAAAGTGGCTCGCGGCCAAAAGCACTTGAGCGCCGCGATGGGCGAGCGGCTGCTGAGCCAGGTCGCCCGGGGTCGCGCGCCGGGCGCGGACGAAGATCCGGTCTCGGCACTGACCGACCGCGAGCTCGAAGTGTTTCGCTTGATTGGCGAGGGCATCAGCACGCGCGAGATCTCGCAGCGGCTCGAGCTGTCGATGAAGACGGTCGATGCGCATCGCCGGCACATGCGTGAGAAATTGAATTTGCGCTCCACGAGCGAGCTGATCCGCTATGCCACGCAATGGGTGTCCGATCGCGCTCCCGGCGGGGACGCGGTCAGCGCGAATCCGTAACTGATTCCTCCGTCAGTCCAGTCTTAACCCATTGATAGTAAAGGCTCGCTCGCTGAGCGGCCCTTACGCGCGTCCTAGCTGCAAAGGCGTGCCGAACGCTCCCGACATTAAGGGAACGGCTGATATCCCCTACACACGCGGTACAACAAGATCTTCGCCCGATTGATGGGTTCGATGGCTCGACGCTGCGCGCGGCGCGGCGGTTCGCGACATCGGCTGAGCACCGGTGCCATGCACCGCCTTGAAGTTGATGTCCACGTGACC
>JAEYXD010000165.1 GCA_023428645.1 Pseudomonadota bacterium
CCCGGCGGGCGCATTGCCCCGACATCTTTCGCACGCCTGCTGACGCAGGCCGGTTTGCGTGCCTCGTTCGCGGGCGATGTGCGGGACCTGCGCGGCGGCTGCGCGGGCCGAATCGCAATCTTCGAGCGCCCGCCGGTCGTATCGGGCCCGCCAGCGCCACCCGGATTTCGCGTGCTCGCGGTCATGCCGGCGTTCAATGAGGAAGACATCATCGAGCAGACGCTCGCGTACCTGACGAGTCAGGGAATAGAGGTTCATCTACTCGACAACTGGTCGACGGATCGCACGGTCGAGCGCGCGCGGAGGTTTCTAGGAAAAGGGCTCGTCGATGTGGAACGATTTCCCGCGGCGGCTCCGCCGACGACTTACGACCTGACGTGCATTCTCCATCGCGTCGAGGAGATTGCGGCACGCGCCACATGGGCGGACTGGATCGTCTTGCACGATGTCGACGAACGTCGCTGCGGCCCGTTCGAGGGTGCCTCTCTCCGCGACGCGCTCTGGCGCGCGGAGCACGCCGGATACTCGTGCATCGATCATGTCACGCTCAACTTCTGGCCGGTCGATGATGCGTTCGACCCGCAGCACGATGACATGGAAGCATATTTTCGCTACTTCGAGTTCAGCGATCATCCCGGCCATTTCCATCAACGGCGCGCGTGGCGGCGCGGCGATGTGCCGGTCGCGCTCGCGCCGAGCGCGGGGCACAACGTGCAGTTCGAGCGTCGTCGCATCTATCCCTACAAGTTCCTCCTCAAGCACTATCCGATTCGCTCTCGCGCGCATGGCATTCGTAAGGTGCTGCACGAGCGGCTGGCGCGCTTGAATCCCGTCGAACGCGCGGGCGGCTGGCATCTTCAGTACGAAGACCTGCGCCCCGAGCGATTCGTGCGCGACCGGCAATCGCTGCTGCGTTTCGACCCCACGACGTTCGCGGACGAGTTTCTGCTCGAGCGCTTGTCCGGCGTCGGTGTTTTCGACGCGCCGCCCTCGTGGGCGACGCCGCCGCGGTGGTGACGCGCGGCGCAGTGGATACGCGCTGTCCGGCAACGTCGCCTTGTGGGGGCGTTTCGATGCTCGTACAAGCGCCCCATGAACGCCGTACACACGCCGGCCGTTGGCGAGCTGGAATCGGTTCACGAGCGAGGCCCCGAGAAGGGGTGGCGCCGCTGGGTCTTCGCGACGAATCACAAAGACATCGGCACGATGTATCTGTTCTTCAGTCTGCTGATGTTCTTCATTGGCGGCTCGATGGCGTTGCTGATTCGCATGGAGCTGTTCTCGCCGGGCCTGCAGCTCGTGCAGCCCCTGTTCTTCAATTCGATGACCGCCACGCACGGCCTCGTCATGATCTTCGGCGCGATCATGCCGGCCTTCGTGGGGCTCGCGAATTGGATGATTCCATTGCAGATCGGCGCGCCCGACATGGCGCTGCCGCGCATGAACAATTTCAGCTTCTGGTTGCTGCCGTTCGCCTTCACGCTGCTGCTTGGCTCGCTGTTCGTGCCGGGCGGCGGTCCGGCGGCGGGCTGGACGATGTACCCGCCGTTGTCCCTGCAGATGGGGGCCGGCTTTCCCATGATGATCTTCGCGATCCATCTCGCGGGCATCTCTTCGATCATGGGCGCGATCAATGTGATCGTGACGATCATAAATCTGCGCGCGCCGGGCATGACGCTACTGAAGATGCCGCTGTTCGCGTGGGGGTGGCTGATCACGGCGTATCTGCTGATCGCCGTGATGCCCGTGCTCGCCGGCGCGATGACGATGCTATTGACGGATCACTACTTTGGCACGACGTTCTTCGAGGCGGCCGGCGGCGGCGATCCGGTCATGTATCAGCACATCTTCTGGTTCTTCGGACACCCGGAGGTGTACATCATGATCCTGCCGGCGTTCGGGATCGTGTCGGAAATCATTCCAACCTTCGCGCGCAAGCCGCTGTTCGGCTACGACGCGATGGTGTACGCCATTGCGTCGATCGCGTTCCTGTCGTTCATCGTCTGGGCGCACCACATGTTCGCGACCGGCATGCCGCTGGCCGGCCAGATGTTCTTCATGCTCTCGACGATGCTGATCGCCGTGCCGACCGGCGTGAAGGTGTTCAACTGGACGGCGACGATGTACAAGGGCTCGATCAGCTTCGAGCCGCCGATGCTGTTCGCGCTCGCGTTCCTCTTCTTGTTCACGATTGGCGGCTTCTCCGGTCTCATGCTCGCGATCGTTCCGGCCGATCTTCAGTACCAGGACACGTACTTCGTCGTCGCGCACTTCCACTACGTGCTCGTGCCGGGGGCGTTGTTCGCGATCATGGCCGCGGTGTACTACTGGCTGCCGAAATGGACCGGCCACATGTACAGCATGAAGCTCGCCACCGTGCACTTCTGGCTGTCCGCGATTTTCGTCAACGTGCTGTTCTTTCCGATGCACTTCCTCGGACTCGCGGGCATGCCCCGCCGCATCGCCGACTACAGCACGCAATTCACGAACTGGAACGTCATCGCCACGATCGGTGCGTTCGGCTTCGGTCTGAGCCAGCTCCTGCTGGTGTACATCATCTTCAAGGCGATCCGCGGCGGAGCGCACGCGACCGACAAAGTGTGGGAATCGTGTACGCCCTATGGGCTCGAATGGACGTTGAGCTCGCCGCCGCCGTATCACAGCTTCGAGGTCCCGCCGATCGTGAAGTAGCAAGGAAAGCAGGGCGGCGCCCTCTGAAGGAGGGCGCGGCGCGAGCCATCGCGGCGCGCCGCCCGCCCCCCGAAGAGCGAATGCGGCGCGCCGTCGAGCGCGTTAGAACGCGTTGACGCCCGTGAGCTCGCGGCCCAGCGTCAGTTGATGGATCGTTTCCGCGCCTTCGTACGTGATCACGCTTTCCAGGTTCAGCATGTGGCGAATCGGCACGTACTCCGCGCTGATGCCGGCGCCGCCGAGCAGATCGCGGCAATCGCGGGCGATGTCGAGCGCCATGCGGCAGTTGTTCCATTTCGCGAGCGAGATGTGGGTCGGCACCATCGTGCCGCGCTCCTTGAGCTTCGCGAGCTGCAGCGCGATCAGTTGCGCGGCCGTGATGCGGCGGGCCATGTCGGCCAGGCGCACCTGCACGGTCTGCGTCGCGGCGAGCGAATGCCCGAACAGCATGCGCGTACCGGTGTAGTCGAGCGTCTGCTGCAAGCACGCCTGTGCGGCGCCGATGACGCCCCATGCAATGCCGAAGCGCGCTTGCGTGAGACACGACAGTGGTCCCTTCAAGCCCACGACGCCCGGCAGCACGGCATCTTCGGGCAGCTTCACGTCATCGAAGAACAAGCCGGAGGTGACCGACGCGCGCAGGCTGAACTTGTGCTCGATGTCGTGCGTCGTGAAGCCCGGCGTGCCGCGCTCGACGACGAAGCCGCGAATACCTTCGTCCGTCTTCGCCCATACGATCGCGAGATCCGCGATGCCGCCGTTCGTGATCCACATCTTCGAGCCATTCAGGACCCAGCCGCCGTTCTTGCGCTTGGCGTGCGTCTTCATGCTCGCGGGATCGGAGCCGCCGTGCGATTCGGTCAGGCCGAAGCAGCCGATCAGCTTGCCGGCGGCCATCGAGGGCAGGTATTTCTGCTTCTGCTCCTCCGAGCCGTACGTATAGAGCGGATACATGCACAGTGAGGACTGCACGGAGACGAAGCTGCGCAGTCCCGAATCGCCGCGCTCGAGCTCCTGGCAGATGAGCCCGTAGCTCGTCGCGTTCATGCCGGCGCAGCCATAGCCTTCGAGCGACGAGCCCAGCAAGCCGAGCTCCGCCAGCTCCGCGACGAGCTCGCGCGGAAACTGGTGCTTCTCGAAGCATTCGCGAATGATCGGCAGCACGCGGTCGTCGACGAAGCGCGCCACGGATGCATGCACCATGCGCTCCTCATCACTCAGCATCGAGTGGACGTCATACAGATCGAGCGGATTGAGTTTCGAAGTCGTGTTCATGTGAGCCTCGTGGGGGCGCGCAGCCGCTGCCCGTGCAGAGCCGCGCGCGTGATTGAGTCGTCGTTGTGTCGATCAGCGTCGTACGAGCGCTGCCGCGGCCTCGCCGGCCAGCCTGCCGAACGTCGTCGCGGTGAGCAGACCGTTGCCAGCCATGTAGCCCCATGCGCCGGGACCGGAGATTCCGCGCGCCGCGCCGCCGCCCGCGAACAGATTCGGAAAGGCGGTGCCGTCCTTGCGCAGCACGCGCGTGCGCTCGTCGATCGCGAGCCCGCCTTGCGTGTGAAACAGAGCGCCGGTGACGCGCACGGCGTAGTAGGGTGGCTTCAACAGGTGCTTCGCGCTGAAGGCGCGGCCGAAGGGGCACTGTTGCTCGCCGCGTGTCATTGCCGCGACGTCCTCGACCGTCTTCGTGAGTTGCGCGGCGGGCAGCCCGAGCGCGTCGGCGAGCGTCGTGATATCGGCGGCGTTCTGGATCGCGCGAGCCGCGACCGCATCGCGATAGTCCTGGAATTCGAGCATGAGCTCGTGGAGGCGCTGGTCGTAGATGTCCCACGCCACGTTGCCCGGCTGCGCCACGACGTTCATCGCCTGCTCGGAATAGCCGAGCGTCTCGTTCGAGAATCGCTCACCGGCGGCATTCACCTGGAAGCCGCCTTCCATGATCAGCGGCCAGAGAATCGGGATGCCATGGCCGGCCGCGAGCCCGCCATGGCCCTGATAGGCGCCGATGTCCTGGATATCCGCGCCGAGCGCGACGCCCCATTCGATCGCGTCGCCCTTGTTGCCGGGATGGCCGAAGAAGGTCGCGCCCGCGATCTCCGGGATGTATTGCGCGACCATGCTCTCGTTGCCGGCGAAGCCCGAGCACGCGAGGATCAAGGCGTCGCACTCGATGTCCTCGTGCGAGCCGTCGGGACGTTCGATGCGCACGCCGCGGATGCGGCCGTCGGCGTCCGCGAACAGCGCGGCGGCGAGCGCCTCGTTCAAGATGTCGACGCCCGCGCGATCGCAGGCAGTCAGCAGCGCACCCATCAGCTCCTCGCCCGTGCGATTCGCCGTGCCGTGCATGCGCATGGCCGAATGTCCCGGATACAGAAACGAATCGACGAGCGTCAGCCCGACGCGATGACGATCCACGAGCTGTTCGATCGTGCGCGCGGACTCGCGCGCCAGCACGAGCGCGAGGTTGCGGTCGGTCTGCTGCTTCGCCTTGCGCAGGATGTCCGCCGCGAACAGCGCCGGGCTGTCTTCGATTCCCCGCTCGCGCTGGAAGCGGGTGCCCGCGGCCGGAATCAGCCCGGTTGACATTCCCGTGCTGCCGTTGCTGCTCGCGTCGCGTTCCAGGACGAGCACATCTGCGCCGCCGTCCCGCGCGGCGAGTGCCGCCGTCAGTCCGCAGCCGCCACCGCCGATGACGACGATCGGCACGGAAATCGAGAATTCTGCGACGGAGGGATCGAGGATGGTCATGAGTGCGCCTTTTGAGTGCATGGCAGCGGTCGCGGTGCCGCGCCGCCGTTCGAATCGCATTGCCAGGGCAACAGCGCCCCGCCCCGCGGTTGGCTTGACTTAGAATCCCATTCTGACATTATCGAACCTAGTTAACGAAGTTGAATTTATCATAAGCGCGAGCAAAAGCGCTCGGCAATGAACACGGCGGAGGATGCCGCCGCCCGGAGGACTCTTGGAGACATCAGATAAGACCGCGCGACAGCTTTACGCGGAGCTCAAGCAACGCCCGACCCGGCCGCGCCTGGGTTTCGGACGCAAGCCGATCCTCGTCAACATCGACCTGCAGCGCGCCTACACGGCCGTTGGCGAATATGCCACCGCCTACGAGACCGATCCGAAACAGCTGGACTACGTGAATCAGCTGGCCGAGGCGGCGCGGGCGAAGCAGCTGCCCATCGTCTGGACGTACGTCGCCTATATGCTCTCGGGCGAAGACTGCGGCGTGTGGGGCACGCGCACGAACACGCCGGACTCGCTGCAGAACATCAAGCACGATTCGGATCGGTCGCGCTTCGACACGCGGCTCAAGATCGATCGTGCGCGCGATGTCATCATCAACAAGCGCATGGCGTCCGCGTTCCACGAGACGCATCTGCAGTCGCTGATGGTGTGGCACCGCTGCGATACCGTCATCCTCACCGGCGGGTCGACGTCGGGGTGCATCCGCGCGACGGTCGTCGACAGCCTGTCGCGCGGCTACCGCACCATCGTTCCGGAAGAGTGCGTCGCGGACAAGCACGAAAGCCCGCACTTCGCGAACTTGTACGACATCGCGGTGAAATACGGTGACGTCGTGCCGGTCGCGGACGTACTGCGCTACTACGCCGATTACGTCGAAAGACCCGCTTGAGGAACGACGATGGAAGCGGATCCGAATCTCTACGATTATCTTCCGTACAACGAGCGGCCCAAGATCGTGTGGCCCGGCAATGCGCGCATTGCGGTGTGGGTCGCCCCGAACATCGAGTACTACGAGTTCGATCCGCCGCCGAATCCGAAGCGCAAGCCGTGGGCGCGTCCGTTGCCCGACGTGCTCGCGTATTCGCATCGCGACTACGGCAACCGCGCCGGCTGGCGCCGCATGATGGACGTGATGGACGAATGCGGCGTGCGCGGCTCCGTGTCGCTCAATGTCGCGATGTGCGATCACCATCCGGAGATCATCGAGGCATGCAACGAGCGCGGCTGGGAGTTCTATTCCCACGGCATCTACAACACGCGCTACACCTACGGCATGTCGATCGACCAGGAGCGCGAGATCATCGAGGACTCGATCGCCACCGTGCGCAAGTGGACCGGGCAGACGATCGCGGGCTGGCTCGCGCCGGCCTTGTCCAACAACGTCTGGACGATGGATCTGCTCGCCGAGTACGGCCTGCGCTACACGTGCGATCTGTTCCATGACGACCAGCCGATGCCCGTCAAGGTGAAGTCCGGGCAGCTGATCAGCATTCCGTATTCGCTCGAGATGAACGACGTCATCGCGTATCTCACGAATCAATGTCCGCCGCGTCACTACGGCGAAACGATCCGCCGGCAATTCGACCAGCTGTTCGCCGAGGGCGACCGCTCCGGCACGGTCATGTGCATTCCGCTGCATCCGTATCTCGTCGGGCAGGCGAACCGCATCGATGCGTTCGCGCAGGCGTTGCGCCACATCGTGGGCCACGAAGGGGTCTGGCTCGCGACCGGGCGCGAGATCGCGGAGCACTATTACGCGAACTATTACGACACGATGCGAGCCGCGTGTGATACGTGGCGTCGCGAGGAGTCCGCCACGTGAGTCTGCCGCCGCAGAACATGCAGTATCCGCTGCGTCGTCATGGCATGGATCATGACCGCTACGAGTGGTCGAACCTTCCGGACCGCCCCGCCGTGAAGTGGCCGGGCGGCGCGCGCATCGCCCTGTGGGTGACGCCGATCCTGCAGTGGTTTCCGCTGAACATGACCGCCTCGCCGTTCCTCGCGCCCGGCGGTCTGACGATGCCTTATCCGGACTATCGTCACTACACGAACCGCGACTATGGCAATCGCGTCGGCATCTATCGTCTGCTGGAGCTGCTCGGCAAGTACGAGCTGACGGCCTCCGTGATGCTCAATGGCGCGGTCGCGCAGCGCTATCCCTCCCTCGTGCGGGAGCTGACGAACCGCGATTTCGAGCTGGTCGCCCATGGCTTGGACATGGGGCATCTGCATCACAGCGGCCTCACGCGCGACCAGGAAGCCGAGCTGGTGAGGAACTCGCTCGAGGCCATCCGCTCGACCTCCGGACGTGCGGTGTCGGGATGGTTGTCGCCGGGCCGCTCACAGTCGTGGCACACGCTCGACATCCTCGCGGAAGCGGGAATCGAGTATTGCTGCGATTGGGCGAACGACGACATGCCCTACGAAATGCGCGCGGGCGGCCGCACGGTGCTGTCGATGCCGCTCGTGCACGAGGGCGACGACCGCATGATCCTGCAGGAATTCCGGCACACCGAGGATCAGTGGCTGCAGCAGGTCAAGGATCAATTCGATCTTCTGTATCGCGAGTCCGAGCGCTACGGCGGTCGCATCATGAGCCTGCCGCTGCACGCATGGATCATGGGCGTGCCGTACCGCTCGACGTACGTGCGCGAGGCGCTCGACTACATCCTCGCGCGCGACGGCGTGTGGGTGGCGACGGGCGAGCAGATCGC
>JAEYXD010000067.1 GCA_023428645.1 Pseudomonadota bacterium
TTCACGTTCCTGGATCTCACGACGATCAACATCTACTCGCAGGTCGGCTTGATCACGCTCGTCGGTTTGATCGCGAAGAACGGCATCTTGATCGTGGAGTTCGCGAACTGGCTGCAAGTGCGCGGACTCGAAAAGATCGCGGCGCTGCGTGAGGCTTCGTTGACCCGACTGCGACCGGTGCTCATGACCTCCGCCGCGACTGTGTTCGGCCACTTCCCGCTCGTGCTCGTCTCGGGCCCGGGTGCCGAGGCGCGCAACAGCATCGGTATCGTTCTCGTCACGGGAATGATCGTCGGCACGTTGTTCACGCTGTTCGTCGTGCCGGTGTTCTACACCTTGATTGCCGCCGATCATCGCAAGCAGGCGGAAGAGGGTGCGGAAGCCGGAGTGCCGGCGTTGCTGACGCCTTGATCGGCGGCGAGGGCGCGGGCTCGTGAGGCGGCGAACTCCCTGACTTGAAGGGCCCCCTCCCTAACCCTCCCCCGCAACGCGGGGGAGGGGACCGGAGGGGCTCCTCCCTAACTCTCCCCACCGCTACGCGGGGGAGGGACCGGAGGAGGATCAGCGGCTCGCTTCGCCCTCGCCACGCTGCAACGTCGCGGCCACTTCGATTTCGCGGCCCTCACGCCAGACCTTCAAGTTCACCGTGTCGCCGACTTGATAGTCGTCCAGGCGCGCATTCAGGAGCGCCGCACTGCCAACCGCCTTGCCGTCGACCGCGAGAATCACATCGCCCGGCGCGATCGAATTGCGCCGGCCGACGCGAATGCCGCGGAGCCCCGCGAGCGCGGCGCCCGAGTCCGGCCGCACGCGTACGATCGCGACGCCGCTGACGCCGAGCTGACGCGCGATCTCGCGACTCAGTACATCGTCGGTTTCGATGCCGAGGCTCGGCGGCGCGTAGCGGCCGGTCGCGATGAGCTGCGGCACGACCCGATTCACCGTATCCACGGGCACCGCGAAACCCACGCCCGCGCTCGCGCCCGACGGACTGTAGATCGCCGTGTTGATGCCGATGAGCCGGCCGGCGCTGTCGAGCAGCGGTCCGCCGGAGTTGCCGGGATTGATCGCTGCATCCGTCTGAATCAAATGTTGAATCACGCCGCCGTCATCGCCGCTCAAGGAGCGATCGAGCGCGGAGACGATGCCGGTCGTCAAGCTCCAGTCGAGACCGAAAGGATTGCCGATCGCGAAGACCTTCTGGCCCACGCGCAAGTCGTGGCTCGTGCCGATCGGCACGGGCGCGGGCGGATCGGCGGGAACGCGGATTCGTAGTACCGCAAGGTCGTGCGCCGGGCTCGCGCCCACGAGTGAGGCGGCATAGTCGCGCCCATCCGCGAGCCGAACGTTCGCCTCCGCGGCGCCCGAGACGACATGCCAGTTCGTGACCACGTGCCCGTTGTCGTCCCAGATGAATCCCGAGCCCGTGCCGCGCGGCACGCGCATCACGTTGCGCGTCCAGAAGTCCATGACGCGCTCGCTCGTGGAGATGAAGACGACCGACGCCTTGTACTGCTCGAAGATGTCGATGTTCGATTGCTCTTCGGTGGAGAGCGCCCCTCGCGGCGTGACTTCCCGCGGGGCGGCCTCGGCGCGGCCAATGCGATACAGCAGCTCGGGCGCGGCGTACCACGCGAGCAACGCGATCAACGCAAGCAGCAAGGTCGCGCGGACGAGCCGCAGCGGTCCGTAAGAGGGTGTCGACATCGAGTGGCTCCAATGCCCGGGCGGCGCATGCCCGGCTCATATAAACGAAGGCGAAGTATAAAGCGGCCACCGTGCGCGCCCGCCGGGCGCGGCTGCGGGAACATGGATGGCCGGCAGGGCGTCGTACCTGGACTGCGCATCTGGAGAGCGCGCTTGACGATCGAAACTTTTCCTCCCGACGACGCGCACGTCACGCGGCTCTTGCGTTGTCTCGTCGAGCAAGCGGACGGCCATGCGTTCGTCCTGATGACGCCCACCGGCAAGGTCATGTGGTGCAATCGAGGCGCGGAGCTCGTCTTGTCGATTGCGAAGGACGATTTCGTCGGGCGGATGGGTCAGGAAATCTTCACCGATCACGATCGCGCGGCGGGTCTGGATGGTCTCGAACTCGCGATTGCCAAGGCCGATGCATCGGCTGAAGACGATCGCTGGCATGTTCGCGCCGACGGCTCCACGTTCTGGTCGAGCGGGCTGCTGCAGCCTCTCAAGGATGCGAGCACGGGCGAGCTGCTCGGTTTCGGCAAGATCTTTCGCGACCGCACGGACGTGAAGACGCTCGTCGAGCTGCTCGAGAAGCAAGTGGAGAATGCACGGCTGAGCGCGGAGAGGAAGGACCATGCGATCACGAAGCTCTCGCACGAGCTGCGCAACGTGATCGGCGGACTGCGCGGCGCGGTCGATCTGCTCGAGCACAAGTTCGCCGACGAACAGAGGCGACTGAAGTTTCACATGCTCATGCAGCAGCAGCTCGCGGTCATCGATCAGTTGACGCAAGACCTGCTCGAAGTGCAGCGCGCGGGCCGCGGCAAGATCACCCTGCATCTCGAGTCGCTCGTGCTACAGCAGGAAGCACGCAATCTGATCGCCTCTGTCGAGCCGCGCCTGCTCGCTCACCGGCTGACGCTGCAGCTGCTGGCGCCGCCGGCCGATCTGATCGTGCGCGGCGATCGCGTGCGCCTGCACCAGATCCTCGGCAACTTGCTGGACAATGCGATCAAGTACACGCCGCCCGAGGGTCGCATCTGGGTGAAGCTCAATGCCGACGACAAGGCGGCGTTGATCCATGTCGAAGATACGGGCCGAGGCATCCCGCCCGATAAGCTGTCGAGCATCTTCGAGCTGTTCACTCAGGTCGATGCGGATGCGTCCGCGGGCGGCCTTGGCGTCGGGCTCGCGCTCGTGCGCGAGCTCGTGTCAATGCACGGCGGTTC
>JAEYXD010000028.1 GCA_023428645.1 Pseudomonadota bacterium
TTCGGCGCGTTGGGCGCCTGGCTCGGCTGGCAATCCCTGCCGCTGATCATTCTGCTGTCCGCCTTCACGGGCGCGGTCGTCGGCATCACCTTGATCGTCGTGCGCGGTCGCGACCGCAACATTCCCATCCCCTTCGGCCCGTATCTCGCCGCCGCTGGCTGGATTGCGCTGATGTGGGGCGACCAGCTCATCGACTCCTACAAGCGCGCCAGCGGGATCGGTTGAGGCCAGTCACCCGCCGCGGTCCGCAAGTGCGACGCGACGGAGTATGCTCGGCCGCATGTCCACCCCACTGCCCGAACTTCCTCCCCTGCTGATCGCGCTGACCGGCGGCATCGCGAGCGGCAAGAGCGCGGTCGCCGATCTGTTTGCGGCGAAGGGCGTGCCGGTGCTCGACACGGACCAGATCGCACGCGACGTCGTCGCGCCCGGCACCCCCGGGCTTGCAAAGATCGTCGCCGAGTTCGGGTCCGGCGTGCTCGATGCGAACGGCCAGCTCGATCGCGCCAGAATGCGCACCCTCGTCTTCGCCGATCCCGCGAAGCGCCTGCGGCTCGAGGCCATCACACACCCGGCGATCCGCCAAGAGCTCGCGCGCCGTTCGCGCGAGGCCGATGGGCTCTACCAGATTCACGTCATTCCGCTGCTCGTCGAGTCCGGGCGCGCGGACGCGTACGACAGAGTGCTCGTCGTCGACGCTCCCGAGCGCGATCAGCTGCAACGCTTGCGCGCGCGCGACGGCACCGACGCAACCACCGCGGAAAACATCCTCGCGGCACAAGCCTCACGCGCAGCGCGACTGTCGGTCGCTGACGACGTCATCGTGAATACGGGCACGCTCGACGACCTGCATCGCTTCGTCGACACGCTGCACGACAACTACGAGCTGCTCGCGGCCGCCCGCACGATCACCGCGAGCGTTGCGGGCTAGCCTCGCGCCCCTCGCCTGCTTCACAATCCGGCGATGACCGCGACAGACACTCAAGCACACGCGGCGGACGTCCCCGTCGTTTATGAGCAGCCGCTCAACGAGCGCATGCGCACGTTCCTGCGCCTGGACTTTCTCTACAGCCAGACGATGTATCACGAGGAGCGGCCGGATCAGTGGTCCATGCGCGCCGCGATGAGCTCCCTGCTGGAGATTCTCGCCATCACCGCCCGTGGCGACATCCGCAGCGAAGTGCTGAAAGAGCTCGAACGCCAGATGACGCTCATGCACGAGTTCGCGACCCGGCCGGGCGTCGACAACAGCCGGCTCAAGGCCGTGCTGGCGAATCTCGCGCGCCTGCGCACCGAGCTCAACTCCGCGGGGGCGCTGTTCATGCAGCGCCTGCGGGATTCGGAGTTTCTCAATGCGATCAAGCATCGCAGCGCGATCCCTGGCGGCACCTGCGAATTCGATCTGCCGGACTATCGCCACTGGCTCGACCAATCGTTCGAAAAGCGCGCCAAGGACTTCGATGACTGGATGGTGACGATCCGCCCGCTGTGCGACGCGGTGACCGAGCTGCTGTGGCTCACGCGCCAGGCGGCGCGGCCGCGAACCGAAACGGCGCCCAGCGGCAATTTCCAGATCGCGTTCGAGCGGGACAACCCCTGTCAGCTGCTGCGGATCACGCTGCCGCCGCGCTCGCCCCTGTACCCGGAGATCAGCGGCAGCCACCACCGCTGCAGCATTCGCTTCCTGCAGTGGACCGACGTGAACGCCCGTCCGACACAGACGACAGAAGACGTCAAATTTCTACTGACGACATGCACGTAAGGGCGCGGGCTCCCCGCCGCCCAGCACCCACCCGCGGCCGCTTGCCTTCCGAACGACCGCCCAAAGTTACGCGCCCATGCCCACCGTTCCCTGCCCCACCTGCAACCGACCCGTCGAATGGTCCGAGGCCTCGCGCTGGAGACCGTTCTGTAGCGAGCGTTGCAAGCTGATCGATCTCGGCGCCTGGGCCGCCGAGCGCCATGCCATCCCGGGTGAGCCGCTCCCGAGCGACGACGAACACGCGCCGCCGCGGGATCGCGATGAGCACTGAGCCTTTCCTGGCGCTCGTCACGGAGCCTCAATGCATCTGCAGTGAGTGCCACAGGAAGGCCCACTGATCGGCAAAGTCCTCGATCTGCATCCATACCGGCTTGCCGGCGCCGTGTCCGGCGCGCGTTTCCACCCTGAGCAGCACCGGGTTCGAGCACGACTGCGCCGCCTGCAACGCGGCCGCGAACTTGTAGCTGTGCCACGGCACCACGCGGTCGTCGCTCTCCGCGGTCGTCACGAGCGTCGGCGGATAGCACGTGCCGGCCTTCAAGTTATGCACCGGTGAATAGGCGTATTGGGCCTTGAACTCCGACGGGTTCTCGCTCAAGCCGTAATCGGTCGACCAGTGGCGCGCGTTCGCGCTGGCCGTGTGGTAGCGGAGCATGTCGAGCACGCCGACCGCGGGCAGCGTTGCGCCGAACAGATCCGGCCGCTGCGTCAGCACGGCGCCGACGAGCAGGCCGCCGTTGCTGCGCCCGCGCACCGCGAACTTCTGCTTCGACGTGTACTTCTGCGCGATCAGCCACTCGCCCGCGGCGATGAAGTCGTCGAACACGTTCTGCTTCTGCTCCTTCGTGCCAGCGCTGTGCCAGGCCTCGCCGTATTCTCCGCCGCCGCGAATATTCGCCACTGCGTACACGCCGCCCATCTCGAGCCAGACGTAGTTCGGCACCGAGAAGGCCGGCTGCTCGGCGATGTTGAAGCCGCCGTAGCCGAGCAGGATCAGCGGCGCCGAGCCGTCCTTCACGAAGTCGCGCTTGCGCGTGATGAACATCGGCACGCGCGTGCCGTCCTTGCTCTTGAAGAACACCTGCTCGGTGACGAAGCCCGACGGATCGGCCGCCACCTTCGGCGTGCGATACGGCTCGACCTTGTTCGCGGCGACGTCGTAGCGAAAGACCGCCTTCGGCGTCAGGAAGTCGGTGTACGCGAAAAAGGTCTCCTGATCGTCGACGCCGCCGGTGAATCCGCTCACTTCTCCCAGGCCCGGCAACTTGATGTCCGTCGGCGACGAGCCATCGAGGTTGCTCACGCGCGCGAGCGCATAGGCATCGCGCGAGTAGACGGTGATGATCTTGCGGCCGACGATTGACGCCTCCACGAGCGCGAATGGCTGCGCGGGCACGACGTCGCGCCACGCCTTGTCCTTGGCGTTCAGGTCGATCGCGATCACGCGGCCATTCGGCGCCTTGGCGTTCGTGCGCAGGTACATCACGTCGTCGATGACGTCGAGGAATTGATACTCGGCGTCGAACGTATCGATCAGCTTGATGACCGGGCCGGTCACCTCGCCGTTGGCATCGAGCTTCTGATAGTGAATGCCGGTCGACTGCCGCCCGTCGTACACGTAATGCACGAGATACCGGCCATCGTCCGAGACGTATGGATACGGGTACCGCGTCGGGTGGTCCGTGATGCTGTAGACGTGCACGTCGCTCGTCGTCGGGGTACCGAGGCGATGTCGATATACCGACATCTGCTTGGAATCATCGCCGGCGCCGCTCGCGTTCTGCGGGTAGCGGGCGTAGTACACGGCACGCGAATCGGCCGTCCACTCGGGCTCGCGAAATTTGATGTAACGGAGCGTATCCGGCAGGTCCTTGCCCGTCGCGACGTCGCGGAAATGCCAGATGCGCCAATCGGTGCCGCCGTCGGAGATGGAATAGGCGAGCAGCTTGCCGTCGGGGCTCGGTACGTACTCGCCGAGCGCGACGGTCGCATCCTTGCTCATCGTGTTCGGATCGAGCAGCACGCGCGGCTCGCCCTTGAGCGAGTCCGCGACATAGAGCACGTACTGATTCTGTGTGCCGTCGTTACGCAGATAGAAATAGCGCGAGCCCGCCTTCACCGGCACATCGAAGCGCTCGTAATTCCACAGCTCGGTCATGCGCGCCTTGAAGCGCTCACGAGCGGGAATCGCCTCGAGGAAGGGCTGCGACAACGCGTTCTGCGCCTCGACCCACTTCTTGGTGGCGGGCGCATTCAAGTCCTCGAACGCGCGATACGGGTCGGGCACTTTCGTGCCGTGGTAATCGTCGACGTGGTCCACGCGCGGCGGGGTTGGATACATGAGCTTGCCGCTGGTCGCTTTGGTATCGCTCGCGGCCCAGCCCGCCGCGGCACCGAGACTCAAACACAGGCCGATCAGAATGGGATGACGCACTGACTTCTCCGATCGCATGGATCTACTATAGCCACACATTGCCACGTTTCGCCGGGGCTTCACGAGATGCGACTTACGACCGCTTTGCTCACGCTTTCGTTCAGCGTCGGGCTGCATGCCGAAGCACTCACCGTCGCGAGAATCTTCGACGCGCCGGAGCTGAGCGGGTCGCGGCTGCGAGAACCTCAGTCATCCCCTGATGGCCGCTACATCGCTTTTTTGCAGGGCAAAGCCGATAACAACAATCAGCTCGACCTCTGGGCATTCGACACACGCACCGGCAACGCGCGCTTGCTCGTCGATTCGCGAGCGTTCGTCACCGGGGCCGAGCAGTTGTCCGCCGAAGAAGAAGCGCGGCGCGAGCGGCAACGCACGGCCTCGCTACGCGGCATCGTCGAATACGAATTCTCGAGCGACGGTACCAAACTGCTCGTGCCCCTCGGTGGAGATTTGTATGTATACGATCTCACGGCGAAGACGAACGCGGTCCGCCGCCTGACGGCGACGGACGCCTACGAAACGGATGCGCGTTTCTCGCCCCGCGCTCGCTACGTGAGCTTCATTCGCGATCAGGATCTGTTCGTCATTGACCTCGCAAGCGGCGCCGAACGCGCGCTCACGACCGACGGCGACGGCCTCATCCAGAACGGCGTCGCCGAGTTCGTCGCGCAGGAAGAGTTGGATCGCAACACCGGCTATTGGTGGTCGCCCGATGAGGCGCGCATCGCTTTCACGCGCATCGACGATTCGCCGGTGCAGGAAGTCGAACGCTTCGAGATCAACGCCGACAACGCACGCATGGTGCGACAGCGCTATCCGGCCGCGGGCACGCCGAACACGAAGGTCGAGCTCAAAGTGATCGAGCTCGCCTCCGCGCACGTCGCGGCCGTCGCACTGCCGAGCGAGGACGGCTACCTCGCACGCGTCAATTGGTTTCCCGACTCGCGGCACGTCGCGGTGCAATGGCTGGCGCGCGACCAGAAGCGGCTGTCGCTCCTGAAAGTGGCTGCCGCGAGCGGCGCCGCGACCGCGCTGTTGACGGAAACGAGCACGAGCTGGGTGGAGCTGCACAACGATTTGCGCTTCCTCAAGCAGCGCGATGCCTTCGTCTGGAGCTCGCGCCGCTCGGGCTACAAACACTTGTATCTGTACGATCTCGACGGCCGCTTGCTGCGGCCGCTGACGCAAGGCGATTGGATGGTCGTCGGCGACGGGGAATCGGGTGTCGTCGGCATCGATGAAGGCCGGGGCCTCATCTATTTCACCGGCACGAAGGAATCGCCGCTGGAACGGCATCTGTACTCGACGTCGCTCGAGACGAAGTCGCCCGAGCGGGTCATGCGCATCTCCCGGGAGGTCGGCAATCACAGCGTACTGCTGCTGCCGGGTGGTCAACAGTATCTCGATACCTGGTCATCGCCGGAGCAGCCGCCCGCGGTGAGCATCCGCACGCTCGACGGCAAGGTGAAGCGCTGGATCGTGCGCAATGCGCTCGATGCCACGCATCCCTACCACCCGTTCATGGCGAAGCACGTGACCGAAGAGTACGGCTCGATCAAGGCGAGCGACGGGCAGGATCTCTACTATCGACTCATCAAGCCGCCGGGCGCGGCGTCAGGACGACGCTTTCCGGTCGTGATCGACACGTACGGCGGTCCGCACGCGCAGTACGTACGCAAGGACTGGCTCGGCGGCGGGCGTGCGTCCCAAGGGTATTTCCGGCAGCTGCTCGCGCAGCGCGGCTTCGTCGTGTTCTCGCTCGACAATCGCGGCAGCGGCGCTCGAGGCGTGGCCTTCGAGTCTGTGCTGCATGGGCAGATGGGGAAGGTCGAGGTCGACGACCAGATTCGCGGGGTCGAATTCCTGAAGTCGCTGCCGTATGTGGACGCCGAGCGCGTCGGCATCATGGGATGGAGCTATGGCGGCTACATGGCGCTGATGGCGCTCGCGCGGCCTGAGATCAAGGCTGCCGTCGCGGGCGCGCCGGTCGTCGACTGGTCGTTGTACGACACGGCATACACGGAGCGTTACCTGGGCACCCCGCAAGCGAATCGCGCCGGCTATGAGCGCAGCTCCGTGTTGCCGTATGTCGATGCGCTCGACGGCAGTCTATTGCTGGTGCACGGGATGGCCGATGACAACGTGCTGTTCACGAACAGCACGATGCTCATGCGGAAGCTGCAGACGCAGGAAAAGCAGTTCCAGCTGATGACCTACCCCGGCGGCAAGCACGGGCTGATCCGCATTCCAGAAATGGGGAAGCACTATTACGAGCTCGTGCTCGCGTTCTTCGATCGAGAACTGAAGGGCGAAGACAGAGCGCGGCGCGGAGTGGAATGAGCCCGCGTCACCCGCGGTCCGCGCGCTCTTTCCCCTGGTGAAAGCGCAGAGCGCGCTGCTTCAGCGGCGCCACCATCGGCGCGTCCGCCTCCAGCAATCCACACTCGTGGAGATCGTCGAGCGCCACCCACTTCAGGTTCTGGCCTTCGAGCGACTGCGGCGTGCCGCTGTAGCGAAGCACGAACCACAAATCGAGCTTGATCGTGCGATCCGGGAATTCGTGCTCATAGGAGACGAGCGGCTCGGCCTCCAGCACCTCGATGCCGATCTCTTCCTGCAGCTCGCGCTTCAAGGTGTCGATGCGCTCCTCGCCCGGCTCGCGCTTGCCCCCGGGAAACTCCCAGCCGCCGGCCATGTGCTTGCCAGGCGGCCGCTCGGCGAGTAGCAGTCGTCCGGATGCATCGAAGATAGCCGCCGCGACGACGTGGGCGTCCGGTCGCCTCGGCAGTGGGGCGCTCGTGCTGACTGACATAGTGATGAGTCGTGAGATTTGCCGGCTGAAGGCCCGCGAGCCCTCAGCCGCTCGATCTCAGCCCTCGGCCCCCAGCGCACCGTGGCAATGCTTGTACTTCTTGCCCGAGCCGCAGGGGCACGGCTCGTTACGGCCGACCTTCTTCGTCTCGCGAACGAACTGCGTGACGCCCGTGAGACGCGGATCGGTCTCCTCGGGCAACGGCTCCGGCGGCGGTGGCGCGGCCAGATTCTGCGGCGCCGCGTGCTGGAACTGCATCGCCTGCTCCAGGCGGCGCTGACGCTCCGCTTCCTCGGCGTCGATCTCTTCCTGGGTCTTGAGCTGCATGCGCGACAACAGCGACACCGTATCGTGCTTGATGCGATCCAGCATCGCGGTGAACAGCTCGAATGCCTCGCGCTTGTACTCCTGCTTGGGATTCTTCTGCGCGTAGCTGCGCAGATGAATGCCCTGGCGCAAGTAATCCATCGCAGCCAGATGCTCGCGCCAATGCGAGTCGAGCTGCTGCAGCATGATCGCCTTCTCGAGGTGGCGCACGACTTCGGCGCCGTACTGCTGCACCTTTGCCTCGTACACCTGGTCGATCTCCGCATGCACGCGCTTGCGCAGATCCTCCTCGTTCATGTTCTCGTCCTGCGCCATCCAGGCCTTGACGTCGATCCGGACCGCGAAATCGCGCGCGACGGCCTCGACCAGGCCATCGACGTCCCACAGCTCCTCGACGCTCTTCGGCGGCACGAAACGATCGATGAGGCCGTTCACGACCTCGTGACGGATGCCCGCGATCGAATCGCCGACGTCCTCCGCGGCCATGAGCTCCGTGCGCTGCTGGTAGATCACCTTGCGCTGATCGTTCGCGACGTCGTCGTACTCGAGGAGGTTCTTGCGGGCATCGAAGTTGTGGGCTTCGACCTTCCGCTGCGCACGCTCGATCTGCTTGCTGAGCATGCGGCTTTCGATGACCTCGCCTTCCTTCATGCCGGCCGTCTGCAGCCAGCGCTTGGTGCGCTCGGGATCGCCGAAGATGCGCATCAAGTTGTCTTCGAGCGAGAGATAGAAGCGGCTCGAGCCCGGATCGCCCTGGCGGCCCGAGCGGCCGCGCAGCTGATTGTCGATGCGCCGCGATTCGTGGCGCTCGGTGCCGATGATGTGCAGGCCGCCGGCCACGATCACGGCATCGTGACGCTTCTGCCATTCCTCACGCGCGCGCCGGCGCGCGACTTCGTCGTTCGG
This sequence comes from Pseudomonadota bacterium, assembly GCA_023428645.1. Taxonomy (GTDB): domain Bacteria; phylum Pseudomonadota; class Gammaproteobacteria; order Steroidobacterales; family Steroidobacteraceae; genus Steroidobacter. The sequence continues at coordinate 8,242 of JAEYXD010000028.1, forward strand.
ATCGACCTGGTGCAGCTCGGCTTCGAGATTGCCGCCGAGCACGATGTCGGTGCCGCGGCCTGCCATGTTCGTCGCGATCGTCACGGCGCCCGGCCGGCCGGCCTGGGCGACGATGAGCGCTTCGCGCTCGTGCTGCTTCGCGTTCAGCACCTCGTGCGCGATCCCTTGTTCCTGCAGCAGCTTCGCCAGCATCTCGGAGGTCTCGATCGAGGTCGTGCCGACGAGCGCCGGCTGGCCGCGCGCGACGCAATCGCGAATGTCGTCGAGGATCGCCGCGAATTTGTCATTCGCCGTGAGGTAGACGAAGTCGGGGTGATCCTTGCGGATCATCGGCCGATGCGTCGGGATGACGACGACCTCGAGGCCGTAGATGGACTGGAATTCGAACGCTTCCGTATCGGCGGTACCGGTCATGCCGGACAGCTTCGAATACATGCGGAAGTAGTTCTGGAACGTGATCGACGCGACGGTCTGATTCTCCTCGCGCACGCGCACGCCTTCCTTCGCCTCGACGGCCTGGTGCAGGCCGTCCGACCAGCGCCGGCCCTGCATCGTGCGGCCCGTGAACTCGTCGACGATGATGACTTCGCCGTTGCGCACGATGTACTCGACGTCACGGTGATACAGCGCGTGGGCGCGCAGCGCGGCGTTCAAGTGATGCATGAGACGGATGTTCGCGGCGTCGTACAGGCTCTGGTCCGGCCCGATCAGGCCCGCCTCCGCGATCAGCTCTTCCGCGTGCTCGTGGCCCGCGTCGGACAAATGCACCTGGCGCGTCTTTTCATCCGCCCAGTAATCGCCTTCGCCTTCTTCCGTCTCCTGCCGCTTCAGGCGCGGCACGAGCTGGTTGATCTTCAAGTAGAGCTCGGTGCTCTCCTCGGCGGGACCGGAAATGATCAGCGGCGTGCGTGCCTCGTCGATCAAGATCGAGTCGACTTCGTCGACGATCGCGTAATGCAGCCCGCGCTGGGCACGATCCTCGAGCCGGAAGGCCAGGTTGTCGCGCAGATAGTCGAAGCCGAACTCGTTGTTCGTGCCGTAGGTGATGTCGGCGGCGTAGGCGGCGCGCTTCTCCTCGGGGCTCTGCCCGCTCTTGATGACCCCGACCGTGAGGCCGAGGAATTCGTAGACCGGGCCCATCCAGTCGGCGTCGCGCTGGGCCAGGTATTCGTTCACCGTGACGACATGGACGCCCTTGCCCGGCAGTGCGTTCAAGTAGGCCGGCAGCGTCGCCATGAGCGTTTTGCCTTCGCCGGTGCGCATCTCGGAAATCTTGCCGAAGTGCAGCGCCATGCCGCCGATGAGCTGGACGTCGAAATGCCGCATGCCGAGCACGCGCCGGGCGGCTTCGCGAGTCGCGGCGAACGCCTCGGGAAGCAGGTCATCCACCGACTCTCCCGCTGCCAGGCGGCTGCGAAATTCGGCGGTCTTGCCCCGCAATTCTTCGTCACTCAACGCCTTGTAGGTCGCCTCCAAGGCATTCGTGCGACTGACGTTCTTCGAATAGCCGTTCAACAGCCGTTGATTACGGCTCCCGAACAGCTGGGTGAGCCAATTCGCCACGCTTGGACTCCGGTGGGCAGGGGGGAAAAGGGCGGTATTGTACACGCCGACCTGGAAACGAAGGCCGAGCGCGGATACTTACGGTCGAGGCGGAAGATCACAAAAACAAGGGCGGACCGGACGACAGGATTCTGGCGACGCCGAACGTCGGCCGCCAACGCGGCCTTGAGAACCCGTCACTTACTGGCGAATGAAGCTCATCGGATCGACCGCCCGACCCTGCTTCAGTACTTCGAAGTGCAGGTGCGGACCCGTCGAGCGACCGGTCGAGCCGATCAGAGCGATGGGTTGGCCTTTTTGCACCGTGTCGCCGACCGCCACGAGCACGCGCTGATTGTGGGCGTAGCGCGTCACGTAGCCGTTGCCGTGGTTGATCTCGACGGTCTTGCCGTAGCCGAACCGCTCCTTGGAGTACGTGACGACGCCAGAGGCGACCGACATGACCTGCGCCCCCGCGGGGCCGGCGAAGTCGACGCCGCGATGGAACGCCTTGCGGCCGTTGAACGGGTCGGTGCGCTGGCCGAAGTAGGAGGAAATCCAGCCCTGGGTGACGGGGCGCCCGCCCGGGACGATCTGACGGCTCAGATTGCGCGTCGAGATCATGCTCTCGAGCACGCTCAACTGCCGTTCGCGATCCTTGATCTGCAGACTGAGGTCGTCGAGCATCGACGTGATCTCGGGCGAACCGACGATGGCCCCGTCGACGAGGCCTTCAGGACCGCCAAGCGCGGGCGGGCCTTCGAAATTGAATTCGCCCTTGTCGAGATTCGCCATCTCGGTGAGGCGCTTGCCGAGCGCGTCGAGGCGGATGACATGGGCGTTCATCTGCCCGACCCGGCCCGCGAGCGCATCGAGCTGTTCCTGAACTTCGCGCTTCGCTTCGAGAATCTGGACGCTCTGCGCTTCGATCTTGCGGCTCCAGTCGCCGACCTGCCTGATCGGATTGGACAGGAACCCGCTGCGACCGAGCTGCATGCCGAGAAAGAGCGTGCCGCCGAGCAGCGTAATGATGCCGGCGATCATGACCGTCATCGCAAGCGGGCGGCCCAGCTCGATCTGCCGCGCTCGACCCAGTCGTTTGGAAAATACGATGACGTTCATGGGGGTTGTCTCACGTCATCGAGGGCAGGAGGGCGTGCCGGACCGCGGCCGCCGCGAGGTCGATCCAGTGCGTCGTTGTCGTCATAGCCTCGCGTCCCTCAAAAAAACGGCGCGACAAACACGTCCGACCAGCACAGCCAGCGAGGGTCGTGCCGGGCCCGCGACGCAGGGTTTGCGCCGCCATGGAATTCAGGGCGTGGACGTAAAACCGAATGTTCGTGTTGTACATCCTGGCAACCCCGCTATCGTGATCGCACTCGAGAGGCCGTGAGAGCCCATCGCGGCACGTACCGTAGACCGGTGGCTTTGCGTCCCCGCCTTTCGACGGGTTTGCCGTTAACAGTGGCCGCAATATGCAGAATCGCCGTGGAAAAGATCAAGCGTTCGCGCCTCACATATTTGTCAATCTGCTCACAGAGAGGCTCGGCTGGGCTTATGTCTCATGCGCGTAAACGGACGCGGGCGGCGACCGCCGCTATCGACGAGGTGAGACGAGACACATGACGAATCGCTTCAAACCCTTGGTTGCGGGCCTCGGCCCGCTGATCGCCGCGCTCGAGCAGCGGGCACAGGCGGTCCAGGACGTGAGCGCGCGCGTTCGCGCCGCCCTGCCGAGCCCGGAGAAAGAACACTTCGTATCGGCGAGTTATCGCGAGGACGCGCTCGTCGTCAGCATGGATTCCGCGGCATGGTGCGCGCGGGTGCGTTATGACCAGAAGGCGCTGATCGAGGCGCTGCACGCCGCGGGTGAGACGCGCGTCACGAAAATCAAAGTGCGGGTCGGCAAGCCCTCTGCGGGCAGGTGAGACCGGGGCGGGAGGCGGCGAGGACGGGCTTAGGCGCTTTCGGCCAGCGGCATCGCCGGCACGTATGAAATCGGCGCGTCCGCGAGGTTATCGAACGTCACCTCTTCCCACGCATCCGGGGTCGCGATCAATTTGCGCAGCAACGCATTGTTGAGCGCATGACCGGACTTGTACCCGCTGAACTCGGCGATGAGGCTGCGGCCGAGCAGATACAGATCACCGATCGCATCGAGGATCTTGTGCTTGACGAACTCGTCTTCGTAACGCAGGCCGTCCTCGTTCAGGATGCGGTGGTCATCGAGCACGATCGCATTGTCCATCGTGCCGCCGAGCGCGAGGTTGCGTGAGCGCAGATACTCGATGTCGCGCATGAAGCCGAACGTGCGCGCGCGGCTGATCTCCTTCAGGAATGTCGTCGTGGAGAACTCCATCGACGCCGTGTTGTTGCGCTTACGGAAGAGCGGATGGTTGAACTCGATCTCGAAATTGAGCTTGTAGCCGTTGTACGGCGTGAAGCGCGCCCACTTGTCGCCATCCGCCACTTGCACGGGCTTGAGCACGCGAGCGAAACGCTTCGGCGCGGGCTGGTCCGTGATGCCGGCCGACTGCAACAGAAAGACGAACGGCCCGGCGCTGCCATCCATGATCGGCACCTCCTCCGCGCTCAACTCGACGTACACGTTATCGATGCCGAGCCCCGCGAAGGCCGAGAGCAAATGCTCGATCGTCGAGACACGCACGTTGCCCTGGATGAGCGAAGTTCCGAGCGTCGTCTCGCCGACGTTCTCCGCGTACGCGGACACTTCGATCGACTCGTCGAGGTCGATGCGCCGGAATACGACACCCGTGTCGACCGGCGCGGGCTTCAGCACCATGAGCACTTTCGTGCCCGAGTGCAGACCGATACCGCTCGCGCGGATGGGATTTTTCAGAGTTCGTTGCGACAACATAGCTGGCCGGCACCGTAGCACTCGCCCCCCGGGGTCACAAGTGAAGTACCCGAAGAACTCGATCGACAGCAGCTACCACGGGCGCGGGGACTAATCGCACCCGTGGTAGTCGCGACGCCTGCGCGCCGCGCTTTCTCGACCTTCGGCCGGACCTCGTCGAGGCTCCGCGTCAGGCTCGAACCTTCAATCCGCCTGCCGACGCAAGAACGCCGGAATGTCGAGCAGCGACGTATCCTCGACATTCAAGCCGTCGCCGACCGCGCGGCGCTGCTGCGGCGCATGGCCTTCGCGTTGATTGCGGATGTAGGTCGGCACGTGCAAGTCGTCGAGCGTCGGCACACCACCGCGCGTCGTACGACCGCCGGCAATCGCCGTCATCTTGCGGGCATCCGGCGTGTGCTGCATTTGCGCGACCGGACGGCCGATGCCCGTGGCAACGACCGTGACGCGAATCTCTTCGCGCATTTCCGGATCGATCACACAGCCGACCACGACGTTCGCATCCTCCGAGGCGTATTGCTTGACCGTGTCGCCAACGATACTGAACTCGCTGGTGCGCAGATCGGGTCCTGCGGTGACGTTGATGAGCAACCCGTGTGCGCCGGAGAGATTCACATCCTCGAGCAGCGGGCTCGACACGGCGGCCTCGGCGGCTTCGCGCGCGCGGTTTTCGCCGCGGCTCGTGCCCGAGCCCATCATCGCCATCCCCGTTTCCGCCATGACGGTGCGCACGTCGGCGAAGTCGACGTTGATCATGCCCGGGCGTGTAATCAATTCCGCGATACCTTGTACTGCGCCTTGCAGGACCTGATTCGCGGCCTTGAACGCATCGAGCAGCGTCACGTCGCCGCCGAGCACGGTGAGCAGCTTCTGATTCGGGATCGTGATGAGCGAGTCGACATGACGGCTCAGCTCGGCGATGCCGTGCTCCGCCGAGTTGTGACGCTTCGACCCTTCCATCTCGAACGGACGCGTGACGACGGCAACCGTCAGGATGCCGAGCTCTTTCGCGACCTGCGCCACGACCGGCGCCGCGCCCGTGCCCGTGCCGCCGCCCATGCCGGCCGTGATGAACAGCATGTCGGAGCCCTCGATCATCTCGATGATGCGATCGCGATCTTCCATCGCCGCCTGGCGGCCGACTTCAGGATCGGCGCCCGCGCCGAGACCTTTCGTGATGTTGCAGCCGATCTGCAGACCGACTTTCACCTTCGAATGCTTCAACGCCTGTGCGTCGGTGTTCAAGCAAATGAAGTCCACGCCTTCGATTCCGGTGGCGACCATGTGCGCAACCGCATTGCCGCCGCCACCGCCCACGCCGATCACCTTGATGACGGCACCTTGATTCTCTGTATCTGCAAGTACAAACATCGTTAGTCCCCTCGATGTCACTTAGGACATGTCAACACTCTAAAAACTGTTTTCCGGACACGCTCATCGCGTGCCGGCCCTTCCCCAATCCGGGTGGCGATCCATCGCACGTATTAGAAATTGCCTTGAAACCACGCTCGCATCCGCTCCCACGTGCCGCGAACGTTGCCGCCGAGCGGCTCGCGTCGTCCGCGCAAGAAATTCTCTCGGCCGTACAGCAGCAGACCCACGCCCGTCGAGTGAATGGGATTGCTCACCACATCGACCAGGCCGCTGATGTGCTGCGGCACGCCCAGCCTCACCGGCATGTGAAACACTTCTTCGGCGAGTTCGACCGCGCCTTCCATCTTCGCGCTGCCGCCGGTGAGCACGACGCCCGCCGCGATCACCTCCTCGAAGCCGGAGCGCCGCAGCTCCTCGCGAATCAACGCGAACAGCTCCTCGTAGCGCGGCTCGACGACTTCCGCGAGCGTCTGGCGCGCCAGCCGGCGCGCGGGGCGATCGCCGACGCTCGGCACCTCGATCGTCTCGTCCGAATTCGCGAGCTGCGACAGCGCGCACGCGTACTTCATCTTGATCTCTTCGGCGTGATGCGTCGGCGTGCGCAGGCTGACGGCGATATCGTTCGTCACCTGATCGCCCGCGATCGGAATCACCGCGGTGTGCCGGATCGCGCCGCCGGAAAACACGGCGATGTCCGTCGTGCCGCCGCCGACGTCGACGAGGCACACGCCGAGCTCCTTCTCGTCGTCCGCGAGCACCGCGTAACTGGACGCGAGCTGCTCGAGCACGACGTCCTCGACGGCCAGCCCGCAGCGCTGCACGCACTTCACGATGTTCTGCGCCGCGCTCTCCGCGCCCGTGACGATGTGCACTTTCGCCTCGAGGCGCACGCCGGACATGCCGATCGGCTCGCGAATGCCTTCCTGGCTGTCGATCAGGAACTCCTGCGGCAGGATGTGCAGGATCTTTTGATCGGCCGGAATGGCGACGGCGCGCGCCGCGTCGATGACGCGATCGACGTCCTCCGCGGTCACCTCCTTGTTGCGGATCGCGACGATGCCGTGCGAATTCAGGCTGCGCACGTGGCTGCCCGCGATGCCCGCATACACCGAATGAATCTCGCAGCCGGCCATCAGCTCGGCTTCCTCGACCGCGCGCTGAATCGATTGCACCGTCGATTCGATGTTCACGACGACGCCGCGCTTCAAGCCGCGCGACGGATGCGAGCCGAGACCGACGACCTCGATCTTGCCCTCGTGAGTCAGCTCGCCGACGATCGCGACGACTTTCGAGGTACCGATGTCGAGACCGACGATCAGGTTGCGATCACTTTTCCTAGGCATCGGGGGTCATATCTCCAGCATCGCGGGCGATGCGTGCGGCCGCTGGATTCCAGCCGACCGAAAAACCATTGCTGTAACGCAGATCGACGTAGCTCACTTCGGCCGCGCGAGCCGCGACCATTGGACTTGCGACGCGAATGAAACGATCGAGGCGGCTGTCCACCTCCTGTCTTCCCAGACGCACGACGACGTCGTTGCCGACCGTGAGCTGCCACGCGCCGCGCGCGTCCAGCTCGACGCGCGTCAGGCGCATGCCGACCGCGAGCAGCCGCGGATACGTCTCGAGATATAGCTTCGCGACTTGCGCCTCCGTGCCGTTCGGTCCGACGAGCTGAGGCAGCTCGGGCGGAACGTGGCGCACACCGCGGAGGAACAGCTCACCGCGCGTATTCATCAGGCCGTCCTCGCCCCAGCGCGCGGCCGGGACGTGCTCGGTAATCACGACGCGCACACCGTTCGGCCATTTGCGCTCGACGCGCGCGCGATCGACCCACTCGACCTTTTCGAGCGCGGCCTGCATCGCATCGAGATCGACCGACAGAAAGCCGGCACCGCGAAACGGCGCGACGGCCTCCTCGATATGTACCGGCGCGACGCGCTGGAATTGCCCGCCGACTTCGACGGCCGAAATCGGCCGGTCGAGAATCCACAGCGAGCCCCACAGACACACCAGGCCCAACGCCAGCAACGCGCACAGCGACAGCACCGAGCGCGCGCTGCCCGCCACCAGCGGACTCAGGAACGCGAGCGACAGACGCGACGGCGTCTCGCGCTTGCGTCGATTGCGTTTCTTCGCGGCACCGAGCATCACGGACCTCCGCTCGTGCGATCGAAGCTCATCTCGAGCACGCGCCAGACGAGCTCGTCGAACTCGATGCCGCGCGCACGCGCCGCTTTCGGCACGAGCGAATGGCTCGTCATTCCCGGCGCCGTGTTCACTTCCAGCAGGAAGTTGTTGCCGCCGCGATCGCGCATGACGTCGACGCGCCCCCAACCGCTGCAGCCGGCGGCGCGGAACGCGGCGAGCGCGAGCGCGCGCATCTCTTCTTCCGCCGCGCCTTGCAGGCCGGGGCAGAGGTACTGCGTGTCCTCGGCCACGTACTTCGCGTGATAGTCGTAGTACTCGCCGGCCGGGACGATGCGAATCGTCGGCAGCGCTTCATCACCGAGAATGCCGACCGTGAACTCCTCGCCCTGGATGAGCTGCTCCATCAGCAGCTCGCCTTCGTAGCGACTCGCGAGCGCGACCGCGTTCGCCAGATCGGCGTCCGAGAACACCCGTGAGATGCCGACGCTCGAACCTTCGCAGGCCGGCTTCACGATCACCGGCAGCCCCAGGCGTCGCGCCGCGGTGTGCACGTCGTCGGTGCGCGAGAGGCGCTCGTACTTCGGCGTCGGCAGGCCGAGCGACAGCCACACCTGCTTCGTGCGGATCTTGTCCATCGATAGCGCCGAGCCGAGCACATCCGAGCCCGTGTACGGAACGCCGAAGGATTCGAGCAGGCCTTGCAGGACGCCGTCTTCGCCGCCGCCATGATGGCCATGGAGGATGTTGAACACGCGTGTCACGCGCTTGCCGATCAAGTCCTGCGTGAGCGCGGGAATGCCGTCGACGGCATAGGCATCGACGCCCTTGCGCAGCAGCGCCTCGAGCACGTTGCGGCCGGAGTCGAGCGAGACGTCGCGTTCGGCGGACGTGCCGCCCATCAGCACGGCGACGCGGCCGAAGTCCTTGGGATTGGTGATGCGAGTCGTCATGGTCATTGGCTCCGGGAAGCGCGCACGCTGCGGACAGCGCCCCCCTCCCTGTCCCTCCCCCGCTTCGCGGAGGAGGGGACGCACACGGAACGCACGTGCGTAAACCGGGAACGGAAAGCTCGTGCGGACGCGAGAGGAAGCGTCCCCTCCCCTGCGCAGCGGGGGAGGGACAGGGAGGGGGCGGGGATGCCGAAGAAACGCAGCATCATTTCGCCACCCCCACGATCCTGACTTCCGTCTGCAGCTTCACTCCATGCCGCTGCTCGACGCTCTGCTGCACATGTCGGATCAATTGCTCGATGTCGGCCGCGCTCGCCGTGCCGTCGTTCACGATGAAATTCGCATGCACTTCCGACACCCGCGCGCCGCCAAGCCGCGTGCCCTTCAAGCCTGCCGTTTCGATCAACCGCGCGGCGTGATCGCCCGGCGGATTCGTGAACACGGACCCGCACGACCATTCGCCGATCGGCTGCGTCGCCTTGCGGCGCGCGAGCAGCACGCGAATGTCGTCGTTGCTCACGCCCGGCCGCTGCTCGAAGCGCAACTGCGCGCCGAGAAACCATTCGTTCGCCGGGCCGGCGACGTGCCGATAGCCGACCGTGTATTCGTCCTTCGTCCGTTCGTGGCGCTTGCCATCGCGGTCGAGCGTCGCGACCTTCACGACGTGAGTCCACGTCTCGCCGCCGAACGCACCGGCATTCATCGCCAGCGCGCCGCCGAGCGTGCCCGGAATGCCAGCGAAGAACTCCGCGGGGCCGAGCCCCCACTTGATGCATTGCTTCGCCAGCTTCGCGCACGCGACGCCGGCGCCACACCACACGTCGTTGTCGCCCAGCCGCTGCAGCTCGGCGAAAACACCGTGCGTATCGATCACGGCGCCGCGAATGCCGCCGTCGCGCACGAGGAGATTGCTGCCGAGGCCGATCCACATCACCGGCGTCGCACGCGGCAGCTGCGCGAGGAAATCGCTGAGCTCGTGCGCGTCCTGCGGCGTGAAGAACACATCGGCGGGCCCGCCGACGTGCCATGACGTGTGCTTCGCCATCGGCTCGTCGCGCAGCACGCGGCTGGCGAACTCTGGCGGTAGCGCGAATGCGTTCATGCGCTCGCCCTCAGCGTCTTCGGCAGCTCGGCCGCGACCGCGCCGATGCTGCCCGCGCCCATCGTCACGACGAGATCACCGTCGCGCACGATGCGCTTCAGCGCTTCCGGCAGCTGCTCGATCTTCTCGAGGAAGATCGGCTCGACGCGCGCATGCGAACGCACGGCGCGGCAAATCGCCTTGCCGTCCGCGCCGGAAATCGGCGCTTCGCCCGCGGCATAGACCTCGCTCACGATCAGCGCCTCGACGCCCGCGAGCACGTTCGCGAAATCGTCGAGCAGGTCGCGCGTCCGCGAATACCGATGCGGCTGGAACGCGAGCACGATGCGGCGCCCCGGCCAGCCTTGGCGAATCGCTTCGAGCGTCGCGGCAAGCTCCGTCGGGTGATGACCGTAATCGTCGATCAACGTGACGCGTCCGCTCGGCGTCGCGACGTCGCCGTTCTGCTGCAGGCGCCGGTCGATGCCGGAGAACTTCGCTAGCGCGCCTTGAATCGCGCTGTCGGCGACGCCGAGCTCGCTCGCAACGGCGATCGCGGCGAGCGCGTTCAATACGTTGTGCGTGCCGGGGCGATTCAGCGTGACCGCCAGCGGCGGCTTGCCTTCGCGCACCACATCGAAGCGCGTGACGAGCCCGTCGCGCACGATGTTCACGGCCCGAACGTCCGCCTCGCTCGCGATGCCGTACGTCACGACCGGGCGCGACACGCTCGGCAGCAAGCCCGCTGCCTCGGCGTCGTCGGCGCAGATGACCGCAAGCCCGTAGAACGGCAAGTTGTGCAGGAAGTCGATGAAGCTTTGCTTCAGCCGCTCGAAATCGCCCTCGTGCGTGGCGAGATGATCGTTGTCGACATTCGTGACGATCGCGATCATCGGCTGCAGATGGATGAAGGACGCGTCGCTCTCGTCCGCTTCCGCGACGAGATATTTGCCCTGCCCGAGCCGCGCATTCGAATCGGCGCTCACGAGCCGGCCGCCGATCACGAAGGTCGGATCGAGTCCGCCTTCCGCGAGCAGGCTCGCGACCATGCTCGTCGTCGTGGTCTTGCCGTGCGTGCCCGCGACGGCAATCGCGTAACGAAAGCGCATCAGCTCGCCGAGCATCTCCGCGCGCTGCACGACCGGAATGCGGCGCGCATGCGCTTCGACGAGCTCGGGATTGTCGTTGCGAATCGCGCTCGACACGACGATGACGTCCGCCGCGCCGACGTTCGCCGCCGAATGGCCAAGCAGGATTTTCGCGCCGAGGCGCTCGAGCCGCTGGGTCACGTCGTTGCGCTTCAGGTCCGACCCCTGCACGTCGTAGCCCAGATTGATCAGCACTTCGGCGATGCCACTCATGCCGACGCCGCCGATGCCGACGAAGTGGATGCAGTGGATGCGGCGCATGCGATCCGTCATCGCACACCTCCCGCCGCGGCGACGCAGGCGTCCGCGAGACGCACGTCGGCGTCCGTGATCGCGACCGCGCGCGCCTTGTTCGCCATGTCGAGCAGCTTCGGGCGCCCGGCGTCGAGCAGCGTGCGCAGCTCGCTCGCGAGTCGCACGGGCGTGAGCTCCGCCTCCTGAATCAAGAGCGCCGCGCCTTCGCCGACGAGGAATTCCGCGTTGCGCGTTTGATGATCGTCGACGGCCGCGGGGAACGGCACGAAGACTGCGGGCACACCGGCCGCCGCGATCTCGGACACCGTGAGCGCGCCTGACCGGCAGATGACGAGATCCGCTCCGCCGTACGCCTCCGCCATATCGTCGATGAACGGCCGCACGTCCGCTTCGACGCCGTGCTTCGCGTACATCTCGCGTGCCTGCGCGATGTGTCGCTCGCCTGCCTGATGCAGGACGATCGGACGCACGCTGAGCTCGATGTTCGCGATCGCCGCGGGCACGACGGTATTCAACCGCGCCGCTCCTTGGCTGCCGCCAATGACGAGCACGCGCAGGCGACCCTTGCGCTCGGAGAATCGCACTGCCGGGCTCGGCAAGCTCGTGATCTCGCGGCGCACCGGATTGCCGACGCGTTCCGCGCGCACCGAGCCGGGAAAGCTCGAGGGGAAGCCTTCGAGCACACGCTTCGCGAAATGCGCGAGCGTGCGATTCGTCATGCCCGCGATCGCATTCTGCTCGTGAATGACGAGCGGACGGCGCGACAACCAGGCGGCCAGACCGCCCGGGCCCGAGACGAAGCCGCCCGCGCCCAGTACGACGACCGGCTTGCGACGGCGAATCACCTGCGCGCTCTGCCACACCGCGCGCGCGAGCTGGAATGGCGCCGCGAGCAGCGTGCCAATGCCTTTACCGCGCACACCGCTGACGGTGATCCACTCGATCGGAATGTTCTGCGGCGGCACGAGCTTGGCTTCGAGGCCGCGCTCGGTGCCGAGCCACACGGGCTCGTAGCCGCGTTCGCGCAGCACGCGCGCGGCAGCGAGCGCTGGAAATACGTGCCCGCCCGTGCCGCCGGCCATGATGAGTACGGTGCCCAGGGGGACGCGCGTGTTCGTTGGAACGCTCATTCTTCACGCCCCTTGCGCGACACCGCGAGCCGACCCGTCACGCTCGCCTCGTGATGAATGCGCATCAACAGGCCGAGCCAGCCGAGCGTCACGAGCATGCTGGAGCCGCCGTACGACATCAGCGGCAGCGTGAGTCCCTTGGTCGGAAGAATGCCCATGTTCACGCCGACGTTGATGAACGTCTGCAGACCGAGCCAGATACCGAAGCCGGCCGCGCAAAATGCCTGGAATGGCAAGCCCGCGTCCGCCGCGTTGCGCGAAATCGCCAGCGCACGCCACACGATCAGCACGAACAACGCGAGCGTCACGATCACGCCCGCCAAACCGAGCTCTTCCGCCAGCACCGCGAACACGAAATCGGTGTGCGCCTCCGGAAGATAGAAGAGCTTTTGCACGCTCGCGCCGAGACCGACACCGAACAGCTCTCCGCGACCGATCGCGATCAACGATTGCGTGAGCTGGAATCCCGAGTTGAATGGATCGGCCCACGGATCGAGGAAGGCAGTGAGCCGCTTGAGCCGGTACGCGGAGGTCACCGCCAACACGGCCATGCCGCCGACCGCGAGCGCCACGAGCGCGAAGAAGTGACGCAGCTTGACGCCGGCGAGGAACAGCACACCCAAGCCCGTCGCAAGTAACACCGTCGCTGCTCCGAAATCCGGCTCCAGCAGCAACAACAACGCGGCGAGCAGCAAGATCCCGAGCGGCTTCAAAAAACCTTTCAACTCGTCCTTCAGCTCGACCTGACGACGCACGACGTAGCTCGCGAGATACGTGAGCAGCAGCACGCGCGCGAGCTCGGAAGGTTGGAAGCTCGTACCGAACCGCAACCAGCGGCGGCTGCCGTTCACTTCGTGACCGATGCCGGGAATCAGCACGAGCACGAGCATCAGGATCGCGACCACGAGCAGCGGGAAGGCCAGACGTTCCCAGACGTGGGTGGGAATCGCCATCATGATGCCGGCGGCGAACAGGCCGAGCAGCACGCCGACGCCTTGACGCTCGAGAAAATGAAACGGCTCGTGCGCCATGCGATCCGCCACCGAGATCGAAGCCGACGTCATCATGACGAGACCGAGCAGCACGGTCGCCGTGACGAGCAGCGCGAGCGTCGTGTCGAAAACGAAGCGCTTCGGCCGGGCGTTCGAGCGAGCGAAGGTGAGTGCGGCGGCGCTCATGCGCTCAGCCCTCGTACCGCCGCCGCGAATACCTCGCCGCGATGCCCGTAGTCGCGAAACATGTCGAGGCTCGCGCACGCGGGCGACAGCAGCACCGTCTCGCCCGGGCGAGACGCGCGCGCCGCCGCTTGCACGGCCGCGTCCATGTCCGTCGCGTATTCGGTCGTGCACACACCGGAAAGCGCCGCATCGATGAGCGCGGCATCCTGACCGATCAGCACGACGTGCCGAACCTTGTCGCGGAACGCAGCGGCCAGCGGCGCGAAATCCTGACCCTTGCCCTGGCCGCCCGCGATCACCACGAGCGCGCCCGGCATGCCGGCGACCGCGGCGAGCGTCGCACCGACATTCGTGCCCTTCGAATCGTCGACGTAGCGCACACCCGCGACGACCGCCACGAATTGCGAGCGATGCGGGAGGCCCGCGAACTCGCGCAGCGCCGTCACACACGGCTCGCGCGGCAAGCCGAGTGCCTCGCACAGCGCAAGCGCGGCCAGCGCGTTCGCGGCATTGTGCAAGCCGGCGATCTTCAGCTCCGACATCGCGACGATGCGCTCGCCGCGGCACATCAATACTGTGTCGCTGCCCGTCGGTTGCGCGTAATACGCCGCCTGCGCTGCTGCCTGCTCCGTGGGCTCGAGGCTGAATCCGATGCGCCGCGCCTGCGGCGCCATCGTGCGCACCGCGGGGTCGTCGAGGTTCAACACCGCGGCCTCGCAGCGCTCGAAAATGCGCGCCTTCGAAGCGGCGTACGCTTCGAAGCTGGCATAGCGGTCCATGTGATCGGGCGTGACATTCAGCACGGTCGCGGCGGCAGCGCGCAGCGAGCG
>JAEYXD010000086.1 GCA_023428645.1 Pseudomonadota bacterium
CACCGTTCGCATCGTTCACCTCCCTGCCTTCCACTCCGAGTTCGTGGACCATTCTGTTCACGCTCGGCGTCGTACACACGGGCCTCATGTACATCCTGCTCTACGGCGCCATCCAGAAGCTGCCGACTCATCTGATCGGCTCGCTCTCGTTCATTTATCCAATCGTGGCGATTCTGGTGGACTATGTCGCGTTCGGCCACCGCTTGCAGGTACCGCAGATCGCCGGCGTCGCCGCGATCCTCATCGCCGCGGCAGGAACGAATCTCGGTTGGCAACTCCGCGGCTCTCTTGGCGCGCCATCACGATTGGATTGTGAAAGCTCGAGCGCTCGCGACGCCTGATGGCTCGCGTCGCCGAGAATGAAGCAGTCGTCGCGATCGTCCACGAGCGCAAGGTCTGCCACGTCGCGCATTGCACTAGTGAGGCTGGAGACGCGCATCGGATCGAGCATCGATCAGCTTGTCCAAGGCAAGCAAGATCTGCCGTAGCGCGGCCCGCGCCGAGGCATCGGTGAGAGATCCGTCGTCATCAAAGGCGGTGTGGGCATTCGCGAGGTATAACGAGGGCCCGGTGAGCACGACCGATTCGGTGGCGAAAAGCACCTGCCGCAGAGCCGCTTGCGCAAGTCGCGTCCCCCAGCGTCCGGCGGTGGCACCGATCAGCGCCACGGGCTTCCCGATGAGTACTTCATCCGGCGCGGGTCGCGACAGCCAGTCGATGGCGTTCTTCAGCACGCCGGGCATTGACTGGTTGTACTCGGGGGTCGCAATCAGCAGCGCGCTCGCGGCCGCCACCTGGTCGCGCAACGCCCGCACCGGCTCCACTGCGAGCGCAACTGACTCGCTGTCCTCATCGAACAACGGCAGCGCACCGAGTCCCGTATAAAGCCGCACGCGCATCCCGTCCGGAGCGCAGGCCGCGGCGGCACGCAGCAGGCGGCGGTTGAGGGAATCGCGGCGCAGGCTGCCGGCGATCGCAAGTATGTGTCGTGCGCCACCGGAAGTCGCGGTATTGCTCATGACTACAGAACTCCTGCGGGTGATTGCTGGATCAGAAGTGCTACCGCGGACGCGGCGAGCACTACCCCCATTGCGCGATCGAAGCGGGCACGTGCCCTCGCGTTGCGCAGTATCGGTGCCACAAGGCGACCGAATGCGGCCCAAGCGATGAGGCACACGAACGGAATCGCGATGAAGAGTGCGACCAGCGCCGCGGTCGTCGCATACCGACCAGCGCCGTCGCCAGCAGGCGGGATGGCTGCGCTGACCGTCAGCGCCAGGGTCCACGACTTGGGATTTGCGAACTGGAATGCGAACAGCGCAAGCGCGCCGTCCGGTGCATCCGAGCGAGCGGAAGTTGGCGCCGTCGAGAAGCTGTGCCACACGAGCGCCAGACCGAGCCAGACGAGGTACGCGGCTCCGCAGACGGCAACGCCAATGCGCACTTTGGAATGCGCATCGCTCAGAGCGGCAAGCCCCACCTGTCCCAGCGCCAGCATCGCAAGGCCGCCCACCAGGATTCCTCCCATGGCAGGGAGCGTGGCGTGCAGCCCGCGCGCCACGGCGATTCGCAGTACCGCGAAGTTGTTTGGCCCCGGTGTGATCGCTGCCACGAAGATGAGACTGGCGCAGGCAATTAGTACGTCCACGGGGCGTTCCGGAATTCATGTTTATTCGCCATTGCCGGCGGCCAGCGACGCGTGCAGAGGGTCGCGGAAGTCGCGGGACGAGCATGGTTTGGATCATTGAGGCTCACGTCCACGAGTCTGCAACGTTGGCCTGGTCCATCGACGGCGTTGCTTGGTCTATTATCTAGACCATGCGCACATTTCCGCTCAACGCGCTGCGCGCCTTCGCCCTGGTGGTCGAGAAGGGCGGCGTACGCGCTGCGGCTCGCGAACTCGGCGTCTCGCACTCCGCGGTCAGCCGGCACGTGACCGAATTGGAGCAGTGGCTGGGTATCAAGCTGCTTGAGCGCGCGCCTCGTGTGTTCGGTGTGACGCCGCAAGGCCAGCTGCTGGCGCGCACCACGCTGACCGCTCTTTACGATATTGGCCGCACTGCCGACGCTCTGCGCGAGCAACGTTCGCGCTACGCAGTCACAGTGTCGACGACGCCCTCGTTTGCCGCACGCTGGTTGCTGCCGCGCCTGCCCGCGCTGGAGCGCGCGCATCCAAGGCTCGAGGTGTCGGTTCTGGTCGATCAGCGGCTCGATGACCCGCAGCGGTCGCCGAGCGACCTCGCCATTCGCATGGGCAAGGGTCCGTGGCCTGACGTCGCCGCCGAGCCTCTAATGGACGATGCGCTGTACCCAGTGATGAGCCCGGCGCTATGGAAGGATATGGGTCGTCCTCGCGAACTCACCGATTTGCGCCGACTGCGCCTGCTGCACGATCGCGATCCCGGTGCGAACTGGCAGCTGTGGCGAGCGGCGCACGGTCCACGGGAGCTCGATGTGCGCGCCGGAGCGCGCTTCACGTCGTCCGATCTGGTCCTGCGCGCCGCAGCGCAAGGGCTGGGCGTTGCGCTCGCCCGGCATCGACTCGCGCTGGACGATCTCTCGGCCGGTACGCTCATCCGTCCCTTTGGCGCGCACGCCGTGGTGCTCGACAAAGCGTACTGGTTGATTGCTTCGCAAAGCGCGGCCGACCGAGGCCCAGTGAAGATCCTGTGCGCATGGCTGCGGCGTGAGGCGGAGCGTCAGCGCGGAGCCGATGCAACCTGACCGTAGTGCACGCCCAAGACAAAGGCTCGCTGCTACCGAACTGGGGTGACAGGAGCAGCAAGCCTTGCTGATTAACGTCGTGCCAGTCGTGCCTCTATCTCAGACCGTTCGACGAGATCACGAGCCTGTCGATCTCATCGCCGGAGCGGCCCGACAGGCATCCGATCGAGTCTCCTGCCAGTGCGGCGAAACTGCCGTTGATCGTGCCCTTGCCATACGGACC
>JAEYXD010000096.1 GCA_023428645.1 Pseudomonadota bacterium
TCGATCAACGGCTGCAGGCGCCGCGGGGCCGGTGGAATCGGCGGCACCGCGAGCGGCTCGAGGCGGACTCCCACGAGCAGCAGACGTTGAATGACTTGATGGAAAGGCACTGCGGTCTCAGCTAAGGCAATGGGGTCTCAGGTCAGGATTTCGTAGCTGAGGGGAAACACGCTGCGCGAGACGACCCCCAAGCTGCCGTCGCCGTAATCGACCAGCCAGTCGTCCGGCTGCCCGGTCAGTTTCGACTGCCCGTCGGCGAGCAGCACTGCGAATGTCTGCGGCAATTGCACGGCGAGCACGCGAATGGGAAGGCTGGTATAGCGCCCTGCCTCACCGGCTCGCGTGGGTGCCACCGGCCGGTATTTTTCGGCGAAGCGTGCTCGAGACACTCGCCACTGCTCGCCGTTGCTATCCGTGACCACCGCATCTCCGGGATTGGCGTGCACGGGGCCCTCGGGCGTCTGCACCGTGCAGTGAGCGGCGGCGAATTGCACCTGCACGTCGCGCTCGCGCTTGCGCGCCACGACATGTCGCGGATCGTTGCTGACCCGGCTCGAGTAGCCGGGCGTCGCGCTCGAATGAAAGAGCGGCGCGGAATCAGGGCTCAAGACTCGCCTCCGCCAAGCGGCCGGACGTCCGCGCGCATCGCCTCGCGCACGCGGTTGCGCCACAGGCTCACGCTGTACAGCTGCTTGTACTCGGGAGAAAGCGAGTCGAGCAGCGCGGCGGACTCTCGCAACAGCTCGGTGCGACGCTGCGCGTCGATCAATGCTTGTACATAGAGCGCGCTCGCGAGGCCCACCGGCACTTGCTGATCACCATGATTGCGCGCGGCCAGATCGCGACGAAGTTTCACGACGGGCTCGAGGAGGGTCAGCGCCTCAGCCGCTCGCTGCTGCGCCACGAGCGCGAGTGCAATCTGCGTCGACTGGTCGGCCTGGCTGCTCAGGTCGAAGTTTTTCGCGACCTGCAGCTGCTTGCGAGCCTCCAGTGCCATGCGGGCGCTTTGCTCGCTGGCTGCGTAGTCGCCCAGCATGAAGTCGGCGCGAGCTTTGATGTCGCTGAGGGCATGCATGCTCTCGAGAAACCCGATGGTGCCGCTGCGCGCCTGTTCCGTATCCAGACTGACGAGCGACTTCTGCGCGATTCTCAGCGCGGCATCCGCATCGCCACGGACCAGAGCGATGCGGCCCTCCACGGCGGCGATCGTCGCGTCCGCTATGATCGACAACCCGCTGCCGCCCGACTCCACCCCGCGCAGCGCGGCTGCACCTCGCGCCATTTGCTGCAGGAGCGCCTCCGCCGCCTCGAACCGGCTCAGCTCTGCATACTGATAGCCCAGATCGACACTCAGCCTGAGGCGGTTGAGCAACACGTTCGGTAGGTCTACGCCAGCACGAACGAGCATCTCTTGTGCCCGTTCCCCGTAGTGCGTCGCCTCTGCGAATCGTCCCAGCGCCCAATGTGCATTCGATAGAGCGATTTGTACGCCCGCCAGGTTGTTCAGGGAAATCCTGTTGCTCGGATCGAGCGCGACCAGCGTGCTCAGCGCCGCTTCACCAGGCAGCGCCGCCGCCAGCGCTTCCTCGGGCCGCATCTCATCCAAAGCGAGGTCCGCGAGCGCAGAATGGATGAGCCCCAGGTTAAACAGCGCATTGCGGTCACCTGGGCGCGTTGCCAGTACCTTGTCGGCTACTTCGGCTACGTCTGCGCTAACACGCCGCACGGCGTCCGCGTCTCCGCCAACGATGAGCGCCTGGATCAACCAAGCGCCCGCCTCGATGTACCTGTAGGCCATGGAAATGTCGTCGATCTCGCGCGCGCCGAGCTGCGAAGCGATCTGCAGTGCATACTCCAGCGGCTCGATCGCCTTGTCCGACTCGTTGACCCAGTGCAAAGCGACACCGAGGGCTATGAGGGCTTCGACGGCTGCCTCACGGACCGTGACCGATGCGCTCGGGGCACTCACGAGGGGATTCAGCAGGTCCGCGGCGCGCTGCGCTGTCCGTGTCGCGTCATCGTCGAGCCCCTTGCTGCGCAGGACGCTGGACTGCTGCGACAACGTACGCGCCAGCGCTACCACGGTCGCCTCGGAGTCATCCGATTTGCGCAGCCCTTCGAGCAACTGCTCGGATTCGGCAATGGCCGCGGAAGCAATCCCGAGGCGCCCGAGCCTGCGTGACGCCTTCGCAAGTTGATACAAGGCGATGGCGCCGGTGCGCCGCGTCGAGGGGCCCTTCAGCTCCGGCGGCAATGCATGAAAATAGTCGACCTCGCGTTGTGCGAGCTTGGCGATGGTCTCCAGCGAGGAGCCCTCCAGCTCGCGCGCGAAGTCGGCGGTGAGATAGTCCAGCAACTGCTCGGCCTGCACGCGTGACTGCTGAGCCAGCGCTTCCGCGCGGCGCGCCCGCTGCGTGCTCCAATACGCATAGGTTGCAGCGGCCACGGCGCCGAGCGCGAGCACGATGCATGCGGTGGCGATCTGGCGTGCGCGGATCACCTCGCTTCGAGCGGCGCGTTCGCGCTGCTTCTGTTCGGCCAGCAGCCGTTCGGTCGTTTCCCGCGCCTGACGTTCGTGCCGTACGTCGCGGCTGCTTTTGACGACGGTGCACAGCACGTCGTGCGTGAGTTCGACCCGGCGCACATCGAGTCGCTCCTCGATGCGCAGCAGGCGCCGATTCACTAGTGTCGACAGCGTCTCCAGTGATGCGCCGGCCTGGGCGAAGCTGCGCTGCAGCCGCTCTTCGGCGATGTTCTCGCGGAAACCCGAGTCGGTGAGCAACTCGTCTTCGATGATTCGCCGCACCGCGGCCGGCTGGTCCGCAAGTGCACGTTCGTAGAAGCTGCTGAGAATTTCGGCGTGCGAGCCGGCCAGAAGGTCGAGCGAGATCTCGGCGCGCCCCTGTGCAATGCGTGTGTCATTGAGCTCGCGACAGATCAGGCTCAGCAACGAGGGCTCGACCTCTGCGTTGGCGAGCTCCGCGCCGCCGGCGATGAAGCGCACGATGGCGCTCGCCACTTCCTGCGTCACGAGCCCCTTGCCCGGCGACAGCACAGCAGCGAGACCCTGCGTGCCATTCATTCGCGCGAGCCGCAGGCGATTCTGAGTGACGCTCGGCATCACGGTTTTCAGGCTCTCGAGCGGCGCCAGATAGTCCTCGCGCAGCGCAATCAGCACGCGGTAGTCGCTGCGAGCGAAATCGAAGCGCTCCGCCGTGGTGTCGTCGGCATCGAGCTTCGCTTCCAGTGAGACGGGAGGCCGGTTCTCGACCAGATCCGCAAGATCGGCAATGAAGCGCGCGGCGCGGGCGCGACCGAACTCGTCTGCCTGTGCGAGCGTGAACATCTCCTCGAACTGATCGAAGATCAGCAGCGGGATCAGCGTCCTGCCGGATTCATCGCGCAGCACGTCATCGCGATGATGCAAAAATTCCCAGAGCGTCTCATCCGCCGCCGCGACACCCGCCTGCGTCCATTGCCCAAGGCGGCGGGCGGTGAGCGCGATCGCCTGCTTGATCTGCACCGATGGCTCGGGCGCCTCGCGCGAGTAGTCGACGCGCAGATACACCGGGCAATAGCCCTGCTGACGCAGCCGCGGCACCAGCCCGGCGCGCAGGATCGAGGTCTTGCCGAGGCCCGATTGACCGAACAGAACCGTCAGGAGCTTGCGCTGAACCCGACGCGCGAGCTCGGCGACCTCCTCCTCGCGTCCGTAGAAATAGTCACGCGTCTCTTCGGTGAAGGACGCAAGACCAATCCATGGATTGCGCTCATCGACCGTCGGACCAGCGTCCGCGAGCTCGACGGCGTGTGCGCTCATGACTGGCGCGCCCGCATGAAGTCACCGAGCCGCTCGGCGAACTCCTCCGACACCGCACCGCCAGGCAGCCGAGTGAAATGCAACGCCTTGAACTTGTCGGGAACGAACGCGTCGTTGGCGTCGGTGGCGTCGATGGTGACCGGCAGAATGAACAGCGCGCCATCGGCCATGTTGCGCACCCGGTCGATCGCGTAGCTCCATTCGCGGCGAAAATAGGCTTCGAGCCGCCGCTGTGTCGTCGCGGAGATCACCGGGATGAAATAGGAGCAGCGGGCGATGTTGCCGCGGATCTTGCGGTCATAGTCATCGCCCACTTCCAGCCGATCCATGTCGAACCACACCGTGATCCCCGCCGCTTCGAGGCCGGCCTTGATTTGTTGAACCGCAGCCAGGTCCTCGCGGGCATAACTGATGAACACCGCGTGATCGGGCATTTCTCGGGCGGGCGGCAAAAATCGTGTGGGTCCGGCGACGCGCGCCGGCGCGGCCGGTTTGCGGCGCGCCGCCAAGCGCGCGTGCAGCTCGTCGACGAAGCGCTCGGCGCCGACGTAGATGCGCGTACGTACGCTCACCTGCTGCAGGAACGAGACGAGGCGCTCATCGCTGCTCGTGTGGTCGTCCGCCATGATCTCGCCGACATCGCGCGGGTTCGACAAACGCTGACGTTTGGCCATGCGCAGGAACAGGCGGGCGAGCCAGTTCGTGAAATGACTGCCGATGAACAACAGGTGACTGTGCTCGAGCTCGTGGAACAGCTTCTCGGGCACCAGATGTTCGCTCTGCAGCGAGCAGATGAACTCCAGCAGATCCTCATCGCAGATCACGTAGGTGGGCGAAGCCGACAGACGGCCAAACAGGTGGTACACCACGGGCCGCTGCAACCGGTCACGTTCGCAGGGGAGATCCGCCACGCGATTGGGCGCATAGGACAGCACCTCGGTCGAAGGAGCGCCGTCGAAGCGCTCGAGATTGAGCGCGGCTTCCAGCAGCGGATCGAAGGTGGTCGTGACGAACAGGTCGAACTCGGGAATCGCGGCGAGACGGCGCAGGGCCGGCGGGGGCTCGAAAGCCGCGTCCTTGAGAATCCCGCGCAGGCGCACATAAGCCTCTTCGCGGCGTCCGCGCGCGCTGAGAAACGAGCAAACGACGTCGTTGAGCGTACACGGCCGCGGCAGCTGGCCCAGATCGACATTGAGTCGACGCGCCAGCTTCTCGGCCAACCAGTCATAAAGGAGACGCGGGCCGCCGTCCGTCGCCACCATGAGCAGCTCGGGCCCGATGATCGGGATGACGCGGCGCTCCTCGATGAAGCTCAGCAGGTCATCCCAGGCATCGTCGTCTAGCCCGGCTGACGGCATCGGTGTAAAGGCGGCGTCCAGGCTCAAGCGCTCCACCCAGACAGACCCAGGCGTAGACCCGATCCAGGCGAGCCGAGATTAGCTTTCTGGCGATCCATCGACGTCCGTACCGGTGGCAGGCATCGGGAGTATGTGCTGATGATTCTTCAATAGTGGCGATTCTGGCTACCGCTGTCTACGTCTCGTCGTGCCGAACCGCGCGGCGGATCGCGGTCGTCGTTGCCATTCGGACGGCCATCATTTGGGCATCGCCTAGTTCTCGCTGGCGCCATCGCCCGAACAGGCAGTCGATTCGGGCCCTGCGATTGCTCACGGGGATGGAACAGCGCCTGCACTCACAAAGGCACCGACATAAAGATCCATTTCGGAGCATTCACG
The DNA here is from genome assembly GCA_023428645.1 of Pseudomonadota bacterium. GTDB lineage: Bacteria > Pseudomonadota > Gammaproteobacteria > Steroidobacterales > Steroidobacteraceae > Steroidobacter. Next base: position 5,557 of record JAEYXD010000096.1, read on the forward strand.
CGCCTGCCGCAGCGTGCGATGCATATAGTCGTCCATGCCGCGCCGTTCCGCGCTTGTACTCGTGAATCATGAACACGCCTCTCAACCTCCGCATCGAGCATCTGCACACCTATGCGGGTCCCAGCATCTATGCGGATGAGCCTGTCATCGTCGCCCGGCTGTCGATACCTCCGCACCTGCTGCTCGATGCGAGCACGAGAATCCGCCAGATGCACGAAGCGTGTTGTGCCTGGCTTGACGCGCCACCCGTTCCGGACGAATTGACGGCGGTCATGGTGGGCCAACATCTGGTCACCTGGGCGCTCAGCGCACTCAACGAAGTGCGCGGAATTCTGCGCGTGGCCAGAGCAGAGGCCGACAGTGAAGGTGCCCTGCTGATTCTTGGCTACCACGAGCCGCGAATTTCATTGGGCGCGCTCGGGCTTGCAGGCTCCCTCTTCTCGGGCACGCACCAGAACACGACGGCAGCTGCGTTGGCGCTTGAAGATCTCTGGCGAGCCTGCAAGCAACGCCATCCCGACTACCAGAGCGCCATCCTGATGACAGCCGCAAGAACGTTGGGAACTCCATTCCTGCCTTTCTCGCAACGCGGCCTGTACCAGTATGGATGGGGCGCACGAGGCCGCGTCTTCCTGGAATCGAGCTCGACCGCCGACAGCATGATTGGCGCCGAAGTTGCGACCAACAAAGCGTCCTCCAAGGCCTTTTTCAGGTCGATGGGCGTCCCTACGCCGCTGCACGTGTCGATCAACTCCGCGTCGGAGCTGGAACAGGCGATCTCGATCGTCGGCTACCCCTGCGTCATCAAGCCGCTCAAAGGGAGCAAGGGCACTGCGGTGACGGTCTGCATCGACAATCTCGAGCGCGCTCGACTCGCCTTCGACGCCGCCCACCAGGCGAACGCGGGGCCGGTGATGATCGAACGATTCGTCCAGGGCGACGATCACCGACTACTCGTGATCGGAGGCAAATTCATCGCGGCCATCAGGCGCGAGCCACCCGAGGTCGTCGGCAACGGACGGCAAACCATTCGAGAACTGGTGGCGGAACTGAATACTCCGCGATCCTCGAACCTGGTGAAGAGTCGATATCTGAGACCGGTCCCTATCGATGATGTCGTGCTGGAGTGCCTGCGCGCACAGCGGCTCACGCCAGATTTCGTTCCGGCGCCCGAGCAGCGAGTCCGGTTGCGGACCAACGCCAACCTGTCCACGGGCGGCACCTGCGTCGATGTCACCCAGCAGGTGCACCCATCGCTCAAAACCATGGCCGAGCACCTGGCCGCATCGATTGGACTGCCAACGGCGGGACTCGACTATGTCACCTCGGACATCAGCCAATCACCGTGGCACAGCGGCGGCGCCTTCATTGAAGCCAACTCGATTCCAGGCATCGATGTCGCCATTACGGCAGGCGTGTCCGTCGAGCATCTCGGCCGTTTGACGCTGGGCGACGGCGTCGACCGGATTCCGGTGTCTCTCATCATTTCCGAATCGCCACCGCAATCGGAACACTTCACTTCACCCACCACGCCTTGTCCGGCCCGAGTCATTGGCAATGCAGTTCGCATTGGCGACTCCGAGTACCGCGTCAGCTCCACCGCGCCATGGGCGGCTGTGCAAGCCGCCCTGTGCAATCGTGCCGTGCAAGCGCTCGAGATTTTCAGCGCACCCGCGCAGATCATCGCCCACGGGCTGCCCGTGGACCGTCTCGACCGAACCGTGCTGATAGATACTCACCTGCCCGATCAATGGCGCAGCGTCATCGAAAGGTGCTCGCGAACGACGGAAACCAGGCCGAGTTTTCGCAGGCACTGAAACATCCCGCCATGCGAAGGTTCGGCGAGGCGATGCGCCGATCGCTCGCGTCGCAACGACTGAATTCCTGCCCGATCAGGTCGGAGCTCGCGGCCCCGGCTTCGTACCAACCTCTAACTGCGTCGGCAGTTTCACTGCGAGTCGATGGGCGTGGTCCGGCCCGGCCAGGAGCCGAGCACCGCTTCGAGCACCGCTGCAATCTCGCAAACCTAGACGAAAGTCATGAAATAGCCGAACCCTTGTCTCAATTTCTGCGTATAGTGCCCGGGCTCGTTATCTTTCTCGTTTACTTCTTCTTGGCCTACGCCGTTCGGCGAACCCGGCCAAAATCAAATTAAATTGGATTGTTTTCGAACCTGGAGAGAACCGCATAGGTTTTCTTCTGCGACACGCCGTACAGGCGAAATGGAGACAGCGGTTGTGGGCTGTCACTTCAATCAGCGCAGCAAGCTGGATACCAGCCGATGCGCAAATCAGTGAGTTGGAAATCGAATGAGTAAGCTTTACGTGGGCAATCTGCCCTTCTCCGCCGACGAAGAGGCCGTGCGCCAGTTGTTCTCGCAACACGGCACGGTGGATTCAGTCGCCTTGATCATGGATCGCGAAACGGGCCGCCCTCGCGGCTTCGGCTTCGTGGAAATGCCGAAGGCAGACGCAGCACGCGCAATCCAGGCGCTCAATGGCCACGACATGGGCGGTCGCCCACTCAAGGTCAATGAGGCACAGGACAAGCCGCGCAGCGGTGGCGGCGGCGGTGGCGGTGGCTATCGCGGCGGTGGCGGCGGCGGTCGCTGGTAAATCGCTCGAACTCCTGCGCGGGCTTAAGCCTGCGCAGGAATGCGCGCAGGGACGCGCGCACGAGTTTCCCAGTTGCTCGACCAGACGGTCGCGCCACTAGACGATCCCCGCGCCGGAGAGCGCGGCCCCGCTCGCTCGACATGACGTTCGATGCGACGCGCCTCAAGATGCGGTTTTCGTAGCCGTCATTTCAATCGCAGGAGGACTCATGGCCAGACCACCCAATTACAAGCAAGAGAAGAAGCGTCGGGAAGACGCGCAAAAGCGTCGTAACGCGCAGGAACAACAGCGTCAAACCGAGCGCAAGAACAAGGACGCCCCCGCTCCGACGCAATAACGGCTCGCTGCGGATCATGAGAAGCCGCCCGAGACGCAAGCGCTGCGATTCCGTCGGCTTTTCATCCGCCAATTTTCGACGCCTCGCTGACGGCTTCCCTGGAGATCGTGATGAACTGGATACTCGCTGAGAACAACTGGACTCAATTCAAAGGCCGTGTCCGCGCACGATGGATCAAACTCGATGACGACCAGCTCGCCACGATTGCCGGCAAACGCCCCGAGCTTCTCAAGAGCATCCAAGCCATTTACGGCCTCAGCCGTTCCGACGCCGAACGCGAGATCCGGGTGTTCGAGGCGCGCCAGAAGGATTATCTGCCAAGCAGGTAACGCCTCGTTCACGGTCGAGGTTGAACAGACTGCGACATCAGTTTCGGCTCGCTCGCCCAGGCGCGCATTTCGTTCGTAATCAGCGGCAGCGATGGACTCGACTCTACGAAGCCGCGGTCTCCGCCATCGCGACCGCTTCCAAGGTTCCAAAGCTCACGCCCGCGAGCATTCCTCCGTCGACGGCCAGCGCCTGACCGGTGATGTACCGACTCTCGGCGGCTGCGAGAAAGTGATAAACCCCGATCATGTCGTCGGTCGTACCTACTCGACCCAGCGGACACATGCGCGTCGTGAGCGGCACTTCGGGATGATCCTGCGGCAGCATGGGTGTGAATATGCTGCCGGGACACACCGCATTGACGCGGATACCTCGCGGCGCGAGTTCGATCGCCGCCGAGCGCGTCAGGCTGATGACCGCCGCTTTCGATGCTGAGTACTGGCTGTAACCGGGAATGCCCATCTGCGCTGCTATCGAAGCCGTGTTGATGATGGAGCCGCCGTCGTTCAGCACCTGTTGTCCGTACTTGATCCCGTGAAAGACCGCGAACGAGTTGATGGCGAAAATGCGCTGCAATTCCTCGCCGGTGGCATCGGCCATCAGCGGGCCGGTGTTTTCGATGCCGGCGTTGTTGACGAGCACGTCGAGTTTTCCGCCCAGCACGTCTCGCGCCTCCTGCAACGCCCGAGCAACCTCGGCTTCCAAGGCGCAATCGGCGCGGATCGCCGCCAGCGCTCCCGTTGCGCCAACTACATCGGCGCCGTCGCGCCGCCCGATGATGACGACGCGCGCACCCCCAGCGACGAACCTGGCTGCTACCGCAGCCCCGATGCCCGAGGTACCGCCAGTGATTGCAGCGGTCATTCCTTGCAGCGAAAACATGGCATTGCCTCCGATGATCAGCGGGTGTGGTACTCGAACGTGACGCCGTACGTGCGCGGCTCGCCAACCACCCACTGGTTCCAGCCGAATGACGCGAGGTCATACGCGCCCACCAGATAGTCTTTGTCGGCGATGTTGCGCACCCATGCGGTCAAGGTCGCTTGCTTGCTCGATGACATCCACGAGACGTGCGCATTCGCCAGCGCATACGCCTTCTGACTCAAGCTCGGATCGTTGTTGACGGAGAAGTACTGCTTGCTCTGATACTTTCCATCCACGGCAAACACCCAGGCGCCGACTGAGCTCGGCATCGTGTATGCGGCCATGGCGTTGACGTTGGTTTCAGGCGCGCTGGGCAGCGTGCGGCCGCTCAGGTCTTCTCCCAGGGGCGTCGAAAATTTGTCGAACTCCGAATGTGTGTAGCCGGCTCCCAACTGAATCACGAGATCGTCGATCGGCTGCCACGCCGCTTCCAGCTCGAGCCCGTACAAAGTCGATGCCGCGGCATTGGATAGCTGCTGAACCGGCACACCTTCCTCACCCGACGCCAGCACGAATACCTGCTGATCGGTGAAGTCGTAGTAGAACGCGCTCAGGTTGAGACGCAGCTGGCCGCCCAGCTCGGACTTGAGGCCGACTTCGTAGCTGAGCAGCGTCTCTGGATCCACGATCGTCGCTTCAGCTTGGCTGGTCAGAGCGCCGCCGTTGTAGTTGCCGCTGTTGAAACCGCGCGAGATCGTAACGTAACCGAGCACGTCGTCGGAGAACGAGTAAGACAGCGAGGCTCGACCGGACACATCGTCCCAGGACTCCTTCGCCTGGAAGTCGATCGTCTGGACCAACGCACGATCGGCGATCTGTCTGTTCACGAAGAACAGCGTGTTCGACACGTCGCTCACATCGACGAGCCACGCTGCATAGTCGACGTCCTTGCTTTCATGCGTGTAGCGCAAACCCAGACTCAACTTGAGCCGCTCTCTCGCGACCAGATCGACATTACCGAACAGCGCGTAACTGTCGGTGTCCATCGAAGAGACCTGACCCAGGCCCTCGAGCGCGTCAGTGATGCCGGATAGCGCGCCCGGCCCGAATCCCGGAATGGGAAAGCCGACGCTGGTATCGGTGGATTCATTGAAGTAGTACGCGCCCGCAATCCAGCTCAGGATGCCCTGAGGCGACGTGAGGCGCAGTTCCTGACTGATCTGGCGCGGCTTGCCATAGTAGTTGCCGGTCATCACGAATTCGGGACTCGCATCCGTATCTTCGTGCACGCGCGATTCGTTCTCCTCGAATGCGGTGACGGACGTGAGCGTGAATGCAGGCAGCTTCCAGTCGAACGTCGCATTGGCGCCAAAGGATTTCACCTCCGCGTATTGGTCGGGCACATCCCAGCGTCCTTGGTGGAAGTTCGCCGTATCGGCGTACCCGAAGAAATCCGTGCAGGCGCCGCCCAGGCGTGGCGCGGCACAGAAGTCGCCCGACTCCGGATCGATGAGTCCTACTTGCTTGTACGGCACCAATTGACTCTTGTCGTGACTGCCATGCGCGAGCAGTCGTAGCGACACAGCATCGCTACCCTGCCAGAGCCACTGCCCACGCCAGCCCAGGGCGTCGACTTCGCCTTCATCTCTATCGTTCAGCAAGTTGCGTTGAAAGCCTTCGCGCGCCTGATGCTTCACGCTGATGCGCGCGGCACTGCTGCTGCCCGTATCGAATCCAACCGCTATTTCCGGATCGAGCTGGCCGTAGTTTCCGATCGTCAGACTCGCGCCCGTCGTCAGGCCGGCACCTATTTCCGGCCGCGCCGTGATCATCCGCACCAGACCTGCGGTCGTGTTCTGACCGAACAACGTACCCTGCGGGCCGCGCGCGATCTCGACTGAAGTGACGTCGAAGATCTGCGAGCCGTGTACCGCCGCTGACGCCAGGTAGACGTCATCGAGATAGACACCCACTTTCGAATTTGCATTGGGATTGAATTGCGTCGAGCCGATACCCCGAATGAAGAAGCTGGGCGAGGTACGCGCGAACGAACCTTGTTGCGCCAGATTCGGCGCGAAGTTGACGAGATCGCGCGTGTCCTTCACGCCAGCCTGCGCGAGCGCCTCGGCGCTGATGGCCGTGATCGAAATCGGCACGGACTGGATGGATTCTTCACGCCGTGTGGCAGTAACAGTGACCTCCTCCAGCACGCCAACCCCGGATGGCACGTCTTGCGCCACTGCCGCTTGCATTGACCACGCAGCCGCCAAGGCGATACTCATGGGCGCGCGAAGCTTCACGACCGGGCTCATAGTCTTCCTCCCTCTCATTGTGTTTATCGTCAGTGGCTGAGTTCATTGAGGATGTACCGCGCCACGGACAGCCTCACGTCATCGGGCAGATAATCCTGCGACGGCATCTCTGGATAGTCCGGGCGCTTGCGAGTGGGCTTCGCGATCCAGTCGGCGAGCTTCTGCTCGTTCTTGCCGTACAGCGCCTTGATCACGACCATCGGCGGACCGATCAGTTTCGAGTTGTAGGTGTGGCAGCCCGTGCACACCGCGAGATACGTCAATCTGCCCTTCTGGTCAGGCGTATAGGGAGTCGCAACGACAGGCTCGGCGGTTCGCAGCGATGCCGTGGCTGCGGAGGTCACGCCCGCGGCGCAATCGGCGAAGTTGCGTGTTCCGAGTGTCGTGACGGCCACGCGGTCCGCGATGCAATTATCGCGACCCTTGCCAGTGGCCAGCACGTCCACGCCGCGCGCCACGCCGGCCACCTCGAGCAGATCCTTGAGCGTGCCTTGCGGCTCGTGACCGTTGCCGACGAAGACATTGCGCAGCACCTGTGTGCCGTCCGGGAAAGGATCCATGCGATCGTCGGGAGTCGTCACGAGGAAGTTCGTCTCCGCGACCATCACGCCGATGCCGTGGTTGTCGCGGATCAAATTTCCCTCGACCGTCGTGTGATCCGTACCGAGGACGAGGATGCCGAGCCCCGGGGGCGCACCCGCGGTGATGGCGCCCGCGGGCGCGGTGTTCGCCATGTTGTTGCGGGCCACCACGTTGTTGCGCACGATCAATCGCTCCGACGCCTTGACCGGCAGGCCCGGCAGCATGGTCGTCGCGATGCCGATCGTGTTGTCGTGGACGTAGTTGTTCTCGATCAGAATATCGTGCGAGTTCTCACTTTCGATGCCGATGATGCTCGCGTAGGTTTCGTTGTGAACGACGTCCACGTTGCGCGACATGCCGACGTAGATGGCGGCATCGTGAGAGCCGAACGCAATGTTGTGCGCGACCAGGCCGTTCTGACCAAACTGCGGAAAGATGGCATAGAAGGTGGGTCCCTCGACGACGTTGTAAGCGATGCGATAGTTGTTCGCACCCTGCGTCATGATGCCGTTGCCCTTGTAGCGCTTCACCCAGAGGCGCTCGACGCTGACACCATGCCCGGCGATGAGCACGCCGTCATTGCGCTCGTTCTCCCCATCCAGCACCGGCCACGCGCCATCGCGCACGATGCCGCGCAGCTCGATGCGGTCCTTATCGATGAACACCGTCTCTTTATAGAGCCCCGGCTCCACCTCGATGCGATCGCCCGGCGCCGCGCGCTTGACGGCCGCCTGAATGGATTCGCCCGCCTTGACGGTCAAGGTGGCGGCCTGCGCTGTGACTGCGGCAAGCAACGCCATCGAGACGATGGCAAAGCTCGAGACGCCGCGAGACATGGGTGTGCGCCGACGCATGCTTCAATACTCCTTGCCGGTCAGGGGATCGACACCACCGTGCATGTTCGCGGCGGTGGGCTTGCGAGTGAGCAACTGCGGATTTTCCTGCAGCAATGCGTCGCGCTTCTCAGTCAGCTGCTGCGCTAGAGCCGCATCCGCCAGGCGCGTCGCGAGATCACGGGCGTTCTTCAACTCATCGGCGGCTGTCTGCAGATCGCTCGGATCCGGATCGACCGCCAGGATTGCTTCGAGCCGCTCCTTGGCTTTGGATGGATTGCGATCCTGCGCATACACGTAGGCGGAGTAGCGCAGCAGAGAGATGTTCTTCGGCGTCTGCGCGTGCGCTCGCTCGAGCAGCGTCACGGCCTTCACGCCATCGCCGCCCGCGAACTCCGGCAAGTCGAACAACACGCGCCCAAGGATCCACAACGAGTTGCCCGCCAGAGCGCTCGGGTCTTGGGCTGTCGCCCGCTCGAGCAACGCTTGCGCCGCACGTGTCTCGACCATCACCGTCTTGGTGTCGGCCATTTTCACCGGCCATGTCAGCTTGTAGAGCGCACGAGCCGACATCACGTCCGGATCGTCGAGGGCAGCCGACTCGAGACGTTGCTCGATCGTTCTGGCCTGATCGATCGAGCGCTGCAGACGCGTCGACCACTCCGGCACGCGAACACCATACAGATCGAAGTCCCACAGCAGATTCACGTGCGAGAGATAAGCGATGTTGGCGAGCAACGCCTGGACTTGCAGTCCTATGTCGGCCGGAGCGCCTGCGGCGGCGGCCGACAACAGATCGGCTGCACAGCCCAGACTGTTCTTATCCCAGGTGGCAGCGGACAACTCAGTCACGCGAGCTTCGAACTGCTGCGGCGACGGTTGAGGACAGTCGTACACCGCATCCGCGGCTGAATCTTCCACGCGAGACTGTCCCGCGGCGGGCATCGCTGCGGCGCCAGCGAGCAACGACAGCACGGCATGAACATGCCATCCAGTGAACTTGCACGTTGAACCCATCGCGTCTGGTTCCTTCTGAGTCAGTGGAGTCGGGGCACGACCGGCAGTCCTGAAGGCACTGCGAGCGGAATCTGCGGCGCCATCGACGTATCGGTGAGCGCATTGAGAAACTCGAGCACGTCGGACACGTCGGCCGCCGACAGCTCTGCCTGCTGCATGTGGATGTGCCAGTGCAGTTGAATGTCTTTCTGCGCAGGCACGGCGTGACCTCGCGGCGCGTTGTAGAAATCCATGACTTCGGCCAAGGTCGCGAATTGCCCGGCCTGGAAATACGGAGCGGTGAGTGCCACGTTGCGCAGCGTCGGCACTTTGAACGCACCGTTCAGCGCCGCATTGCGCGGCTCCAAGGCGCCGGCACCGTCATCGTGCGGTTGACCTCGTACCGGCGGCGCGCCGACGACCGCCAGCTCATCGCTGGCGAACAGCGGCGGCACGTGACATTGCGCGCAGCGTCCGACGAAGCCCCGGAAGACGTTCCAGCCGCGCAACTCCGCTTCGCTCAAAGCGCGAGCATCGCCATGCGCGTAACGATCGAAGCGACTGTTGAGCGAAACGAGCGAGGACTGGAACGCCGCGAGCGCAGTCGCAACTTCGTCGACCGTGATTTGCTGGTCCGCGCTGCGCGGGAACGCGCGTGCGAACAGCTGCCGATATTCGGCATTGGCAGTCAGCACTCGCTGCACGCGCTCAGGTGTGCTGGCCATTTCCGCCGTAGCGAACAGGGGCTCGATCGCCTGCGCTTGCAGCGACGCGGCCCGCCCATCCCAGAACAACCGGCCGAGGAATCCGACGTTCCACAGCGACGGCGTGTTGCGAGTCAGTTCCACACCGCCGGTGCGTGCTGGACCGACTCCCACCGCCGCTCCACCCATTCCCGTTTTGCGCCCGTCGCCATAGGCGAGGTCTGGATGATGACAGTGCGCACAAGAAACGCGGCCGTCTCCCGATAGCACAGGATCGAAGAACAGCAACCGACCCAGATCGATCTGTTGAGGCGTGAAGCGGCCCTTCATCTCGGGCAGCGGCACACGCAAGCCGCCCTGACCCGGCGCCGCTACATACCACTGATACAAGCTCGCCAGCTGACAGCGGCCGTCCTCACCCGCATCGAAGCTCGGTGGACAATGCTCGGCAAGAGCGAATGACGTTGCGCCCACGTCGCTCGCCGTCAGCAGCATGAACGCTGTCAGCGCGAGGAGCCGCATCGTCTTCCATCTCGTTCGAGGCAATCGTTCGATGCGGCGGTCGCCAACCCGGTCAAGGAGGCTGCGTAGACGATGACATCGCGCACGGCCTGCCCGTTCTTCATACCTGCCGCGATTGCACGCATTACGGCGCCAGGCTCGTCCCCCGGTGTAGCGCCACGCTCACCCGCGGCAAAGGCTGCGAATTGGCGCGCCAGATACCAGTCCGACATGCCCCCAAGTCGAGGTCCGCCGAGCGCCACATTGCCCTCGCCCGCCGCGCCGTGACACGCGGCGCAAGTCACGAATGCGGATCTCCCTGCTCGCGCGTCGCCCATCAGCGCCTGGGTGGTTTCGACCTCGGGCATGCCGCTGATATAGGCAGACAGGCGACCGATCGCCGTGTCATCCAGCATGGCTGCAATCGTGATCATCTGCTCGCCGAGACTGTCATTCGTGCCGCGCCGCTTGTCGCGAAAATTCGCGAGCTGCCGCCCGAGGTATCGGGCATCGAGGCCGGCGATGCGTGGCGCACCCAGCTCTGCATTGCCCTGACCGCTCACGCCGTGGCAGCCCTGGCAAATATCGAACTCGCCCGGGCGCGGCGACGCAGCGGCACCCGCCTCGGGCGCGGCGGCAAGCACCGCGGCGAGAATCAATCCGGCGGACAGACCGAACACACTCTTGACGCTGAAGTTGACCACGAAGCTCCCCGGGCCGCGGCGCTGCCGCTTCTGCTTGTTCTGCTGCGGCTCATGATCCTCCAGGAACCCCGCCCCTGGCAATAACAAACTCGCCATATGGCGAGTTTGTAACTCACCATATGGCGAGTATCTTCCACCGGACCAGCTCTGGCTGGGCACAGCACCTGCCACCGACTTGCTACAATCGCGGCGCTTATGAACGCCCCAGAACCGAAGAACACAGACGCCCGGGCCACGCAACGGCGCGGCGACGCCAGACGGGAGCAATTGCTCCAGGCCGCACTGACGCTCCTCGCGACCCGTGACTTTCCCGAGCTCACGTTCGTCGCCGTCTGCGAGCAGGCCGGCATCCCGCACGGTTCCGCCAGATATTTCTATCCTGATCTGCCGGCCCTGCTGCGCGGCTTGTTGAGCGAGCTCGGCAAACGACACGACGAGGAGCTGGCGCGCCCGCTTCGCGGCAAGGCGACACAGTCGTGGCGTGCGCTGCTGCACGCGCTGATTCAGCGCTCGGCTCGATTTCAGAGAGACAATCCAGTGTTCGCCAAGCTGACGATCAGCGGCTACATGCCCCCGGAATTGAAGCGCCTGGATCGAGACGCGGATCTCAGGCGGGCGCGGTTCCTGCTCGAGAGACTCAACGAGTTCTTCGTAGTGCCGGATCACCGGGACAATGAGCGCGTTGCCTACTACGCCATCGAGATCGTGGACACCGCCTTCATGCTCTCGGTCCGAGAGCGCGGTGAAGTCACCGCCTGGTGGATTCGGCAGGCGGAGCGCTGCGCGGAAGCTGCGCTGCTAGCGCATTTTGGCGAGCTTCAACCGCGCAGCTGAGTCAGCGAAACTCGGAAATTATCGCAGCGCAAGCTGCATGGGGACGCCCCCAGCGGCTCATGTGGCTGGACGTGCTCGGCCCGTCTGACCGCACAGAGTGCGGCGCTGCGAAAACCGAAGCGGGTGCGATTTCATTGTCGGCATCGGAGTTGCCGCGACGTCCTCGAAAGGCCAGCAACAAGGAGTCATTATGACCCGCGTGTTCGCCGTGATCGCAATCCTCGTGTCTTGCAGTTTCGTACCACGAGTCGACGCAGGAGAAGACATGACCAGCAGCCCCTCCTCGACGCTGTCGATCGAGTGGCGGTTCGACCATTCGCCAGCGCTCGTGTGGAGGGCCTGGACGGATCCCGATTGGATCGCAGGCTGGGTCGGATCAGACCCCAACGGCACCGTGCTGAACGTGAGCACGGACGTCCGGCCCGGAGGGCGTTTCGAGTTCACGTTCGCAGACAGCGATGGCACGGTACATACCTCGCGAGGTCTATACAGAACCGTCGACCCTCACCGGCTACTGACATTCTCGTGGGGTTGGGCCAGCGAGCCAGGTGTCGAAACATCGATCGCAGTGAAGCTCATCGCCGATGGAACAGGGACGTTGATGCACTTTGACCACTCAGGGTTGGTCCACGCGTCGAGTCACGATTACGGCGTCGGATGGCGCAGTACGTTCAAGAAAGTGCAGCGGCTCTTGGAGCGGCAAGCTCCCATGTCAGCACGCGCCACCAACCTGTAGCGCGACCTTCGGGCGTCGGTCGCAACAGGCGATTGGCGCTCAAAGAGAGAGCTTTCGTTCGCTCATCCATTTCACAACGGCTGGGTCACGGTGCGAGAGGAACTGGCTGCGACCGAGGTCCAGCGAGGCGATCCTGGTCATGTCCTCGCCATCGAGCTTGAAATCAAAGATGGCCAGATTCTCTTCCATTCGTTGCTTGCGAACCGTTTTTGCCAACGCGACGATCCCCCGCTGAATCACCCAGCGCAGAACGACCTGTCCGATCGTCTTGCCGTGCCGTTCTGCGATCGCCCCAAGAGTCTCGTTGCGAAAGAGATCATTCCTGCCTTCAGCGAACGGCGCCCACGCCTCGGCCTGAACGTTCATTTCACGCATGAATGATGCGCTCTCTTCTTGTTGTTGAAAGGGATTGATCTCGATCTGATTGACCATGGGCTTCACTTCATTGAACACGGCGATATCCATCAAGCGATCGCGTTCGAAGTTGCTGACGCCGATCGCGCGGAGCTTGCCAGCCCGCAGCGCGTCCTGCATCGCGCGCCAGGACCCATGAACATCGCCGTAAGGCTGATGGATCAAGTAAAGATCGAGCGAATCGAGCCGCAAGCGCCGCAATGAATCATCGATTGCTTTTTGCGTGCGCTCGTAGCCGGTGTCTTGCACCCACAATTTCGATGTGATGAACAGCTGTTGACGGGGAATCGAACTCGCGCGAATCCCCTCCCCGACGGCAGCCTCGTTCATGTAAGCCGCCGCCGTGTCGATCAAGCGATAACCCACGTCGATGGCGTCGATCACGCAGCGAGTGCACTCCTTCGCGTCAGGAATTTGAAACACGCCATAGCCGGCGATGGGCATGACGACGCCGTTGTTCAAGGTGACGTTCTTCTCCATGACAGAACCCTCCGAGAAGCTGATTGACCCATGACTGACGCCAAAAAGGAGCGCGATCGCTGCCGCGATCGTGTGTAGCGGCACGGAGACGCTTGCTAGATCAATTCGGCTCATTCAGCGGAGTTCAAAATTGACGAGTCAGCGGAATTCGAAATACTCGAAGCGCAGGTTTGCTTCGGGAACGCCCAAACGGCTCATGATGGCTCGAACCCGCTCGAGCAGACCCTTCGGACCACAGAGCGCGATCTCGACATTCGTTGGCCCGGCTTCGTTGACGATGTGCTCGAAGCGGCGCGTGAATCCGGGGTCCGAGGGTCCCTCGGACATCGGCACGACCTCTGCTCCGCTCTCCGACGCCAATTCTCGAACGCGCTCGACCGTCGGGAACTCGGACCCGGGCGAGAAGAAGTAGAACAACGTCGCCGCGACCGTTCGCTTTGCGCTCGGATCGGTCAGCCACGCGATGAAGGGCGCGATCCCGACGCCGCCTGCGATCCACACTTCGCGCCGCCCGCCCGGGGAGCGCTCGAAGCGACCAAACGGTCCATAGACGTCGGCATGCATGCCCTCCCTCGTCCGCTCGATCAGGCGATGGGTGTAGTCTCCCAGGTCGCGAATCACGAAATGCAGCTGACCGCTGCCCACGCGAGCAATCGTGAAGGGGTGCGGCTCTCGCAGACCATCTTCCTTCATCGAAACGAAACAGAACTGACCAGGTCTGAACGAGATCGGCTTGGCGAGCGGTTCCAACTGTAGATGCAGCCCCGATCCGGCTCGCGTCGCTTGCGCAACGCGGTACTCGGCATGATTGGAAGCAAATCGATACAGCAGCAGCTTGTAAGCCGCCGCCGCGAGGCCGCCGGCGGAGAGGATCGCGAGCCATACGCCGGCGGGGCTCGCGATCTCGATGGGACTCCAGATCGTCAGCCAATGCAGAACGACGATGAGCAACAGCGGCCCGGATAGCTTGTGCCACCAGCGCCAGCGTTGATATGGAATCCTGCGATTCAGCGCGAGCAGCAGAATGAACACGAGCGCAAGCAGGCTGAGCTGACGCACGAGCTGCGTGTAGAACGGCGGCCAGGTCAGGATGGGCGCGGTCTCCCAGCCGCGCATTCCGGCCCGGAACGTGAAATGAAACGCCGCGAATACGAGTGCCCACACGGCCAGCCACTTGTGCGTGACATATACGCGATCCAGCCCTCCAAACAGCGATTCGATCAACCGCAAGCGGCCGCCGAGCAAGGCGGTCGTTGCCATCAACGCAAGCGCCGTCACACCCGCGGCAAGACTCATCGTCGCGAGCGCTGGCCAGTCACTCCGAGGCACCTCGATGAGCGTGAGCGCGAAGCTGATCGACACGATGCCGCCGATAGCGGTTCGAGTGCTCAGAGGCATGATGGCCGAAATGCTCGCGGGCTTCGGATTGCCGTCCAGTTCCCTGGTCAGCGCCTGGATTCTCGTGGCGACACTCCCTGCCGCTTGCGGCCAAACACGGGGAACATGGTTGCCTGACCATAGTCATCGAACGGTGCCACGTTCATGAGCGTCGTCATGTCCGTCGCGGAGATTTCGAAGTCCACGGCAGCATTGCTGCGCATGTGACTTGGGTTCACGGATTTCGGCAAGGGCAGCATCCCGAGCTGCAGGCAATAGCGAATACACAGCTGCGCGATGGAAACACCGTATTTGGCCGCCAACGCGCCGAGCTCGTCGTTCTTCAGGATCTCGCCATGAGCAACAGGGGAATACGCCTCGACCAGGATGCCCTTGCTCTGTATGTACTCGATCAAATCGAACGGCGTATTGCCGACGTGCGCGAGGATCTGATCGACCATCGGCGCGACGGAACCGTTGTCGACGATGTTGCCCAGGTCCTCGCGCTCGAAATTGGAAACACCGATCGCGCGCAGCTTACCTGCCCGGTACGCCTCTTCCAGCGCTCGCCACGCCTCGAGATTGCCCTCGAAGAAGTGCTCGCCCGAGCGAAATTGGGACCAGGGTTGCGGGCTGTGGATGATCATCAAATCGATATGGTCCAAACCCAGCGCTTGCAATGAGCCGTCGATGAGCCGCTTGGCCTCCTCATACCGCTTGCACTCGGCGGCAAGCTTGGTGGTCACGAACAATTCCTTTCGCGGTACTCCGCAACCGCGGAGACCGGCACCGACGCCGGATTCGTTTGCGTAGGCTTGTGCGGTGTCGATGTGGCGATAGCCGACAGCCACTGCATCCTGCACGGCCCGTGCGGCCTGATCGTTCGGAATCATCCACGTTCCGAAGCCGAGCTTCGGAATGCTCACGCCATTGGCGAGGGAAAAGGTCTCTTGAAGAATCATGGTGGTCACCGTCTTGAAGTGTGTGACGAATTCACGGCCATCGGAACGTTGCTACGGCTCCGGGTGGTAATGCGTAAGAGAACGACAATCCGGCCCAACGGACTTTGAAGGTCTCCTCGTGGCCGCCATCGTTGAGTACGAGCAAGCCCTTCGCTCCATCGGGATTGAGGAACGCCACCGTCTCGATGCCGCCCGAGTTCGAGGGCGAAGCCACTCTGATCGCGCCTGGGCGCGCGGCGAAACTCGCGTGCCCGAGCAGGTAGTACTCCACGTTGAACGACACGGCACCCGTCGTCTGATCGATCGTGACGACGCCACGACAGTTCGGGCAGCCGCCGCTCGTGGGTCCGGAACTTTGATCGAGCGCGAGATTCCACAGGAGCACGTCCGTAGCCCAGTTGCGCGTCGCGCCGATGAAGAGATTGCGCATCGTCCAGCGAATGTCCTCGCCGAAGTTCGACCCGACGAGACCGCTGCATTCGCTCACCAGGATGATCTTGTCCGGATGCAGCTCGTGGAGCACTGACTGTTCGGCGACGCTACCGTGATAGCAGTGGAATGCAGTCCCCGCGACGAAGGCACGCGCGACCTGATCGTTCAGGACATGGATCGGGAAGTCGGTGCGATCCCAGTTCTGATCGAAAATCAGGATCTGCGTCGTCAACCCCGCGGCCGCGAACGCCGGGCCGAGGTATGTCTTGATGAATTCAGTCTGATTTTCCGCGTCCATGTACATGCCCGGATAGGCCGGCGGCACGAACAGCGGCTCGTTGATGGGAGTGATCGCGGCAAGCGGCACTCCCTCGGCTGCAAAGGCCTGGACGTAACGCACCAAGTAATTCGCGTACGCCTCATAGCTCTCGAGGCGCAGCGAGCCGCCGATCAGCGAGTCGGATGTCTTCATCCATCCAGGCACCGCCCAGGGCGTGCCGATGATATTCAGCTGCGAATTCAACGCGAGTGCCTGCTGGAGCAGCGGAATGATGTACTCACGATCGTGGTCGATGGAAAAGCGGACGAGCTCCTCATCGGTCTCTCCCGCGGGGAGGTCGTCGTATGAGTAGTGGTACAGGGCAAAGTCCGAGGCCCCGGCGGGATGCCGCACCGTGCTCAAGCCGAGACCTGTTTGCGGATCGAACAGCGCGCGCATGAGCTCATCGCGCTGTTCCGTGTTCATCCGCGTGCCGATCAACCAGGCGGCGGAGTCGGTCATCGCGCCGCCGAATCCGTGGATGGTCTGGAATCTCTGGCTGTCGTCTACGTCGATCGTGATCGCCCGCGGCTCCGTCTGGTCGTCCGGAAGAAATTCGACTGGCGCTTGCGGCGCAAGCAGGCGCGTTTCATCCGGGGTCGTAATCCAGACCGAGGCGCGCAGGACGCCATCGTCCTGCGCGTGCACCTTCAGGATGCAACCCACCGCCAGCCAGCAGAGGAGGATGAGACACCGGGGTCTTCCCCTCCTCCCGGCAGATCGGGAGGCTACGGGCATTGCGACCTCCCCAACGGCTCGGCGGGCGCCTTTCAATCACCATCACCTTCCCGTTGATGTGTCCGCTGACGGAGTGCTGCTACTGGGCTCCGGCGCTCCTGTGTCGTTCGAGCCGCCAGAACTCGCCGCGGTCTTGCCCGTCAGTTTGATGTCTCGCGAAGAGCTTCCCACGAAAATATCGACCGCCCCCGGCGGCGTCACCCATTCCCCGGTCTCGTCGCTGAAGTACGACAGCGAGCGTGGATCGATCTCCAATGTGACTTGAGTGCTGGCGCCCGGCGCCAACTCGACCTTCTCGAAACCGGCCAGCTGCCGTGGCGGCGTTTCGACATCGGCGGGAAGCGTGCCGACATACACCTGAGCGACTTCCGCGCCGGCGCGCGAACCCGTATTGGTCACCTTGAAGGTCACCTCCACCGGCGCCTTCGTGCCATCGCCAGCCTCGCCGCCGCCCGAAATCTCCAGACCCTCGAACTGGAATGTCGTGTACGACAGCCCATACCCGAATGGAAACAGCGGCGCGACCTTGAACTGGTCGTACCAGCGATAACCGACGAAGATGCCTTCGTGGTAGACGACCGTGTTATCGATGCCGGGATAGTAGGCCGGCGAAGCTGACGTGGGCGTCTCCGACTCGCTGCGGGGGAAGGTGACCGGCAGCTTGCCCGAAGGATCCACGGTACCGAACAGCACTGCCGCAATGGCGTTGCCCTGCTCCTCGCCGCCGTACCAGGCTTCGACAACGGCTTGCGCCGCGTCCAGCCATGGCATCGTCACCGCCCCTCCCGTCTGCAGCACGACGATCGTGCGCGGATTTGCGGCGATCAGACTCGCGATCAATTGATCCTGTCCGTTGGGTAGCGCGAGCGAAGAGCGATCGAGACTCTCGGTCGAGAAGTCCCGCGCGAACACGATGACTGCGTCGACATCCCGAGCCGCATTGGCAGCCTCGGTGATATTCGGTGTCACCGTACCTTCCGGCGGTGTCCAGGAGAGCAGTAACTCGCCGCCGACCGTGCCGCCGCCGCCGCCGATGCTCGGGTCATCGGCGATATAGTCGACCTGGATCTGGTACTCGACGCCGGACTCGAGCGTCACCGTTCCCGTGGACGGATCATCCGGCGTATGCGATTCGGTCTGGTTGATGACCGGCTGGCCGTTGATGAACAGCGAAGCTCGCCCGCGACTGGAGAGCATGAACGTGTACTCGCCGCTTGCAGGGGCGGTCAACGTGCCGCTCCAGCGCGCCGAGAACGGCGCCGCCGTGAGTTCGGCGGGTAAGCTCCCTGTGATGGAGGTGGGCGTCAACCCAAAGGCCATGAACCCCAGACTGAGAGACACCTGCCCTGTGATGCCCGTTGCCGCCGGTTCACCGCTGAAGTCGGTGTTCGCCCAGTAGCTTGCGGCCAGCCCATGAGTCCCTGGCGCCGCGCCCGCCGGCATCAGTACCGAGGAGGGCACCGCGTTCGCGCCGCCAGGGAGCACATTCGCTGGACCGACCGGATCGGTTCCCGCCACATGAGTGATCGTGACATTCGCTCCCGCCGCGTTGCGCACGCCGTCGAGAGGCGACACGGAGTACACGGAGTCGACCTGTGCGCTGCCGCCGCCCTGCGCGGTCGTGTTGGTGGCGTCCGCACCGACCACCAGGATCGAACCAAGCCCGCTCGCGTCGAGCGGCAGCGCATTCTCCTGATTCTTCAGCAGGACGATGCCCTGCTCCGCGATCTGACGCGCGATCTTGCCGTCCTCTTCGATCGGCAATGGCCCGATCTGCACCGGCTCATCGAACAACTTGAACTGGAACATGGGCCGCAACACGCGCCGTGCCTTGTCGTCCAGTTCGTCCATGGAAACGAGACCCGATTCCACCGCCTCCAGCAACTTATCGCCGAAATAGGTCCCGCCTGGCTGCTCCTGATCGAGCCCGGCCAACGCCGCGAGAACGGTGCTCTTCGTCGCACCGAAGTCGCTCATCACGAACCCACGGAAGCCGAATTCGTCCTTCAAGATATCTTGCAGGGTCATTCGATCCTCGCACTGGTAGATGCCGTTGACCTTGTTGAATGAACACATGACCGTGCCGACATCCGCACGCTGCACCGCCGCCTCGAATGCCGGCAGATAGATCTCCCTCATCGCCCGTTCATCGGCGATCACATCGACGCCGTTGAGCCGATTCGTCTCCTGGTTGTAGAGCGCCAGATGTTTCGCGTTCGCCAACACAGGGTGAGTCTGGATGGCCTCGATGTATGGAACACCCATCTCCGACTGCAAGAACGGGTCTTCGCCGAACGTCTCGAACCCACGCCCGCCGTACGGCGTGCGCACTGTATCGAGCGTCGGACCGAGCAATACGTTGTGTCCGCTCAGAAACGCCTCCCTGCCGAGCACCTCTCCATACTCCTCCGCGAGCGTCGGGTCCCAGGTCGCCGCCAGTGCGAGCGGCGCGGGCAGCGCCGTGGACAAACCGCCATTGACCGACAGATCCGCGATGCGCACGCCCGCGGGCCCGTCCGCCATTTTCAGCGCCGGAATTTTGAGTCGGGGAATGGGCGCGTTGAAGAAGCCGTACAGGCCGCAGGGCTCTCCCGTCGCGAGATCGACCTTCTCCTCGACCGTAAGCGCAGCCATCAGCAACTCAACACGCTGATCCGCCCCCAGGGATGCATCCAGCCACGGAAAGCTCTCGGGCGGCGGCGCGCTGTCCTCCCGACCATTCAGGAACGGACACGTATCCGACGTAGAGCCGTACTGAGCGCGCGCGTCGGACATGCCGAAGATCGCAAGCATGAACACGAACGCGAACGCCCACACGTTCGGAGCGGACCTCCTCTGCGATTCCGTTAAAGCATTCGCACAGACGGAAGGCTCTGCCAGCGCAGTCCGGCAGGCGGCACCCTGCGACCATCCACGCATCGACACTTGCATAACCTTCTCCTGCGAAATGGATAAGGGAAGCGCATCCATGGAGGCGCATCTCGCGCGTGAGTTTGATTAGCAAGCATCAACGAGCAATGGGACTTCGCACGTACGACAAGATGGAGCGCCTCCTCCCGCGAATCCTCACAGACGAGCACTCTTTGAAAGCGGATGTACGAGGATCACGCGCGCGGATCTCTTCTTGAACCGAGACCCTTGAGGCGCATTCGCCGGCTCGGCGCATGCGTTGATGCGCTTTGGGCCTGTCCGCCCTCGAAATTTACTGAGCGTGCTTTTCGAAGGCGAGCGGAGCCGGTGTTTCGACCGCTCGCCCAGGCGCCATTAACGCCTAAGGTGATGAGGCCGATATCCCCACGCAGTGAACGCTCAGCGAACGATCAAGGAGCGTCCTCCGCTTAAGGGCTCATCAGGTATGTGGATTGAACTCCGCGCTGGCCGCGGCCGCGACGTTCTGCCTGCGAAAATTGCGCTCCATCGCGCTGCAACTGGTACGCGACGATCTCCAACCGGAAGCACCGTTACCGAACGGTTCCCGAACGACAATCGACAGCCGTCATGGGCGAACGCGTCGAGCCGCCGGATGATGATCGGCTCGACCTAACGATTCATGGGCAGCGGACTGGACGACGAGGCAGGCCCCAAGAAGATCACCCCTTGCGACTGGCCGTCATGCTTCGGCAACAGCGAACTAAAATATTCGAGTTGCGTCGGCGTCAGGATCGATGCAGCCGCGTCGATGATGCGTTGATGCATGCCCGACGTTGGATGCAGCGGACTCAGCTGCATGCGTCGGTGCCGTTCTTCATCGGACACCATGCCGGGCGCGAGATCGCGCGCTCTCTCCTCGAACACCTGGCGCTGCACTCGCGCGATCGCTTGCACTAGGGGCCGAAGCTGATCCGCTCGCAAAGCCGCTTCCGCGGGCAGAATCTGCTTTAACTGCTCCACCTGAAAGCGCGCCATGGCACTTTGCTCGTACTCCTGCCATTCCCGGAACTTGCTCGTGCCGAGCAATGCCACGAGTTCAGCTTCTTTCGCCCTCTGTCGTTCTAGGGATCGCTCAAGGAACGCTTGCACCGCGGCCGCATCTCCACGGCCCGGCCACATCGGCTGGCGCTCGGCCTGCTCACGAACCTGTTGATCGGCAAGCAGGTCGACCAACTGGCCCGCTTGCTCCTTCGAGATCTGTAGCAGCTCGGGAAGATCCGGGTGCGAGAAACTCAGCGAGAGACGATGCCGCGCACGCAGCAGATCGCGATACTCAGGATGCTGCAGCATTCTCTGTTCCAGCTCCTGAATTTCCTGCAGTTGCGCCTGCACGTCCTGGTCGTTGCCCGCATAGCTCGTCGTCCACGGGACGAACGCGCCCGCGCTGATCCCGGGCGGCGCGACGGCGGCTCCCGCCACAGCAATCGAGCGGGCCGATCCAGTACTCAATATTGCGCTGCGACTCGCGGACACACCGCCGTTCGATGCAGGCTCCGCGCCCGCGGCGACGGGCTCGTTCTCATCCTGCTGATCCGACGATTGCGCCGCGGCATTGGAAGAGCCGAAAGCGACCATTGAAACTGCCACGGCCAAGCTGATCTTGAGCATACCTCCTCCTTAGTAGATCGCGCCGCTGCCTGTCATACGGCTAACGAAAGTCGAGTCTAATCTCATACAGGGTGTGACGACTAAGCTGAACGGTCTCTGACTGCCAGACAAGATGCAGTCGCGCTCGCCGACCGTCTTCGCCGGGTTGGCGCCCACATACGATCTCGTCAAGTTCAATACCTCGCCGACACCGGCGCTCACATCGAGCCTTCACGGGCATGCCGGTCCTGACGACCGCGTGGATCGTGATACTCATCGTACAAACGCAGCCGATCGCGATCGGCCGACGTTCCCTCCATAAAAAATCCTGGCTTCGTGGGTCATGACATCGGTCTGCGCTCGCTCACTCGCATGGTCGGCATTCGAAAGCGCATGGGCCCTTAATCTTCGCCGCACATCTCCACATGCGAATGCGACGACCGCATCGCTGCTGTGCGCGCACGCGGAGGAAGGCGCAGGTCGTCAGCAGCCCGCGGCAAGAGTCACCAGCGTCGTTGATCGCCCTCAAGGTGAAAGGATTGAATGATTCAGACACGCGTTGAACGATCTGGACATGACGCGCGCGCATGGCGCTCGGCGATTTGAAATCGAGACGATTCCGCGGATAGCACATCTTCCCGCCGAACCGCTGCCGCGCTACGCTCAGATGACGGCATACGCGCAAACGATCCGTTTGCAGCACTATTCCATCGCTCCATGAACAGAGGCTACCGAAGTGCCTGACAAGCAACACACGACGAGCACCAGCGAGAGCGAGAATCCGGCGATTCCGGCACCTGAAGTGAAAACTGGCAGGCGCCCGCGTACGAACAAGGACTGGTGGCCGAATCAACTCGATCTATCCGTGCTGCACACGCACTCCCATCTGTCGAGTCCGATGGCAGCGGACTACGACTACGCGGAGCACTTCGCGCAACTGGATGTGGAAGCATTGAAGCAGGACATGATCGCGTTGATGACGACATCGCAACCGTGGTGGCCCGCGGATTACGGTCACTATGGTCCGCTCTTCATTCGCATGAGTTGGCACGCTGCCGGTACTTATCGCATTGCGGATGGTCGCGGCGGCGGTGGTGAAGGTCAGCAACGCTTCGCTCCTCTCAATAGCTGGCCGGACAACGCCAACCTGGACAAGGCGCGTCGTTTGTTGTGGCCGATCAAGAAGAAGTACGGCCAGAAGATCTCTTGGGCCGACCTGTTGATCTTCGCCGGCAACGTCGCTTACGAGTCGATGGGATTCAAGACGTTCGGCTTCGGTTTCGGGCGTCCGGACGTGTGGGAGCCCGAGGACATTTTCTGGGGCCCGGAAGACACCTGGCTGGGCGATGAGCGCTATAGCGGCGAACGCCAGCTCGCCAAACCGCTGGCCAACGTGCAAATGGGGCTCATCTACGTGAATCCAGAGGGTCCCGGTGGCAAGCCGGATCCCGCGGCTTCAGCGCGCGACATCCGCGAAACCTTCGCGCGCATGGCGATGAACGACGAGGAAACGGTCGCGCTCATCGTGGGCGGCCACACGGTCGGAAAGACGCACGGCGCGGCGCCAGCTCCGGCCAACGTGGGTCCGGAACCCGAGGCCGCACCGCTTCACGAACAGGGTCTCGGTTGGAAGAACAAGTTCGGCACTGGCGTAGGCCCGCATGCGATCACGAGCGGTCTCGAAGGCGCATGGACGAGCAACCCCACGCAATGGGACAACGGCTTTCTCGAGAACCTCTTCAAGTACGAGTGGGAGCTGACGACGAGCCCCGCAGGCGCGCATCAATGGAAGCCGAAGAATCCGGAAGCTCAGAACACAGTCCCGGATGCGTTCGACAAGAACAAGCGTCACGCGCCGACGATGCTCACGAGCGACCTCGCGCTGCGCGTCGACCCCATCTACGCGCCGATCGCGCAACGCTTCCGCGAACACCCCGAGCAACTGCATGAGGCATTTGCGAAGGCGTGGTTCAAGCTTCTCCATCGCGACATGGGGCCGCGCTCGCGCTACTTGGGACCTTGGGTACCCGAGCCGCAGCAGTGGCAAGATCCCATTCCCGCCGTCGATCATCCGCTGATCGACGAACAGGACATCAAGACACTGAAGCGCGCGGTGCTCGCTTCGGGCGTGTCGATTCCAGATCTCGTCTCCACTGCATGGAATGCCGCGTCGAGTTTTCGCGGAACGGACAAGCGCGGTGGCGCCAACGGCGCCCGCATCCGCCTCGCGCCGCAAAAGGACTGGGAAGCCAACGAGCCGCCTCGGCTTGCGAAGGTGCTGCAAGCGCTCGAACGAGTGCAGCAGGAATTCAACAAGTCAGCTCCTGACAAGAAGGTGTCGCTCGCCGATCTCATCGTTCTCGCCGGCTGTGCCGCCGTCGAAGAGGCCGCGCGCAAAGCTGGCGTCGAGATCGACGTACCTTTCCATCCGGGCCGTACGGACGCCACTCAGGAGCAGACGGACGTCAACACGTTCGACGTCCTCGAGCCCGTCGGAGATGCATTCCGCAATTACTTTCGGCCGGACGATTGGTTGACGCAGGAAACTCGGCTGCTCGATCGCGCGAACATGCTGAAACTGACAGCGCCCCAGATGACGGTGCTCATCGGCGGGCTGCGGTCATTGGGCGCAAACCACGGACAGTCGAAGCTCGGCGTCTTCACGAACCGGCCCGAGGTTCTGACGAACGACTTCTTCGTCAACTTGCTCGACGTCGCCACGGCCTGGCGACCCTCCGCGGCCGACAAAGCGGGCGTGTATGAAGGCTACGACCGTGCGACCGGGACCGCAAAATGGACCGCGACCGCGGCGGACCTGGTGTTCGGGGCGCACTCGCAACTACGTGCGATCGCCGAGGTGTACGCATGCGACGATGCGGGCCCGAAGTTCGTGCATGACTTCGTCGCCGCGTGGAGCAAGGTGATGGATCTGGACCGATATGATCTGCTGGCGGGGAGTAAGGCGGTCCGGGCGTCGTCAGGCTGACGCCGTTCATTCATGTTGAGGACCACGATTCAGGCCGGCTGCCTCGTCGCGGCGATCGCCGTGATGCGAATCGCCTCAAACCCGCAGGTCTCCTCGGGCGCCACGCTATGTACGCGCTGGTGAGTTCAATGCACTCTGCATAGGCGCTGCCCGCGGATACCGCGCTCGAGCCGCCAGCTGAGCACGAGTGCAATCGAACCAAGACTCACGGCTCGTACACCACTTCCGGGGACGCGATCGGTATGGGCGCGATGATTTCGCTACGCGAGGCAGCCACTCCCCCCGCACAGACGCAATGAACGAGCCGATCGTCTACTGGGTCCGTCAGGATCTGCGTCTGCGCGACAACCCGGCGCTGCGCACTGCCGTATCCCAGGGTCCTGTGCTGCCTGTCTTCCTTCTCGAAGACGCGGCAACGAACGAGCAAGCTTCCGGAACATCAGCACGAACCTGGTCGACAGGGGCTGCGGCGCGTTGGTGGCTGCACCATTCGCTGATCGCGCTCGATAGCGAGCTGCAATCGCTCGGCTCGCGACTGACGATCCGACGAGGCGATCCTCGAGATGAACTGCTGGACGTCGTCGAGACGAGCGGTGCGAAGGCGGTGTATTGGAACCGCCGCTACGATCCTGAGGCGCTGAAACGAGAGCGGGATGTGAAGGATGCGCTGCAGGCGATCGGCGTCGAAACCCGGAGTTTCAGTGCGCTTCTGCTGAAAGAGCCGTGGCAGGCGAGCACGCAAAGCCGCGGGCCGTTCCGCGTGTTCACGCCATTCAAGCGGCACGTGCTCGCTACGCTCGACATTCAGCCGCCGCTGCTGCGCCCGCGCGCGTGGTCCACGCCGCGCAAGTGGCCGCGATCACTGCGTGTCGAGGCACTGGAGTTGTTGCCGCGCGTGAGATGGGACCAAACGATGCAAGCGACGTGGCAACCCGGCGAGGCTGGTGCCCGCGGTCGCCTGCGCAAGTTCCTTCGCGACTCATTCGCGGACTATGCACGGCAGCGCGATAGGCCCGACCTCGATGCCACCTCGAAACTCTCGCCGCACCTGCATCACGGTGAGATTTCGCCAAGACAAATATTGCACGCACTGGCGAGCGCGGCGCGAAGTCAGCGGATGTCGGCGCAGCGCTGGATGGAGTCGACGTTCGTTGCGGAGCTCCTCTGGCGGGAGTTTTCCTATCACCTGCTGTATCACTTTCCGCATACCCCGCTCGAGCCTCTGGATCGTCGATTCGATCGCTTTGCTTGGGTCGAGGATGGGCATCTGCTCCGCGCGTGGCAGCGGGGCCGGACCGGTTACCCGATGGTGGACGCGGGAATGCGTGAGCTATGGGCGACGGGCTGGATGCACAATCGCGCGCGCATGATCGCGGGATCGTTCCTCGTGAAGAATCTTCGCATTCATTGGCTCGATGGCGCGCGTTGGTTCTGGGACACGCTCGTCGATGCGGATCTCGCGGCAAACACGCTGAATTGG
The DNA here is from genome assembly GCA_023428645.1 of Pseudomonadota bacterium. Taxonomy (GTDB): domain Bacteria; phylum Pseudomonadota; class Gammaproteobacteria; order Steroidobacterales; family Steroidobacteraceae; genus Steroidobacter. Next base: position 31,608 of record JAEYXD010000096.1, read on the forward strand.
CAATGGGTCGCAGGCTGCGGCGCGGATGCGGCGCCCTACTTCCGCATCTTCAATCCGGTGGCGCAAGGTCGGCAATTCGATCCCGACGGCGCGTACATTCGCACCTGGATTCCGGAACTTCGCTGCCTGCCTGTCCGATACATTCACGAGCCCCACCTTGCGCCGGCTGCGACGCTCGCGGAGGCAGGGATCGAACTCGGTGTCGACTACCCCAGACCGATCGTGGATTTGAAAGCCTCGCGCGAGGCGGCGTTGGCCGCCTTTCGGCGGATGCGATGATCGCTCTGACCCTCCGATGGACCGCCTGGTTCCTGCTGCACAACGAGATGATCCCGATTCAGGTCGCCCATCGTGTGCTGTGGCTCGCAGTGAGCTTTGAGGCTCTCTTCAGTAACTGAACACCTCCCCTGGCAACGCCGGTGTCGTCGCCGGGGACTTTCGACGCTTGCTCACCTGCTCGTAGCCGTACGCGACCTGCAACAGCGTCGCGTCGTCGAACGGCTTGCCGATGATCTCGATCGCGATCGCGATCGGCAGTGAGCTCTTCGTGTAGCCCGCGGGCATGATCACGCTCGGCAACCCCGAATTCGACGCCAGACTGTTACCGCCTCCGCCGCCGCCTTCGGCATCGAGCCGCGGGGGCGGCAACGTGCTGTAGGGATAAACCAATGCATCGAGTTGATTGCGCTTCACGAGATCGGCGACGAGATCGCTCACCATGTCCTTGTTGCGCACGCGCGCCGCGTAGTCCGCGCTCTGCGCGGGCGGCGGCAGTGTCAACGCGTCGAGCATCAGTTTGTCGAACTTGTCGCGACCGACGCGCTCGATCATCTCTTGAATCGTCTTGTGGGGACGATTCGGCCCGAGACGCTCGAGGTAGGCATTCTGAACGTAAAGCTTCTCGTATTCGGCCGTGCGTCCGGCGGCCGATGTAATGAGCGAGCGTAGGTTGATGCCCGTAGCAATCTCCACGATCTGTGCGCCGCCCTTGCGGAAATCGTCGACGGCTGCGTCGAACAATGCGACGCCCTCCTCGTGCTGCCCTCCTGTCTGTACGAGATCGCGCAACACACCGATGCGCCGCCCGCGCAGATCCGGCGTCGTGAGCGTGCTCGCGAGATCGCGGCTCGGAAAATGTCCCATGCCGCGCAGTGTCATCGCATCTTCCGCGTCCCAACCGGACATGTACGCTAGCAAGAGCGCGATATCGTAGACGGTCCTTCCCATCGGCCCCGCGCGATCCTGCGTCGCGCCGCGCGGCACGATGCCCGACCGGCTCACGAGACCTTGGGTCGCGACCATGCCTGCGAGGCTTCCGAATGCGGACGGACCTCGCACGGAACCGCCGGTGTCGGTACCGACGCCGACCGCCGCGAACCACGCCGCCATCGCGACCCCGACGCCATTGCTCGAGCCGCCCGGCGAATGCGAGAGGCCATACGGATTCAGACTCGCGCCGATCGGATGCGTCGAATCGAACCCTTTGCCGAACCAGTTCACGGTCGCGACCTTCGCGAGAATGATCGCGCCCGCGGCCTTCAATCGAGCGACGACTGCCGCATCGCGCAGCGGCATCGGATCGCCGAATGGCTTGAATCCCGCGGTCGTCGGCATGCCAACGACGTCCACGAGATCCTTTACGACGATCGGAATTCCGTGCAACGGCGAGCGTCGGCCCCGCGCTTTCCGCTCTGTATCGAGCGCTCGCGCTTCGGCAAGCGCGTTCGAATTGAGCGTGATGACCGCGTTCACTTTCGGACCGCGCTTGTCATACGCGTCGATACGCGCGAGATACAAACTCACGAGCTTCTCGGACGACAGCGCGCCTGCGTCGATCGCCTGGTTGATGTCGGCGATCGTGGCGGCCGACAGATCGAACGGCGCCGCGTGTGCCGGAGCAGCGACGACGAGCGCCAAGATCGCGAACGCGAGCGCGCGCATCATTGATGACCGTTCAGCGGACCAAACGCGGGCGGCGGGACGCGATGCTTCGTCGCAGCCTCATACGTCGCAGCGATCTTCAGCACGACGGGCTCGTCGCCCGCGCCACCCCAAAATGAAATGCCGATCGGCATCGGCGCCGCCATCAGCGTCTGGTGCGTTTCGTTCGCGGTCGAGACGTAGTCATCCTTCTTGTCGTTGAGCGCGAATGTCGGCTCGAAGATGATCTGATTGAACCCGGCTGGTACCGTGATCTCAGGCGTCCCGGCATTGGCGCTCAACGGGAATCGGCCGAGCGGACGATCGTTCACCTGCGGCTGCGAGGCATAGCCGTTCTTCGCCGGCGGCACCGTGATCGTCGGATTCACGAACACGTCGATGTCGTTCTCGTACTTCACCTTCAGCACGGCCGTCCGCATCACTTCGCGCATCGCGATCTTCTCCGCCATGCCGTCGGAGCGAATGTCGACCTTGTTCTCCCAGTTCTTCATCGCGACCGTGCGGCCTTCTTCATAGTTCTTCGTATTGGCGTTGAGCGTCGCCCAGTCGAAGACCTTGGGGTCGCCGCGGCGCTTCAGATACGTCGCCATGTGCAGACTGAAGCTCGGCGCGGATGCGAGCCGGTTGATGCTGCGCAGGTTCAGCTTGTCGGAGAGAAACAGCTCGCCTTCCGCCGCCTTCGCGAGGAAATCGCGATTGACGATGTCATGTCCTTCGATGGCGAAGAGACGCTTGCCGTCGACTTCCTTCACGAGATAGTTCGGCATGTGTTGCGGCAATACTTCCGCAAGCGCGCGGCGGAAATCGTAGGTCATGTTCGGTATGGATGGATCGTCGTCGTACATCGGATCGAACGACTCGACGAGCTCCGCACCGAGTTGATCGCGCAGCACACGCTTGATCTCTTCGTTGATCTGATCGCTCATGGCGCGATCGTTCGCGGCGTGCTTGACCATGTACTCCCGCACGATGCCGACGCGTACGCCGGCGAGTGGCTTTGCGCCGCTCGTCGGCACGGCAAACGACGCATACGGCTCTTTCGGTACCAACCCTTGCGGCAGCGCGGTATAGATATCGCGCGAGTCGAAGAAGTTGCCGTGCGTGGGGCTGCGCAACGCGTCGAGCACGCGCGCCGAGTCGTTGACGGTACGGCAATGAATGCCCGCTCGATCGGCATACGGATCGGCGCCAATCGAGCCACCGTAGGGCATCATGCCTTTCGTCACCATCAAGCCGACGACGCCGTTGCGCCACGCCGGTTGACGGCAGGAGCCGCCGGTTTCCTCACAGATCGAGCAGTTCACGAGATTCGCGCCGACGGAAGACGCGGAGCCCGAGCTCGAGCCGCCGGTTTCGCGCGCAGTGTCGTACGGGTTGCACGCCGTGCCCGGCCAGGCGCTGCGCGCGCCAGCGCCATAGACTTTCGTCGTCGATTTTAGGCCGCCCGGATTGCCGCCACCGCCGTTGTATTCGGACAGATTTGCCTTGGCGTAGATGATGGCGCCCTTCTCGCGCAGCCGCGCGACGATCGTCGAGTCGGTGGGTGCCGCGTCCATCGCGTAGCTCACATCGGCGCCGCCGGTCGAGCGCATGTCTTTCGTGTCGAACACGTCCTTGAAGGAGAACGCGACGCAGTACATCGGCATTTTCTGCAGATCCGGATTGCGGCCGTACCGCGCATCGAGCTCCGCTGCTCGCTCGAGCGCATCGGGCTGCTTGCGAAAGTCCTCGCAGACGACGGGACACGTCTTCGACAGCTTGCCCTTCGATGGATGCAAGTCGCACTTCGCTTTGCAGGTGACGGAGCGCTCACCGCGGATGTTCAGTGTGCTCAGCGCATTGAGCTGACCTGCGTTCGGCACGCCGACGAGCATTCCGTATTGCTGCTGCATCGTCGGATCGGATTGCGTCGGCTCCATGCGGCCGTACTCGATGGGAAGTCCCTTGTATTCGGCGAGATTCGGGAGGATCTCGGCGGCCGCGACCGTATCCGTCGGAAACTCGAGCGGCGCGCCCGCCCGCATCGGCCCCGGACCGACCTTCACTGGCGAGCCGTCCGGCGTCACGAGCTTCGTGCAGATGCCGTTGTACGCACGCGCGCGCTGAAGGTACGACTGCACGATCTGCTTGCATGTCGTCTCGCCGCTCTGAATCGCCCGATGCACGCCCTCGATCGTCGATTCTTCGACCGTAAATCCCTGCGCCGGAGCGGGCGCGGGCGCCAAGGTCGCGATCGCCAGCGCAACGCCGAACAGCGCGCGTGACGCAACGCGTCCCGAAGTCGGCCGTGAGTGACGCAAAGCAGATCTCGATTTCATCTCTCGCTCCGTTCTCGACTCATGAACCTGCCATCGCTCGCGCGACCTCTGTGCTCTGACGTACGAAGGTCACTCGCCCCTACGCGCGATCTCGATACTCAGGGATGTACCGCGCCGGTGAGCTGGGAAAGGTCGGGATAAGAGAACTTCTCGCCCGGCAGCGACGGCGTGAGCTGCGGGGGCTTGCGCCGCTTCGACGCCTGTTCGTAGCCGAACGCGACCTGCAGCAGCGTCAGATCATCGAAGGGCTTGCCGACGAATTGGATGCCGACCGGGAGGTTCCTCTTCGTGTAGCCGCCCGGCATGATCACGGCTGGCAAACCCGTGGTGGACGTGAGCGTGTTGATGTCGCCTTCGGGCGAAGTGCCCGAGCCGGGCGGCGGCGGCAACGCGCGATACGGCAAGATGACCGCGTCGAGCTTGAACTGCTCCATCAAGCGCGTGACCTGCTCGCGCAACGCGTCTTTCATCGCGAAGCGCGCGACGTAGTCGGGACTGCGCTCGGGCGATGGCAACGTCATCGCACGAATGTAGCGCTCGTGAATCTTGTCGAGGCCCGCGGCGGCGAACATGTCCTCGATCTTCTTGAACGGACGATTCGGTCCGAGGCGCTCGAGATACGCGTTCGCCGCCGGAATCAACTCGTACGGATGTGTCGTTCCGCTCACGGCGCTGCTCGTCGCGTCACGAAGATTCGTGCCGGTCAGCACCGGGTCGAGCACGAGCGCACCGCCCTGCTTGAGATCGGCGAGCGCCTGATCGAACAGCTGACTCACCTCCGGGTCCGACGGGCCCGTCGACATCATCTCGCGCAGCACACCGACACGGCGGCCTTGCAGCGAGCCCGAGCCAAGACGCTTCGACCAGTCATCGGCGGGGAAGTGGCCCATCGCGGCGACCGTGCCCAGGTCTTCCGCATCCCATCCTGCGATGACGGAGAGCGTCGCCGCGGTGTCGTACACCGAGCGCGTCATGGGACCTGCGCGATCTTGCGTCGGACCTCGCGGCACGATGCCCGCGCGCGACACCATGCCTTGCGTCGCGACCATGCCGACGAGGCTGTTGTACGACGACGGGATCTGCACCGAACCGCCCGTATCCGTACCGATGCCGATCGTTGCAAACCATGCCGCGATCGCTGCGCCCGTCCCGTTCGAGGAGCCGCCCGGCGAATGGGCGGGGTTATAGGGATTGAGCGTTGCGCCGATGGGATGCAAGTCGTCGAAGCCACCCTTGCCGAACCAGTTCACCGTGTTCACCTTCGCGAGAACGATCGCGCCCGCCGCTTTCAACTTCGCGGTCACCGCGGCATCACGCGGCGGGATGGGCGCCCCGAATGGCTTGAACCCCGATGTCGTCGGCAAGCCCGCGACGTCGACGAGATCCTTGATCACGACCGGAATGCCGTGCAGCGGCGAGCGCCGCCCCGTCGTCTTGCGCTCTGCATCGAGCGCCCGTGCCTCATCGAGCGCCTTCGGATTGAGATACAGCACCGTGTTGAGCTTCGGCCCCTTTCTGTCGTAGGCCTCGATACGCTGCAAATACAGGCCGACGAGCTGTTCCGACGTCAGCGCGCCGGCATCCGTCGCGGCGTTGATCTCCGCGAGCGTCGCCGTCGAGAGATCGAAGTCGGCTGCCGACGCGGTACTGCACGCGAGCACGGCGGCGGTGAGCGTTGCGAAGATCGAGCGGCGCAGGAACGGTGTGCACGGCATGACGTCACCTGGATTGAAGGTCTATTGGTCTGATGCAAGGGCGAGCGGCGGTCGTCTCACTGATGCCCGTCCGACAATGGCCCGAAGCCCGGCGGCGGCACGCGGTGCTTCGTCGCCGCTTCGTACGCCGACGCGATGCGAATGAGCAGCGGCTCGGCGAACGGCTTGCCGAGAAAATCGATGCCGACAGGAAGCTTCGCCGGAATGGGCCCGACCAGGCGCGTACCGCCGGGGCTCGATGCGTCGCGCACGCGGTCGTACACATGCGTCGTGAAGCCCGCCGGCACGGTGATCGCCGGAAAACCCTGCTGTCCGAGCAGATTCCACGACGAGCCGCCGTTGCGTGCGTTCACGTTCGGCTCGTAGGGAGCACCGAGGATCGGTGTCGGCACGTTGCCCGTCGGATACGTGAGCGCATCGAGCTGCAGCTCGTGCATGCATTGCATGACGATCTGCTGGATCGCGAAGCGCTTCTGCAACCGGGGCGCCGTCGCCAGCGTCATCTGCTGCGAATGATCGATGAGCGAACCCTTGCGATCGGCGCTGTCCGCGAAATCCGGCTGATCGAAGAACCGCGCCTTGGTCGCCAGATCCGCGACCGTCTTGATGTCTGCGTCACCACGCTCTTGCAGATAGCGCTCGAGCAGGTAACGCCCCTCGCCGCCAGCCGCCGCCGGACCGAAGTCTCGCAACGTGAACGTCGGTGGCACCGACTTGGGATCGCCGATCAATGCGAGCGTCGCCGCGATGTGATCCTTCGCGGGATTGCCCGCGGCGTCGACCGGGAACAGCGCGGGGAATCTCTCGACGTACGCCGCGTTGTTCAGATAGGGGTTGTACTTGTCGAGACACGATTGGAACAGCGCGCCGCCCGGACCCGGGTCGACGATCGTCGCGCCGAGCGTGCGCAGATCGTCGATCGCGCGGTCCACGAGATCGATGGTTTGCGCATCAGCCTGCGTGAACAAACGCTTGTCCATGTATTCGCGCACGACGCCGATGCGAACGCCGCTCAGGCTGCGCTCGCGCGCGAAGCTCTGATACGGCTGCGCGGGCATGCGATCCGCCGCGAAGACCGTGAGCTCGTCTTTCGGATCGTAGCCCGCGATCACATCGAGCACGCGCGCCGCGTCCTCGACCGTGCGACAGATCGGTCCCGTGCGGGTGTTGAGGCCCGCGCCGATCATGCCGTCGCGACTGACGAGCTCCTGCGTCGGCGCGATGCCGACCGAGCTGTTGTGACGCGATGGCGTGCGGATCGACGCGCCGGTTTCCTCGGCGATCGCGCAAGTGACCAGATTCGCGCCGACCGACGACCCGGAGCCGCCGCTCGATCCTCCCGGATAACGCCGCGTGTCGTAGGGATTGCAGAACGTCCCGCCGAAGGCGCTGCGGCTCATCGGTGATGCGTACTCGCCGAGATTCGATTTCGCGAGAATGATCGCGCCCGCTTCACGCAACCGCTTGACGAAGGTCGCGTCGTCCGGCGGACGGTCGTTTGCATAGAACGCGTCCGCGCCCGCGGTCGTGCGCATGTCGAACGTGTCGTACTGATCCTTGATCGAGAACACGACGCCATGCAGCGGACCGACGAGCTTGCCTGTGCGAGCGAGCTCGCGATCGAGCGCGGCTGCGGTCTCCAAGGCATCGGGCATGTCCGCGGCGTCGTCGGTTGCGTCGGTCATGCTGCGCGCCTTGCGAGCATCGAAGCCGAACGCCTTGCGAGCCGCCGGCCGCAGATTCAGTGTCGAGAGCGCGTTGATCTGACCCGCGTTCGCGATCGGCGTCACCGGCCCGAGGATGCCCTGCGGTTGCTTCACGCACGTGCCGTTGTACGCCTTGATCCGTGCGAGATAGCGGCGAACGAGCTGCTCGCTCGTGATCTCCTTCGCCAGGATCGCCGCGTGAATCTCGCCAATCGTCGCCTCCTCGAGCTGAAATGCGCTCGTGGACTTCACTTTGTCCTCGGCGATCGCGGGATGCATCGAGCACATCGCGACCGCGAGCGCCACGGCGCGAGAGATGAGGTTGTCGTTCGTGTTCGCGTTCATCAGGCCGCGGCTCCTTGAGTATTTCGGCGGCGGCGCTCGGCGGCGTCACCGGCTCGTCAGCTGCTCGGGGCGCGAGCCGACCGGACCGAATTGCGGTGGCGCGAATCGATGCTGCGTCGCCGATTCGTACGCCGTTCCGACCTTGATCAGCATCGGCTCCTCGCCCTGCCCCGCGAAGAAGGTGATCGAGGTGGGCATGGGATGCAGCATCTTCGTCTTCTGTACGTTTGGCGGCAGCACGGAGACGTAGTCCGTCTTGTCTGCATTCAGCGCGTACGCCGGCTCGTAGATCACATCGTTCACGCCGGCCGGCACGACGATGCGCGGAATCTGGAAGAACGGGGAGATATCGTCGAGGCTGTGCACGCCGACGTTCGGGCCCTGGATCTTCGGCGTCGGCACCGTGTTCTCCGGATGCACGAACACGTCGATGTCGTTCTCGTACATCACCTTGAGCAGCGCGAGACGCGCAACGTAACTGCGCGCGAGGCGATCGGACTTACCCTCGATCGTATGGTCCTTCCACGCAGCCCAGTTCTTCGCCCCGGCGGTCGACGCATCCTGGCGGAACTTCGCATTCGCGACCCAATCGCTCCAGGTCTTGATCTTCTTATCGCCACGCGCGCTCAAGTAGCGATCCATGTCGAGCGTGAAGTCGCTGCAGTTTCCCGAATGGCAGGGCGTGAGGCCGAACGATGCAAGCGTCGTGATCGTCAGCTTCGGCGTCAGCGGCGCCTCGCGCCTGCTGAGCTTCAGCAGGTAGTCGTACGAAGTCACGTCATAGCCTGGGACTGCGAAAATCAGCTCGCCCTTCTCGTCCTTGCGCGCGAACACCTCGGGCATGAAGCGCGGCAGCAGCTCGGAGAGAGCATCCGTGAACGTGTACCGCAAGTTCGGCACGGTCGGATCGTCCGCGTAGCCGGGCGTCGTCGTCTCGACGAGCTCGGCGCCGAGCTGATCGCGCAGCACCCTCTTCGCCTCCGCATCGATCTGATCCGAGATCGCCTCGTGGTTCTTCGTCTTCTTCTCGAAGTGCTCGCGCAGCAGCGCGATGCGAACCCCCTGCAGCGGCTTCGCGTTCTTTTTCAAATCGGCAGCGGAGATCGAGAAGCTCGCGTAGGGCGCGTCCGGAATCAGGCTCTTCGGCAGTGCCGTGAACGGATCACGCGGATCGAAGTAGCCATGCTCCGGATCCTGCATCGCGTCGAGCACTTTCGCGGCATCGCCGAGCGTGCGCGCATGAATGCCCGCGCGATCGTTGAACCATTGATTGCCGATGCCGCCGCTGTCGGGAATGATGCCCTTCGTCGTAAGGATCAGCGCGAGGCCATTCCGCGATGCCGGGCCTTGGCAGGATGCGCCCGACTGTTCGCAGATCGCGATCGTCGCGAGATTCGCGCCGACCGTCGCGCCCGTGCCGCCGCTCGAGCCGCGCACGACGCGCTCGGTGTCGTACGGATTGCAGGCCTGTCCGCTCCAGGAGCTGACTTGCTGACCGCCCTGGGGCCAATTGAGCTTCACTTTCTCCGTTCCGCCGGGATTGCCGGGGCCGGCGTTGAATTCGTGCGCGTTCGTCTTCGCGTAGATGATCGCTCCCTTCGCACGCAGCTGGGCGACCAACGTCGAATCGAACGGCGGCGCGTCCATCGCGAATGCAACATCGTTGTTCGACGTCGAGCGCATGTCCTTCGTGTCGTACGGATCCTTGAACGCCGTGACGACGCAGTACATCGGCAGCATCTTCAGGTCCGGATTCTTGCCGTACTTCGCATCGAGCTCGGCGGCGCGTTCGAGCGCATCGGGAAGCTTGCGGAATTCCTCGCACTCGGCGGGCGCATCCGCGGGCAGCTTGCCCTTGGACGGGTGCAGGTCGAACTTGCCTTTGCACGTGACGGAGCGCTCGCCGCGAATGTTCAGCGTCTCGAGCGCATTGACCTGGCCGGCGTTCGGAATGCCGACGCGCATGCCCATTTGCGTCATGACGCTCGGGTCGGAGATCGTCGGCTCCATCCGGCCATATTCGAGCGGCAAACCCTGGTACTGATCGAGATCGGGAAACACGCTCGAGGCCTTCACCGTCTTCGTCGGGAACACGAGCGGCTTGCCGGCGCGCACATACCCTTGCGCGGGCTTCACATTCGCGCCGTCCTTCGTGATCAGCGCGGTGCAGACGCCGTTGTAGGCGCGCGCGCGTTCGATGTATGCCTCGACGACGCCCTTGCACGTCGTAGCGCCGGACGTGATCGCCTCGTGGATTTGCGAAATCGTCGCTTCTTCGACTTGGAACTTGCCGGGCGCTGCTGCGCTCGCCGTCGCGCCGACGCCAAGCGCGCCGAGCACGGCCAGCGTGACCGCCGAAGCGGTGCTCGAACCGGAAGTGACACCGCATGCTGCGTGATTGTCGATCGTCACGAAGATCTCCTCATCTTGATTGGCAATTCAGACGCGTGCAGAACCCTCGCCCCCACCTCACGTCGACTCTTCACGTGCGGCGACCGGACCGAATTGCGGCGGTGGAAAGCGGTGATGCGTCGCCGACTCGTAGGCCGTACCCACTTTGAGCAAGATCGGCTCTTCGCCCTGGCCGGCAAAGAACGTGATCGCGATCGGCATGCGATGCGGCAGCCGCGTCTGTTGCGTGCCCTCGGGCAACACGGACTCGAAGTCGGTCGCATCCTCATTGAGCGCGTACTGCGGCTCGTAGATGACGTCGGTCGCGCCGGCCGGCACGACGATGCGCGGGATCTGGAAGAACGGCGTGATGCCATCGAGACTGTACGTCCCGACGTTGGGACCCTGGATCTTCGGCGTCGGCACCGTGTTCTCGGGATGCACGAACACGTCGATGCGGTTTTCGTACATCACTTTGAGCAGCGCGAGTCGCGCGACGTGACTGCGCGCCAGCCGATCCGCCTTGCCCTCGGCGCCGTGCCGTTTGTAATTGATCCAGTTCTCGGCGCCGGCGCGCGAGGCATCATCGCGGAACTTCGCATTCGCGGTCCAATCCGCCCAGCTCTTGATCTTCGCGTCGCCGCGATCGACGAGATAGCGGTCGATGTCGAACGCGACGTCGTTGCAATTGCCGGTGTCGCACGGCGCCACCGCGAAGCTGCCGAAGTTCGTCATGTCGATCGCATCGGTCAGCGGCGCCTGCCGCTTGCTCAATTTCAGCAGGTACTCGTACGACGTCACGTCATGGCCCGGCACTGCGAAGTACAGCTCGCCCTTCGCGTTCCTGCGCGAGAACACCTCGGGCATGAAGCGCGGCAGCAGCTCCGACAGTGCGTCGGCGAACGAATACGTCAGATTCGGAATCGTCGGATCGTCCGCGTAGCCGGGCGTGACCGTCTCGACGAGCTCCGCGCCCAGTTGGTCGCGCAGCACCCGCTTCGCTTCCGCATCGATCTGATCCGAGATCGCCTCATGATTCTTGGTCTTCTTCGCGAAGTGCTCGCGAAGCAGCGCGATGCGCACGCCTTGCAGCGGCTTGCCGTTCCTCGCCAGATCGGCATCGCGGACCGAGAAGCTCGAATACGGCTGTGTGGGGATCAAACCCTTCGGCAACGCCGTGAACGGGTCGCGCGGATCGAAATAGCCGCGCTCCGGATCCTTCACCGCATCGAGCACTTTCGCCGCATCGGCAAGCGAGCGCGCATGGATGCCCGCGCGATCGTTGAACCACTGATTGCCGATACCGCCGCCGTCGGGCAACAGGCCCTTCGTCGTGAGGAGCAATGCGACGCCGTTGCGTGACGCCGGACCCTGGCACGACGCGCCGGATTGTTCGCAAATGCCGATCGTCGCGAGATTCGCCCCGACGGCGACGCCGGAACCGCCGCTGGATCCGCGCGGCACGCGCTCGGTGTCGTAAGGATTGCAGGGCTGCCCGCTCCAAGCGCTCATCTGCACGCCGCCCTGAGGTTGATGCGTGCGCGCTTTCGACGCCCCGCCGGGATTGCCGGGACCGCCGTTGAACTCGTGCGCGACGGACTTCGCATAGATGATCGCGCCCTTCGCGCGCAGCTGCGCGACGATCGTCGAATCGAACGGCGGCACGTCCATTGCGAATGCGACGTCGTTGTTCGACGTCGTGCGCATGTCTTTCGTGTCGTAAGGGTCCTTGAACGAAGCGACGACGCAGTACATCGGCAGCGCCGCGAGATCCGGCTTCGCCCCGTACTTCGCATCGAGCTCCGCCGCACGCTCGAGCGCATCGGGCTGCTTGCGAAATTCCTCGCAGGCAGGCGCCGCATCGGCAGGAAGCGGACCCGTCGCAGGGTGCGCATCGAACTTTCCCTTGCAGGTGATGGAACGCTCGCCGCGAAGGTTCAGCGTCTCGAGCGCATTCACTTGCCCGGCGTTCGGCATGCCGACACGCAGCCCGATCTGTGCGACGACACTTGGGTCCGACACCGTCGGCTCCATGCGCCCGTAGTCGAGCGGCAGCCCCTTGTACCGATCGAGATCCGGGAAGACCTCCGACGCCTTGACCGTCTTCGTCGGAAACGCGAGCGGCGCGCCGGCGCGGACGTAACCGAGCGCGGCCGGAATGTCCGCGCCATCTTTCGTGACGAGCGCGGTGCAGACGCCGTTGTAGGCTCTCGCACGTTCGATGTAGGCCTCGACGATACCTTTGCACGTCGTCTGGCCCGATTGAATCGCCGCGTGCAGATCCGCGATCGTCGCCTCTTCGATCGCGAACTCGCCCTTCGTTGCGGGCGCGGATGCCATCGGCGCGGATTCGTCACGAGCGCAACCGCCTAGCGCGGCGAGAACCGCGAGCATGACCCAGTGTCTGCCTTGCGGCCGCGGCGAAGTGGACATGCACGAGAGCGGGCGATCGATGTTCTTCACGACGACATCTCCATGAGCACGAGCGGCTGATTACTTGCGTGGGCGGTGACCGACGGCGATCGGGCCGAAATCAGGCGGCGCGAAGCGATGACCGGTCGCGGCTTCGTATGCAGTGCCGACCTTGATGAGCACGGGCTCCCCGCCTTGATCAGCGAAGAACGTGATCGAAATCGGCATCGGCTTCGCCAGCTTCGATCTTTCGCTGCCAGCGACCGAGACGTAGTTCTTCTTGTCCGCGCTCAATGCGTATCGCGGCTCGTAAACGACATCGACGGCGCCGGCGGGCACGGTAATGCGGGGAATCTGGAAGAACGGCGTGATGCCATCGAGGCTGCCCGGACCCGCGTTCGGACCTTGAATTCTTGGCGTCGGCACCGTGTTCTCTGGATGCACGAAGACGTCGATGTCGTTCTCGTACATCATCTTCGCGAGCGCGAGACGCGCGATGTAGCTGCGCGTGAGATGATCCGCCTTGCCCGCGGTCGTGTGCGCGCGGAAGCTGGCCCAGTTCTTCGCGCCCACGACCGACGCGTCCTGTCTGAATTTCGCGTTCGCGATCCAATCCGACCACGTCTTGATCTTCGTATCGCCGCGGGCGGCGAGATAGCGATCCATGTCGAGCTTGAAGTCACTGCAGAACGAGGACTCGCAGTCGACGCCGGCAAACTGAGCGAAATTCGTCAGCGTCACGGCGGACGTGAGCGGTGCCTTGCGCTCGCTCAACTTCAGGAGATAGTCGTGCGACGTGACGTCGTAACCCGGGACGGCGAAGTACAACTCGCCTTTCGGGTTCCTGCGCTTGAAGATTTCGGGGATGAAGCGCGGCAGCACCTCCGACAACGCGTCCGAGAACGTGTATCGCAGATTCGGAATGGACGGATCGTCGGGGTAGTCGGGCGTCGTCGTCTCGACGAACTCCGCGCCGAGCCGATCGCGCAGCACCGTCTTCACTTCTTGATCGAGCCGATCGGAGATCGCGACCTGATTCGGCGTCGGCTTCGCGAAGTGCTCGCGAAGCAGCGCAATCCGAACACCCTTCAACGGCTGCGGATTCTCTTTCAGCTCCGCAGCGCTGACGATGAAGCTCGCGTACGGCGCCTCGGGCACGAGCCCCTTGGGAATCGCCGTGTACGGGTCGCGCGGATCGTAGTAGCCATTCTTCGCATCCCTCATCGCGTCGAGCGCACGAACGGCATCACCGAGCGAGCGCGCGAGAATGCCGGCGCGATCCTGGAACCATTGATTCCCTACGCCGCCACTATCGGGAACGATGCCTTTCGTCGTGAGCATGAGCGCGGTGCCGTTGCGGGATGCCGGCCCCTGGCACGAAGCGACCGACTGCTCGCAGATGCCGATCATCGCGAGGTTCCCGCCGATCGCCGCGCCCGTGCCGCCGCTCGAGCCGCGCACGACACGCTCGGTGTCGTACGGATTGCAGGCCTGGCCGCTCCAGGCGCTGATCTGCTGTCCGCCCTGCACCCAATTGAGTTTCGGCTGTTCGGCGCCGCCAGGATTTCCGGGGCCCGCATTGAATTCGTGCGCGTTCGACTTCGCGTAGATGATCGCGCCCTTCGCACGCAGCTGGGCGACAAGCGTCGCATCGAAAGGCGGCGCGTCCATCGCGAATGCGACGTCGCTGTTCGACGTCGTGCGCATGTCCTTGGTGTCGTACGGATCCTTGAAGGCAGCGACGACGCAATACATCGGCAGCGCCGCGAGGTCGGGATTCCTGCCGTACCTCGCGTCGAGCTCGGCAGCGCGCTCCAACGCATCCGGCTGCTTGCGAAAGGCCTCGCACTCGGGCAGTGCGCCCTTCGGCAACAGCCCGGTGGACGGATGCGCGTCGAACTTGCCTTTGCAGGTCACGGAGCGCTCGCCGCGAATGTTCAACGTCTCGAGCGCGTTGATCTGACCGGCGTCGGGCAAGCCGACACGCATGCCCATCTGCTGCACGACGCTCGGATCGGACATCGTCGGCTCCATGCGGCCAAGCTCGAGCGGCAAACCTTGGTACTGGTCGAGATCGGGAAAGAGCGTCGCTGCCTTGACCGTCTTCGTGGGAAACACGAGCGGCTTGCCGGCGCGCACGTATCCCTTGCCCGGTTTGACGTTCGCGCCGTCCTTCGTGACGAGCGCGGTGCAGACACCGTTGTAGGCCTTCGCGCGTTCGATGAAAGCTTCGACGACGCCTTTGCACGTCGTCTCGCCGCTCTTGATCGCCGCGTGCACGTCGGCGATCGTTGCCTCTTCGACGCGAAACGAGCCGGGCGTGGCGGCACTCGCGGTCGAGCCCAGCAACGTCGCAACGACAGCGAACGTCAGGCGTCGCTTCGCTCGCCGCTCCCTGCTGCTTCGAGTGCCTGCAAAACCTGCTTCGATCGACAAGCGGATCTCCTCGGAGCGCGACGGCCGTCATCGAAGAGACGCGCCCGGCACGACAGCCCCCACCTCGGACACGTGTTCAATACTCGTTGAAGATGCGCGTGATCTCCGCGAGGTCGTTCGTTTTCGTGAGCGCGAGCTGCAAGAGCAAACGCGCCTTTTCCGGCGGCAGGTTGTCGCCGGGAATGATGTTCGCTTCGCGCCGTCGCGGCGTGTCTTGAACGCGTCCGCCGTGCGTACGCGCCGTCGCGACGACGACGACGCCTTTCGCTTGCGCGCTTCGCCGCTTCGGTGAAGCCTTCCGTCAACGCCCCTGCACCCGTGCCGTCAATGACGACGCCTTTCACGCCTCGTTCGACCAGCGTGTCGAGCAGAGAGGCCGGCGCATCGCTGTACGCGTAGAGCACTTCGACCGGCGGCAGGTCCGCCGGCAGCGAGCTCACATGGAACTCGGACTTGAACGTGTGGCGACGCGTCGGCTCGGTGAAGAACTTCACCTTGTCCGGATCGGCCACACCGAGCACGCCGAGATCGACCGCCTGAAAAGTCTCGACGCGGTATGCGCTCGTCTTCGTGACATCCCGCGCCGCGTGCACGTTCTGATTCATCGCCTGCAGCACGCCCTTGCCTGCCGACTCCTTCGTCGCGGCGACGCGCACGGCGTTGTACATGTTGAGCGGGCCATCGCCGCTGATGCCGGTCCAGGGCCGCTGCGCGCCAACGAATACGACGGGCTTCTTGATATCGACGACCAGGTTCATGAAATACGCCGTCTCGGCGAGCACGTTCGTTCCGTGCGTCACGACGATGCCGTCGACGGATGCATCGGCGCCGAGCTCTTGCAGACGCCGGGCGACCTTCATCCAATGCAGGGAGATCGGCTTGCTCGCCTTGCCCTCCGGCTCGCGCAAGTCCTCCGGCGTGACTTTCGCGACGAGCGCCAGCTCCGGCAATGCCTTGACCCAATCTTCCGGAGCGAGCCGAGGGGCGCCGTAGTTCGTGAGGTTCAGACGCTCGGTCGCCGTGCCGGAGATCGTGCCGCCGAGCGAGATGAGCCGTACGTTCGGCACGTTGGCCGGCGGTGACGCGAGCCCCGGCGGCAACAGCTTGGGAATCTCCTGCGAGATGGCCGGGCCAGCGAGGCACGATGCCATCGCAAGTACCAGGAAGCTCCGACGGGTCGCGGCCTGCATGGGTCTAGTACTCATCGAACATCCTCTGGATCTCGACCGGATCGCGCGTCTTCGTCAGCGCGAGGCGCAGCAGGATGCGCGCCTTCTGTGCATTCAGATTGTCGGCGGTGATCACGCCCTTCTCCGGGCCATCCTTATGGAGCGTCACGCGCCCGGCGCCTTTTCGATCGCTCGCGACGATGACGACGCCCTTCGCTTTCGCGCGTTTCAGCGCCTCCTGATACGTGCTCGAGCCGCTCGCGAGCACGATGCCTTGCGCGCCCGCGCCGACGAGCCCGTCGATCGACGCAGGCGACGCTTCTTGATAGCCGTACACGATGTCGACCTGCGGCAGCGTTTCGAGCTTGCTGACATCGAATTCGGTGCGCGCCGTATGCCGCGTGAGCGGCGCGCGATAGAAGACGACGCGGTCGGAGTCCGTATAGCCGAGCGGCCCGATCTCGCGAGCGACGAACGTCTCGACATGGTAGGTGTGGTTCTTCGTCACGAACCGCGCGGAGTGAATCGTGTCGTTCAATACGACCATCACGCCCTTCCCTTTCGCGTCCGGGGCAATCGCGGTACGCACCGCGTTGTAGAGATTGAGCGGACCGTCGCGGCTGATCGCGGTGAACGGCCGCATGGAGCCGACGACGACGACCGGTTTGTCGGACTTCACGGTGAGCTGGAGGAAGAACGCCGTTTCCTCGAGCGCGCTCGTGCCATGCGTGACGACGGCGCCGACGACCTCTGGGCGCGCGAGTTCGGTATTGAGCTGTCGCACGAGCGCGAGATGCTCCTTCGCACCCACGCTGCCGCTGCCCTTGTTGCTGATCTCGACGACTTCGACATTCGCGATGCGCTGGATCTCCGGCACGTCGGCGAGCAACTCGGCCGGCGCCACGCGCCCATCGCTGTAGTCCGAAAGTTTCAGGCGATGCGAGCCTTTGCTCTGGATCGTGCCGCCGGTCGTGAACATCTTGATCGTCGGCAGCGACGACGGGTCGCCCGCGTACTCGATCGACGCCTCGGACAACTCGCCTGCGGCGCTCATTGCGCTCGATAACAGGGTCGACGCGATGAGCGCTTTCAACGCACCGAGACTGCGTGATCGAATCCTCTGCATCGAAAGCTCCGCTCCTCGCAATGATCCGTTGCCGGGGAGGACGAGTCACATCGGCAGGACCCTACATCTAGTACTCGATGCGTTCGCCCGCGAGCGCAGGCGTGCTCGCGGGAGCCTTGCGATGGCGTGTCTGCGCCTCGTAGCCGCTCGCGAGCTTCAACAGCGTCGGCTCGGCGTACGGACGGCCGAGAAACTCGAGCGCGAGCGCCGCGCCGCCCTTCGTGTAGCCCATCGGGACGAGCAGCCCCGGCAAACCAGTCATCGAGCTGAGATAGTTGTCCGACTCGCTCACGCGATCGCCTGCGCGCACGACGTCGTTGATCGGATCCGCGTCATCGTCCAGTTCGCTGCGCGCGAGCTTCGTCGCCGGCAACGTCTTGTACGGGAACACGACGGCGTCGAGCTCGAATCGATCCATCAGCGCGATGACCGCTTCACGCAGCGCTTTGCGTCCCTTGAGGCGCGCTTGATATTCGGGATCGCGCCCAGGTGACAGCCGCAGCTCCTCCGCGAACGAGGGCTTCGCCAGATCGGGAAATTTTTCGACCATCTCTCGAATGCTGTGAAACGGTGCGCTCGGCCCGTAGTCCGCGAGATACTTGTCGAGGATCGTCTGCCCTTCCCAGTAGTTCACCTTGAGCATACGCGTGCGATCGAGGTCGATGCCGAGCGTCACGGGATCGAATACGTTCGCGCCCGCCTTGCGCAGGTCGAAGATCGCCCGCTCGGCGATGGCCAATCCTTCCGCATGCTTGGGACCACGGCGAAACATCTCGCGCAGCACACCGATGCGCGAGCCGCGCAACCCGACCGGGTTCAGGAAGGTGGTGTACGAGGCGTCCGGCAGATGCGTGAGCGACTGCGCCGTGACGAGATCGTTGGCGTCGACGCCGATCATCGCGTCGAGCATGACGGCGAGATCGTAGGTATTGCGCGCCATCGGCCCGAGACGCTCATGAGTGAACGTGTTCGCCATCGCACCTCCGCGCCCGATCAGGCCCTCGGTGGGCGCGAGACCGACGAGCGCGCCGTCGGTCGTGGGATTGCGGATCGAGGTGCCCGTCTCGCTGCCGATGCCCGCCGACGCAAACCACGCAGCCAGCGCAGCGCCCGTTCCGCTGCTCGAAGGCGCGACCGTGCGCGTCAGGTCGTAGGGATTCACCACTTGGCCTGCAATCGAGCTGCCGCCATCGGGGCGCGAACGACCGAGCCAGTCGCTCATGTTCGTCTTGCCGAAGATCACGGCGCCGGCGTCGCGCAGGCGCCTGATGACGTTTGCGTCGGTCGCGGGCACGGCACCCTTCATCACGACGAAGCCGCCGGTCGTCTGCATGTCCGCCGTGTTCACGAGATCCTTCGCGACGATCGGAATTCCGTGCAGAGGACCGCGACGCCCCTTCGTCTTGCGTTCCTCATCGAGCGCCCTGGCGATCTCGAGCGCCTTCGCGTTCGTGACGAGGATCGAGTTGATCTTCGGCCCTTGCTGGTCGTATGCCTCGATGCGATTGAGATAGAGCTGCACGAGCTTCTCTGAGCTCAACGCGCCGGCGTCGATCGCGGCTTGGATGTCGGCAATGGATGCGGTCGCAAGATCGAACGTCGCCGCCTGCACTCCCGAGGATGGAAGCGCGGACATCCATCCGAAGGCGAAGATGGCGATAGTTGCGTGTATCCGTGAACGTCCTTGCACACGCATGAGCTTCAGTACTCGAAGCGCTCGCCCGGAAGTGCGGGCGTCGTCGCCGCGGCTGCGGCCGAGAAGGACAACGCCGCGACGACTGCGCAGGACAACCCGGCGAGACGATGACTCATGAGGATCTCCGAAGGGTCGAGGCCGATTCTCGTGCATGGCGCGGGGGCCCGCGCCATGCGTGTCGCCGATGTCTATCAGCGGAAGTCGTGCTTGACCGTGAGCGCCCAGCCGCGGCCCGGCATCGAGCTCATCAGTCCCGCCACCGTGTCGCCATTGCGCGGACGGTAATAGCGTTCGTCCGTCAAGTTCGTGCCGCTCAGCTGCACGTACCATCCGCCCTGGCCGGACCAGGTGACACCCGCGTTCGCGACGAGCGCTTCAGGCGCGGTGACCGTCGTGATGCGTGTGACCGGAATCTCGTCGAACCAGTTGCCGCCGACGTTCACGCCGATCGACTTCGTGATCTGCCAGCTCGCATTCAAGCCGAGCTGTGTCTCCGGATTACCGTTCTTCGTGAGGTATTGACCGCGCAGCTCGGGCGGCAGCGTCACCTGCAGACGGCCGCCGTACACGAACGCCTCGGCCGGATAGATCACTCGTCCCGTCGCGGGGTCGACGATGTCCTGGAAGCCGAGCTCGCGCCCGGTCAGCTCGATGTTCGCGCTGGAGGCGAAGATGTATTCGATCTTCTGAAACAGCGCGTACGCCTGCACGAAGATGTCGCGTGTCGGAATCCATTTGAACTCGACTTCGATGCCGCGGTTCTCCGTGCTGGTCACGTCGGCGCTCGCGGTCGGATCGTCCGGGTTGTTCGACAGGTCGGTGCGCGTCTGCTCGTACGCGGCGGTCGTGAACAAGAGCTTGCCGCCGAAGAAGCTACCCTTGATGCCGAACTCCGTGAGCTCGGCATCGCCGATGAATCCGCCCGGCGAATCCACCGTGGAGCGATCGAGCAAGTTGTTCGCGCCGTCGAGCACGATGCTCGACTTCGCGATCGTCGCGTAGGGACGGAACCCGAACGGTAACTGATGCGACACGCTCAAGCTGTACGACGCGCCCTTGTCATCCTTCTCCGCGCGCTGATACGGCAGGTAGCGTCCGACTATTTGCCCGGCGGCAGGCGTCGAGTCGCACGTCGGCGCTGGCGACGCGCAATCCTGCGCGAAGCGCGGCATGTCCCAGGCGGCTGCATCGCCCCAGTCATACCGAGCGCCCAAGACGACGTTCGTCTTTCGCAGGACATCCACGTCGAACATCACGCCGATGCCACTTTCGGTGTACTTGCTGCGCTGAATCGTCGTCTTCGGCGCGCCGGTCTCGTACGAGCCGTTCTCGAGGTTGTTCCAGAAGGTCGCGTTCGTGATCAGCCGGCCGCCGTTCCCCATGATGTCGTTGCGGAAATCGAAGTCGCCGCCGCCGCTCGCTTGATACGCGCTCGTGATGCGGTAGTTCGCGGATGCGAGCGAGTTGATGCGCAGCCAGCTCGGCAGCGCTTCATCCGGGATGCGCTTCGTGACGGTGAACTTCTCCTCGGCGCGCCAGATCGACTGGCGCTCGCCGTAAGGCAGCTGCGAATTCTTATAGCTCTCGAGACGATCGTAGAAGAGCTGATTCTTGATCGTGAAGTCGGGATTCGAGTCGTACACCATGTCGAGGAACAGCAATGTCAGCTGCGCATCCTGCTCGCGCTCGTACACGGCGCGTCGAGGATCGACCTTGGTCTCGCCAACCGTACATGGGTTCAGCACGAACCCGACGGGCAGCTGCCCGCTCAACGGCACCGGACCGCCGGCGGGCATCGAGCGCATGATGTCGGCAGCCTCACAGTTCGCGACCTGGCGACCTTCAGGCGAATTCAGGTAATCGAGCATCGTTTGCGGAATGCCGCCGATCGTCGGAAAGCCCTGACTGAAGTCCGCTGGTCGCCCTCCGACCGTCGGCCAGGCGAAGCGCTGATTCAGCGGCTGATTCGTCGAGGTGTAACGCGAGTTCTCGCGGATGGGCGAGCGCTGGTGCGTTTCGAGAAAGCCCACTTGACCATCGCCGTTGGCATCGAGATTCACGAGCGGCGTGCCCGTGATGTACGTGCCATCATCGAGCAGATCTTGCGTAACGCGATTCATGAACGCGCCCGCCGTGTTTGAGTTCTGGTACTGACCGCCGACCTCGAGTCGGAATGGCCCGATCACATTGTCGATGCTCGTCGCCGCTTGCAGGATCTTCTGCTTCGCGTGGACGGGCTCTACCCAGGTGGTCGGGCTGTCTTCGAGCAAGCCGTAGACGTAGTAGCCACCGGCCTTTTCGCCGACCGCCATCGGCCCGCCGATACCGAACGACACTTCCGAGCGATCCCACGAGCCGCCGACGAGCTGCGCGAAGCCTTGCGCTTCTTGCAGATACGAACCTCCCTTGGCGCGACCCGCTTTGGGAATCATGTTCGTGTAGCCGCCGATGCGGCCCATGCCATAGATCGGCGACGGCGGGCCCTTCACCACTTCGATCGCGTCCATGCCGGTCAGCGACGTACGCGCGTGACCTTGCATGCTCAAGCGCTTCATACCGCGGAAGTACATGTCTGCCGAGACACCGCGAACGTCGACGCCGCCCTGCAAGCCCCAGCGACGATTCGTGTAGACGCCGGGCACGACGCGCGTGAGATCGTCAGCGCTCGAGATGCCGAGCAAGGTGATTTGCTCTTCCGACACGAACGACACCGTCCGCGGCGTTTCTAGAATCGGCTTCGCGAAACCGAAGGACGAGGCGCTTGGCTCGTTGGAGATCGCGCGCAGCGGATCTTCGGTCACTTGCAGATCGCTGAGCTCGGTGACGTCGCCGGTGCTTTCCTCAGCCGCTGCCGTTGCATCCTGCGTCGGCGAGGACTCTTGTGCGAACGACAATGAAGGGACGAGCGTCGCTGCGCCGTACAGGATCGCTGAAATGGCGTGCGACAGTCGCGTGGATTTCCGACGAACACTCGTATGCATAGGCTCCCATCTCGCTCGGTTCGCGCCGACAACGTCGGCGCTTGCTCGAACAGACGACGGGAAACGAGTGACCCCTACCTGATGCGACGGCGACCAGAATCTGCCATTCACCGAGATCCGACACCTGCGATCCTTGCGCGAGCACGCAGCTCAACGTGTCGCCGTGCGTGCACGGAATTCGCGCTCGTTGAGCAGTTTGATGACGTCGGCCCTCACGACTTCCCCGACGTGCCCGCCTCGAGAATGGAGACGATGGAGAACAGCGTGAAGCAGACTGCGCCCAGTCCTGACACCACTCGGGCCGAGATGAAGAAATTCGGATCTGTCATCGCGGCTTCCGATAGAAAATCGGAGAAGAACAGGCAGGCCAGGCAGGTCATCACGGGGATGAGCGGGATGCGGTTGGCGAGCGCGCATGTACGACGCCAGACCAGCGCCAGCAGCCATACCTTCGAGATGATGCTGTAGCAGATCATACCGAGCCCCAGCAGGATGCATCCGGGCGCTATGCGCTCCGGCCGCTGCGATCCGTAGAGCACGAAGAGGCCCCAGACGAGCGTCGCCGAGCCCATCAGAAGGACCCAAAGCGTCCAGCGCCAGCGCTCCCTTTCATCGAACTGATTGCGCACCTGCCGCGCCACGGTCGAGACGAGAGCGATCAGGCTGGAGCAGACCGCCGCGAGCCCTACCATCACGTGGCCGGCGACGAAATTCGGCGCCTCGGCCGAGCGGCTCAGCAGCATGACCGCGAAGACGACGGCTATTGCGGTTGCAACGACCGGAACCAGGATCAGCGCGATTGCGGCGCCGGCTCCGTAGGCCTCCGCCGGCGCACCGTCCTCGTGACGGCGCTGCGAATTCTGTGGAATGAGGGTGAACGACGTGGATGAGGCGGCCACCGTCGTCACGCAGGCGGCGATCAGACCGACGCCGAACACGACATGACCGGCGATGAATGCGGAGCTTCCACCCTGGGCCCGCAGGTCGAGCCCCCAGATGATCGTGGCAAGGGCGGCGGCATAACCAACGATCGGCAGGATGAATTTCCATGTCTGGCTGAAGGTGCCGGTGAGCTGCCGAATGATCACGGCGGCGGTCGTGAAGAGCGCAATGCAGATCGCCGTCAGCGAGATCAGCACATGCCCGGCGACAAAATGATTGGGGTCGGCTCCGCCGGCTCGGACGTACAGACCGAGCCCCAGGCAAATGGCACCCATGAGGAGCGGAATGGCGCGAAACAGGATGCTGATCCAGTAGTTCATGCGACCACTCCTGCCCGGCCCTGCCGGGGGTCCTCTGCTCCACCAGGAGCATGGGCAATCTCGGGCGAAGCCGCTGGCTTTCAAGCCCGGGGCAACGTAGTGAGCGCCCCATGGTGCGAAGGACATCGGTGACCGCAATGCAACTCGGCTGGCGGTAAATGCGCGCGTCGCCCGGCGTTCCGCGCGCTTCCCGTTGAAGCAATCACGGAGCAAGTGCCTGATACACGAGATTGCGCAGGAGCGAGCGATAGTGCGTCCGACGCTGCGTATCGAGCTCTTGCAACATCATGACTGCCACCAATTTCTCTTGCGGATCGATCCAGTAGTACGGGCCGGTCGCGCCGCCCCAGAAATGATCGCCGACGGAACCAGGAACGGTGCTTCTCCCCTGCTCCAGTCGCACGCCGACACCGAGACCATAGCCCTGTCCGAGCGCCGGCAATGGTGCAGTCATGCCGAGCTCCTGCGTGAACGAGCCGTACCCGACCTCCGGCGGCAAATGGTTGCTGCGCATCAGCTGCACCGATTTTCTCGACAGCAGCCGCACACCATCGAGGTCGCCGTCGTTCAGCAGCATCTGGCAGAACCGTGCGTAGTCCATCGCGGTCGACAACAGGCCGCCGCCGCCCGAAAACCACTTCGCTGGGCGGGCGGGGTTGTAACCCACGACGATCACAGGTCCACCCTTCACGAGCGGCTGCGGCTCGGCCAGCCGTTCCGCTTGCACACTCGTGAGTCGAAACGCCGTATCCGTCATGCCGAGCGGCTTCGTGATCCTTTCCGCGAAGAACCTTTCGAGATCTTGCTCCGCTTGCACTTCGACGACGCGACCGACGACGTCGGTGGACATGCCGTACTCGAACATCGTGCCCGGTTGATAGGCGAGCGGCAGGCGAGCGAGCTTTTGCATCATCTCGGCGTTCGTTTGCTGATCGTCCATCGTATTCGCAGCGCGATAGGCCCTCTGCACGAGCGAATCGCCGAACGGACCGTAAGTGAGCCCGGACGTGTGCCGCAGAAGATCCTGGATCGTGATCTCGCGGCGCATCGGCTCGAGTCGCAACGTCGGCTTACCGCCCTCGCCGCTCGTTTCGACGCCTACCTTCAGCCCTTTCAACTCAGGCAGGTACTTGGAGGCAGGATCGATCAGCTGCAGCTTCCCCTCCTCCATGAGCATCAAGGCCGCGACGGCGGTGACGGGCTTCGTCATCGAAGCGATACGAAAGATCGCGTCGCGCGACATGGGCGCGCTTTTCGACCGGTCGCGAAATCCGAACGCTTCGTGATACGCGACTTTGCCGTCGCGCACGATGATGACGACGGCGCCCGCGATCTTGTCGGCCTCGACGTCGGCATTGAACGTGTCCGTAACGCGACGCAACCGCACCGACGACAGGCCGACGTCTTCGGGCGAACCGGCGCGCGGCAACTCCGCCGCGCCACACACGGCGGCGCTTCCGATCGACGCGGTCAACAGCAGCTTCTGAACGAATTGCATATGCCCCCCCTAAACGATGCCCGTGAGGTAATAGACCGCGATCACGACAAACACCGTCGCCGTCTTGATGCACGTGATCGCGAATACATCGCGATATGACTGACGATGCGTGAGGCCAGTGACCGCAAGCAACGTGATCACGGCGCCGTTGTGCGGCAACGTGTCCATGCCGCCGCTTGCCATCGAGGCGACGCGATGTAGAACTTCGGGAGGAATACCCGCGAGCTGCGCTGCGCTCATGAATTGATCCGCCATGGCCGCGAGCGCGATGCTGAGACCGCCGGATGCGGAGCCTGTAATGGCGGCGAGCGTCGTGACGGTCACGGCTTCATTCACGAGCGGATCGGGAATCGTCATGAGCGCTTGCTTGACGAGCAGAAATCCGGGCAGCGCCGCGATGATCGCGCCGAACCCGTACTCCGATGCCGTATTCAGTGCAGCGAGCAATGCGCCGCCGACTGCCACCTTCGAGCCCTCGATGAAACGCCGCGCGACGGTGCGAAACGCGAGCAGCAGCACCGTACCGATGCCACACAACAACGCACCTTGAACTGCCCACACCGCCGCGAGCCCGGACACCTGAGTCACGATCGGCTGTGCGAGCCCCGGTAGCGATGTCGTCATGATTTCACCGGTCCACGCGGGGATCGCGCGCGTCAGCATCAGGTTCACGACGCCGACGACGATCAGAGGCAACACGGCAACGAGAACGCCGTTTCGCGCATCCGCAACGATCGCCTCCGGCTCATTGACGTGTCCCGTGCCGTAGCCCTCGCCATTCAACGCCGCAGCACGCCGCCGCGACTCCAGGTAGGCGAGCCCGCCGACCAGGATGAACGCACTCCCGATGATGCCGAGCCACGGCGCAGCCCAGGCGTTCGTGCCAAAGAATGCCGTGGGAATGATGTTCTGGATTTGCGGCGTGCCTGGCAGCGCATCCATCGTGAATGAGAACGCGCCGAGCGCGATCGTGCCCGGAATGAGGCGCTTGGGAATGTTCCCGCGACGAAACACCGCGGCAGCGAACGGATACACTGCAAAGACGACGACGAACAACGAGACGCCGCCGTACGTCAGCAGCGCGCAGACCATGACGATCGCGAGAATCGCTCGACTTTCACCGACGAAGCGAATGACGGCGCCCGCGATCACCTGCGAAAAGCCGGACAGCTCGATCACCTTGCCGAACACGGCACCGAGCAGGAATACCGGGAAGTAGAGCTTCAGAAAGCCCGCGACGCGCTCCATGAATACGCCGCTGAACAGCGGCGCGACTGCGGCCGCATCCGTGCACAGGACGGCCAGCATCGCGATCAGCGGCGCAAAGATGATGACGCTGTAGCCGCGATACGCGACGAACATGAGCAGCAGCAAGGCTGCGAGAACGACGACGAGGTTGACCACGTGCAGGCAGCTCGCAATAGGGCTATTGCACCGTCCACCCGCCATCGATCGTGATGCATTGGCCCGTGATATTGCGGGCCGCGCTACTCAGCAGGAAATCGACGGTGCCGGCGAGCTCGTCCATGTCGATGAAGCGGTGCTTCGGCATGGGCCCGAGCATCGCTTCCTCGGCGACTCGAGACTCCGGCAAACCGAGCTTGCGAGCGAGCGACGCGACTTGCGCATCGACGAGCGGCGTCTTCACGAAGCTGGGACATACGGTGTTGATCGTCACTTCGCAAGCGGCCGTCTCGAGCGCGATCACCTTGCTGAAGCCGACGAGACCATGCTTTGCGGCGACGTACGCGCTCTTGAACGGCGAGGCCACGAGCGAATGAATCGATCCGATATTGACGATCCGCCCGAAGTTGCGCTCACGCATACCGGGCAATACGGCGCGCGTCAGCATCGCGGCTCCGGTGAGCATCACCGCGACGAGCTGCTCCCACTTCTCCGGCGGAAATTCCTCGAGCGACGCGACATGCTGCAATCCGGCGTTATTGATCAACACCTCCGGCGGGTCGCTGGCGACAGCCGCGAGCGCTCGCCCGATCGAGGTCGCGTCCGTCACGTCCAGCGCCTCGATGCGCACACGCTCAGGAGCGCCGACCTGCGCGGCCTCGAGCGCCGACGCATTGAGATCAGTCGCGATTACGCGATGTCCTTGCTCCGTCAGGTGCTTCGACAGCGCGAGCCCGATTCCACTTCCCGCACCCGTCACCAACACACTCATCGACCGCATTCGTTTCGCCACTCGTCAGTATTGGAACGTTGCCGTGAGCGCAACGGTGCGCGGCGGGCCGTAGAAGCCGATCTGACTCAGGCCGCCCGTCGCCCCAACGCCCGGATTGCCGAAATCATAGCCCGCGACTCGGTATTCCTCGTCGAACAAGTTCTTGCAGTCCAACGCAAACCGCCAGGCATTGCTTTCCGTCACGTACGCGAAACCGACGTCCACGATGTCGTACGCCTCCTGATCCGTGATGCTCGCCGTCGTATTCGCGACCTTCGTCGCTCCTCGATACGTGTAGCCCACATGGGATGTCAGCATGCCCCGCGGCAGGTCCCATCGATACTGCCCGCCGAAGAATACGGTCCAGTCCGGCGCGTTGATCGGCTTGTTCGACGAGCTGATGTCACGCACACAGTTGGCACCGCACGACGTCAGGAACTCCTCGAACTGCGCGTCGAGATAGCCTGCGTTCAACGTGAGCGTCAAGGCGTCGACGGGACGCCATACGGCTTCGAGCTCGGCGCCCTTGTTGAGCTGCTTGCCCGCGTTCAACACCGCCGTGACGTTCGTCGGCAGCCCGTTCACGATCTGGAACTGCTGCGTCGTCACCTGAACGTCCTCGTACGGCGT
>JAEYXD010000132.1 GCA_023428645.1 Pseudomonadota bacterium
CAGATGGACCAGGTTGCCATGCGAGTCGCCGAGCAACTGCACCTCGACATGCCGCGCGCGGCGGATGAGCTTCTCGAGATAGACCTCGTCGTTGCCGAACGCGGCCTTCGCTTCGCGCCGCGCGGCCGCGACGAGCTCGAGCAACTCGCCCTCGTGCTCGACGACGCGCATGCCACGGCCGCCGCCGCCCCAGCTCGCCTTGAGCATGACCGGCAGCCCGACCCCACGGGCGAGCGCGAGCACCGCCTGCTCGTCGCGCGGCAATGGGCCGGTTGCCGGCATGACGGGGACCCCGGCCTCGACCGCGAGATTGCGCGCGGTGACCTTGTTGCCGAGCCGGCGCATCATCTCCGCCGTGGGGCCGATGAAAATGATGCCCGCACGCGCACAGGCTTCGGCAAGCTCCGGATTCTCCGAGAGAAAACCGTACCCAGGGTGGATGGCGTCGACCTTCGCCGCGCGCGCAACGCGCACGATGTCCTCGATATCCAGATACGCATCGACGGGCGACTTGCCAGCGCCGACCATGTAGCTCTCGTCCGCTTTCGTCCGATGCAGCGAGAAGCGGTCTTCATGCGAGAACACGGCGACGGTGCGGATGCTGAGCTCGGCCGCCGCGCGCATGACGCGAATGGCAATCTCGCCGCGATTCGCGACGAGCAGGGTCTTGATGGGATGTCGATCGATCATTTCGCAGGGTCACTCGGTCCGGTCGGGGTCGAAAAACGCGGGCCGAACTTTGCAGCACGAGACTGGCTTCGTAAATCGAAACCTTTCGATCGCGATGCCATGACACGCATTGCAAAATGCCGCATTTTGCGGCCCGGCCGCAGAGTGACCCCGGGCTGTAACCCGTTCGTGTGCCGAGGATGGCGAGCGCTTCGTGCTCGCGGGCCAGAGAATCGGCCTCGATGCGCCGCCGCTCGCGACTCCCTGAGCGTGCCGCCGTCTGGAGTTCGGCGGCACGCTCTATCTCAACGCTCGCTACTCGAACGAGAGAACCGCTTCCGCGTAGTACTGGCGACCGAACGGATCGCCGAGACGCGTTTCGAGACCGCCGATCACCGGCAGGCGATCCGGCATCGCATTGGTCACATTCGAAGAACCGATCGCGAAGTCGACCTGGCCGAAGGACAGGTTCTGGAACGAGTAGCCGTAGCGAACGTCGTACGTCGTGAACGAACTGATCCGATCCG
Source organism: Pseudomonadota bacterium (assembly GCA_023428645.1). Taxonomy (GTDB): domain Bacteria; phylum Pseudomonadota; class Gammaproteobacteria; order Steroidobacterales; family Steroidobacteraceae; genus Steroidobacter. The sequence continues at coordinate 1,197 of JAEYXD010000132.1, forward strand.
GGATCGCCGCGCCTGGCTCCACCGCCGCATCGAATTTCACGCCATCGCTGTACTTCGCCGTAATGGCCGCGCTGTGGTTGCCGAGCGCCCAGGCAGCACGGAAGTTGTGCTTCCATTGCGGCAACGGCGGCGCGAGGTTCGTCTGCCCGTTCTGCAGCCCCACGGCATCGACGGTCACCTTATCGAAGCTCGTGTATTCGTACTTCGCGTAGTACGTGCTCGAGAGCTGTGTGCTGAAGAAGCCGAAATTGCCGACATCGAAGGAGTACTTCAGCTTCGCGTCGAACACGTCCACCTCGTTGGACGACAGGTTCTCGTAGGTGCGCGTCACCGAGCCCAGCGGATTGATGCCGCTCGGCTGCAGCCCGCCGCGCTGGATCGCCGGGTCCATGTTGTTCGCGAACCAGGCTTCTCTCAAAGCGGCATGCGTGAAGCGGTTGTACGTCGCCGCCGTCAAGTTGTTCGCGATGAGGAAGTTCGAGAAGTCGCGATTGAGCAGATCCGCCGCCGTCAGTTGCAGGATGCGGTCGACGTACTTGATCTGCTGGTAGTCCAGGCTGAACTCCAGATCGTCGATGAATTCCCAGCTGAAGCCGACGTTGTAGATCGTCGAATCCTCGGGCTTGAGGTCCGGATTGCCGTTGAAACAGCTCGTCGAGCCCGCGATCGTCACGGCCGGCGCGCCATTTTGCGCCGGATAGAACGCGTCGTTGCCCGTGAACACCTCCGAGCAACTGGGGCTCTCCTGCACGAGCATCTGCGTGGGTTCCGGCGCGAGGAATCCCTTGCCGTACGACGCGCGGAACGCGAGCGAACGGAAGGGCTCGTAGCGCAGGGCGACTTTCGGGCTCGTGGCCGTCAGGTCGAGATCGACGAAGTCCTCGTGACGCCCGGCGATCTGCATCGTCAAGTTGTCGAGGATCGGCACGCTCAGCTCGGCGAACACCGAGCGAACCTGGCTCTCCGTGATGACCGTACCGTTCGGCACGAGGAACAGATCGACGTTGTAGTCATTGCGGGCCATCGCCGCGGGGCCGGTCGGATCCCATTGCTTCTGCTCGCGCACCTGTAAGCCGAACGCCATCGAGAGCGCGCCCGCGGGCAAGTCGAACAGCTCGCCGGTGACGATGGACTCGGCGAACTGCAAGCGCTCACGCTCCGACTCGTGGGCATCGGACACCCACAGCCAGTCGACCAGCTGCTGGCTGTTCGCCCGCGACGGGTTGTAGCCCGTGCTGATCACATTGCCGTTGGGACCGTAGACGACGGGTGCGCGCGGGTCGGAATTGCCGAATGGATTCCAGTACTCGTTCCCGTTCGGCCCACCCCGCCCTTCCAGCGCCGCTTGCATGCGGTCCATCAGCGGCGCATAGCCAAAGTTCTTCGTGCGGATCGTCTGCGTGCTGATCCAGGTCTCGCCGCTCCAACTCGTGTCGCCGATGTCGTACGTCAGGCCGAGCTTGTAGCGGTCCGTGATGTATCTGTTCTTGCTGTTCGTCGCGCCGCGGTGATCGAAGTGGCTCGGCAGCGTTCCGTAATGCGTGAACGGCCGCCAGCCCGAGCCGCCGACACCGCCCATGCGCAAGAGGCTGCCGGATTCATTGCCGGGGTTGTGCTCCGGCACGAACAGCTTCGTGTTGTTGGCCGTCAGCGCGGTCGAGGGCGAGGTGATGGTCGTCGAGGTGCGCCAATCGCCGTTGGCCTGGAATTCGACGTTCACCTTGTCGTTGATCGGATAGACCATGCTCAAGTAGACGTTGTAATCCTCGGCGGGCCGCGCGTAGTCGTGGAATTGACCGTATTCGAACAGGCAGGTCGGATTCGTGGCGGTACCGCCGCGAATGCCGCTCGGGAATGAGTCCTGCAGGCCGTCGTCCTCGTGACCTTGATTGAACGTGCCGCACGCCGGGTCGCGATAAATGCCCGAGCCGCTCGACATGCGCGTGTACACGCCGGGATTGCCGCTCACGGTCTGGTCGTAGTCGGCGCGCAAGAACTCGGGACGCTCGACGCGATACAACGCCGTCTTCTTCGAATAGTCCGCGGCGAACACGACGTCCAGCGCGTCGAAGAACGTATGCCCCGCGAGCAGCGAGTACTTCGGTTGATGGAAATCGTTGCCCTGGTCCTGGTTGTAGAACAGGCGCGTCTTCACGCCTTCGAACCGCTTCACCGGAATGATGTTCACGACGCCCGCGACGGCGTCGGTGCCGTACAACGCGGCGCCGCCATCGAGCACGACTTCGAAGCGCGCCATCGCGAGCTCCGGCACGACCGTGCCGATCGAGCTGTCGACGATGCGCCGTCCATCGAACAGCGTCAGCGTGCTGCCGGTGCCCAGGCCGCGGATGTTGAACGTCGCGGAATTCGAACTCTGCGTGCCGTCCTGCGTGCCGAGCACGTTCGCGACCGTGTCGGTGTTCTGCGTGAACGTGAGGTCACGAATGAAGTTGCCGAGCGTCGGGGCCCCCGACTGCGTCACGGCCGCGGAATCGATCACCTCCGTCGGCGAGGGCGCGTTGAAGGTGTCGCGCTTGATGTAGGAGCCGGTGACGACGATCTCCTCGCGTGCCTCCTGCGCGTTGCCCTGGGACGCAAATAGCGCCATGGATACCGCCGTCGCTAGCGACAGGCTTTTGTTTTCTGATCGAGCATGCTGCATGTCCACTTCCCCCAATCTAATTCTGGATGCTCGCCGCGCTCACGCGCTGGCTTGTTCGAACGGAACGAAGTTTTTCTGCTTGGGTCCTCCCAAAGGGCGAATTGAATCGAGTCGACCGCGCACACGATGCGCACGCGCTGCCAACGTCCGCTACGTAGCCCCATACGTATTGGTCGAAACTCGCGGCGTATTCCCCATTTTCCGCCGCGCAGTATTCCGCCTCGACGCTCATTGCTGTGTCAACGGTCCGGCGCCGCACCGCCGCGACAACGAACGACGCATTTGCACGCATCGCTGCAACTACTTGCAGAGCTGGAAAGGCGGGAAATTCGGCGCTTTGAAATGGGTGTCCGCGCGCGTCACGCCGCGTCTTCGCGCGCACTGTTGACGAGTTCTTTGCAGACTCGCTGTCAAAACTTTTTTTTCGCGCACCGCCGCGTCGGACACGGGACCTTGCGTGCGCGTGTAAATTTAACCGGTAGTTCGCACGATCATGGTGCGCGACCGCGCGGTGTGACCGACCGCCGTCAACGGCTCCGCTGCCAGCGATCGAGGACTCGATGAAGCTGCCGCACGCCGTCCGTCAATGCCGCGGGCCCCGGCTGCAGAATCAGCGAGGACTTCACTTCGTGAATCTCGCCGCTGGCGATCGCGGGAATCGCGCTCCAGCCCGGACGCCCGCTGACCCGTTCGGGTCGAAATTTCTTGCCGCACCAGGACCCGAAGATGACATCGGGCGCGCGCGCGATGACGTCGCCCGGATCCGCCAGGATGCGATCTCGCGCCAATGAGCACGGCGCCCGTTCCGGAAAGCACTCCTCGCCGCCGGCGATCTCGACCAACTCCGAAACCCAGCGGCTGCCGACGATGAGCGGATCGTCCCATTCCTCGAAGTACACCCTCGGCCGGCGCACGAAGTTCGCCGCGGCGGCGCGGATGCTGTCCAGATTGCGTTGCAGATCGGCCGCGAGCGCTTCTGCCTTCGCCTGACAACCGACCATGCCGCCGAGCATCCTGATCATGCGCAGGATGCCGCTCACGTCGCGATGATTGAACACATGGACCTCGATCCCTCGCCGCACGAGGTCAGCGGCGATGTCGGCCTGTAGATCCGAGAAGCCGAGCACCAGATCCGGCTGCAGCGCCAGGATGCGGTCGATCTTCGCGCTGATGAACGCGGACACCTTGGGCTTTTCCTTGCGCGCCCGCTCGGGCCGCACGGTGAAGCCGGAGATGCCGACGATGCGCGCGTCCTCGCCGAGGAGGTACAGCGTCTCGGTCGTCTCCTCGGTGAGGCAGACGATTCGCGAGGGGTAATCACGCGACGGTGCTGAGAATGTGGAGGACATTGCAGTTAAGCCCTTGTAGTCGAGTTACCGACAGACCGCTGCCCTGACGCGCTGGCCACGGCACCCACGCGCTGTCGACTCTGCGCGAAGAGGCGACTGAAGTCCCAGATTTGCGGACTCGTGTCGCACTTCGAGGGGCGCTCGGCGAACAATCGCGCTTCACTTTGAAAACCGTCGACTGTGCCGAGCCTCACCTCTCTCATCGCGCGCTGTTACGCTCCGCGGATTCGCCTGTCCATTACATGGCGACTCGGGTTGTCGTTCGTGGCCGTCGCGATCCTCGCCGCGGCCGCGAACTTCATGGTGGCCGATGGCGGCGTGTTCATCACGCGAACGAACGTCGTGCTGCCGCCGCGGAGCACTGACGCTCCCGCATCACCTCTGCCGTCCGTCGCGCAACCTCCGGCATCGGAGCCTCTGAACGGGCGCGCGCTGGAAATCGCGATCGATCGTTATGCAAGCGCCGTCCTCGACCGCGCCCAAGCGAACACGAGCGATACGAACGAGCAC
>JAEYXD010000199.1 GCA_023428645.1 Pseudomonadota bacterium
GTTTCCAGGAGCGCGACGTCGGTCGTGCGCGCGCTTCGATAGCGCCGCGCAATGTCCTCGAGCGACGCGCCCCGGGCGGTCCAACGCGCCGCACTGCTGGCGGGCGATTCATCGTACAACTCATCGACGATGGCGCCGCCGACCGCTTCGATCGCGAGATGAAAGCGCTCGTCCGGGGGCGTGCTGCCAGCGAACAGCAGGCGCGGCGAGCCGTGCTGGCGGTGGGCGCTCGCGGTCCATTCCCGCACGGCGCGCTCGAAGTCGTCGGTCCAATCGAGCTGGAGAGCGCGCCAGGCGCGCAGCGCTTCGCTGCCGGCGATCGCCAGGGAGCCGGTGCGCAGCTCGGCAAGCGTGACGAACAGCTGCGCGCGACTCCGTACGCGTGTGACGGCCGCATCCAGGCGCGAAGGATCGACGTTCAGATCGGCCGCGAGGGCGTACGTTGCGGCCACGGTGTGTGCGTGACTGGTCGCGCGGTTCACGCGCGCGACGTCGTAGATGAGCGATCGCGGCCCGGCGTGAATGCCGCGGCGCTGCAGTTCGCACACGTAGTAGTACAGGCGCTGCGCCGAATCGCTGCTGCGCGGAAACACGATCGCGTCCATGAAATCGAACGCGCCCTGCAGCCATGCCTCCAGCAGCGAGCGATGCGCCGGTGCGAACGAGCTTTCGAGGTAGCGATCCGCGAGCGGCGTCGGCGCCGGTACGCCCGTGAGCCGCAGGGGCAGCGCGTCGGCGGCGAGGATCAGTTCGATCGGAATGTCGTCACCGATGTAGCCGACGACGCGCCGTCCGCGCGCGTGCTCGATCCGCGCGGCACGGAGCGGCGAACCCAGGCGCTCGTCGATCAGCGCCGTGGCCCTCATGATGCCAACCATCCTGGCAATGCGAGAGCGAGTCCGGGAATGGCCACGAGCAGCGCGAGATGCGCGAAGTCGGACGCCAGGAAGGGCAGCACGCCCTTGAAGATGCGCGACAGCGGCACGTCCTTCGCGATCCCCTGAATGACGTACAGATTCATTCCGATCGGCGGATGCACGAAGCCGATTTCCATCGTGCGTACGAGATAGATGCCGAACCAGATCGGCGAGAGCCCGAGCTGCGTGATGACCGGCAGCAGAATGGGCGTCGTAAGCAGCATCAGCGCGAGGCCGTCGAGCACCGATCCGAGCAGCAGGAGGATCAGCGTCATCACGATGATCGCCGTGAGCTGGCCGCCGCCGAGGCCGTTCATGAGCGTCGCCACCTGCTCGGCGAGTCCGGTGAGGCTCATGAATACGGAAAAGATGAGCGCGCCGATGATGACGACGTAGATCATGCCGGTCGTGCGCAGCGTGTCCGCGAGCGCGCCGCGCAGCGAATCCCAGTTCAGTCGCCTGCGGCGCGCGCAGAGCAGCAACGCGCCGACGGCGCCGATCGAGGCGGCCTCGGTCGGCGTGAACCAGCCGAGCGCGATGCCGCTGATGACGAGCAGGACGAGGCACGCGAGGTCGATGATGCGCAGCAGTGCCGCACGCCGCTCCGGCCAGCTGGCCTTCTCCGTTGCCGGGCCGAGCGCGGGTCGCCAGCGGCACAGCAGCACGATCGCGACCATGTACAGCAGCGCTTGTGAAATGCCGGGAATGATAGCCGCCGTGAACAGGGTGCCGATCGATTCTTCCGCGAGAATGCCGAACACGATGAGCGCGCCGGAGGGTGGAATGAGCGATCCCAACGTGCCGCCCGCCGCGACCGAGCCCGTCGCGAGCGCATCGGAGTAGCCGCGGCGGCGCATCTCCGGCAGGCCGACGAGACCGATCGTCGCGGCCGTCGCCAGGCTCGACCCGCTGATCGAGCCGAAGCCGGCGCAGCCCGCGATCGAGGCGAGCGCCAGCCCGCCGCGGCGATGACCGATCATGCGCGCGGCGACATCGAAGAAATCGCGGCTGGCGCCGGCGGCGAAGCAGAAGTGCGCCATCAGCAGGAACAGCGGCAGCACACCGAGCTCGTACTTGAGCACGGTCTCGAACAGCACGATGCCGGACTTGATCAGCGCCGGCTCGAAGCCGATCAGGAGCGTGAGTCCCACGAGCCCGACCACGCCCATCGCGATGCCGATGGGAATGCCGAGCGTGAGCAGGACGAGCAGCGCGACGACACCAAGAAAGCCGTTCACGGAGCTCGCTCCTTGGCGCTGCGTCGCACGGCTTCATATGCGAATACGATCGCCACCGCCGCCGTCATGACGACGGCGATGACGCGCAGCGGCCGATAGGGAATGCGCAGCAGCTCGCTGTGCTCGAAGTCGTGCCACGCTTCGATCGTGAGCCACACGGCGGCAATCGACAGGCACGCGAAGAAGGCGGCGGAAGTCACAAGTGCGATGCGGCGCAGGACACTCCGGACCGGAGGCGCAAGACGTTCGACGAGCAGATGCACGGTGGCGTGCGCGCCGGCCAGCGTCGCGGACAGCATCGATGCGGACGCGGTCAAGAGGATCGCCGCTTGAATGATTTCGATCGCTCCCAGCAGCGGCAGGCCGAGTTGACGGCCGAGTACGGAGACCGCTTCGACGATCATCGCCAGCATCAGACCGCCCGCGCCGATGTAGAACAGCAGGCTGTAGCGCGGCGGCGGGCTCGACGTCGGTTCTTGCGAGTGCATTAGTTCAGCCACGCATCGTCTCCGGTGCGAACGAGGGTGAGCGGTGCGAGGCCGGCGTCGCGCGTGATCCGCTCGACGTAGGCGATGACGCGATCGGCGATCTCGCCGTGTGCGAGCGTCGGACGTCCCGGCGGCTCCACGTGAACCGGCGTGAAGCCGACCTGCATCCGGCCATCGGCGTGCATGCGCACGCGGCCGAGCAGCGCGTTGATGGCATCGGGGTGAAAAGGGGCGAACTCGTACGCGGGGTCGGGTTCGAAGCCGAACACCTCACGACGCTTGCGAGCCCATGCCGCGCGTGCGGGATGCGATTGACCCGGGCTCAGTGCGCGCGTGACGACGCAGCCGTTGCCCAAGCCGTGGAAGATCGGCTTGCCGCGATACACCTCGATGCCGCGGATGATGTGCGCGTGATGGCCGAGCACGATGTCGCACCCGGCGTCGATCGCGGCGTGCGCGATCGGCCGTTCGTAAGGTGCGAGGCGCGCCGGTGTGTGCACGATGCCTTTGTGCAAAGCGACGATGACGACATCCGCGTGTGCGCGTGCCGACTCGACCACATGCTTCAGGGCCGCGAGCGAAGCTTCGTTCGCTTGCACGAGCGGCGCGGCGGGTGCGATCGGCGTGCCATCCGCCGTTTCGACACGCACGTAAGCGCAGCCGGCGCGCTCGTCGGTCGCCCACGCGGCCTCGGGCCCGACGCAGTTGAAGCTGAGCAGCGCGATGCGGCGGATGGGCGTGTCGATGTAGGCGGGTAGGAGCGCAGCCGCGAGATTCTCGCCGGCGCCGGTATGGCGCACCCCGAGCCGTGCGAGGCCCGCGCGCGTATCCGCGATGCCGACGGCGCCGAGATCCGCGATGTGATTGCCCGCGAGCGAGACGGCGGTGAGGCCGGCACGTGCAAGCGCGTCGAGATGCGCGGGGTCCGCGCCAGGGGCCGGCACGTCGCCCTGCAGCTCGACACCGCTTGAGCTATGCGGCACTTCCAGATGCCCGATCGCGACATCCGCGGCGCGCAACGCGGGTGCGATGCCGCCGAGCCAGTAATCGGGATCGGGTTCATCGAGTACCAGATCGCCGGCAAACACCAGGTCGAGTGCAGTCATGCAGCCGCTGCGCTTTCGCGGTCGCGAGCCGGTTGCTTGTCGACGAAAAAGTTGACCATACTGCGCGCGCGGTCACACCGCTTCTTTCCCTGCCAACAGCGATGCCCAACACAACCATGCCGAAGCGTACGAAGCCCTCGTCGCGCACGGAAGTGCCTTCGGTCCACGAGACGGCGGATTGGATCCGCGAGCGGATTCGGCGCGGACGCTTCGCCCCCGGTCAGCGACTGGTCGAAGCCGACATCATTCGCGAGGTCGGCGCGAGCCGCAGCCGCGTCCGCGAAGCGTTGCAGCGCCTGGCGACGGAAGGGCTCGTCACGATCGAGGAATTCCGTGGCGCATCCGTGAAGACGTTCAGCCGCGATGAGGTTCGGCAGATCTACCGCGCTCGCATGGTGCTCGAGGGCCTGGCGGCCGCCGATTTCGCGGCGACGGATGCGCCGCAAGCGAAGGCGCGGCTCGCGAAGATCCAAACCGACTTGAATGCGATCGAGCGTACCGGCGATCACGAGCGCTTCGCGCGCCTGAACGACGAATGGCATCGTCTCATCATCGAGGGGTCGGGGAACGAATACGTGCGCATGTTCGTCGAGCGGTTGCGAGTGCCGATCCACCGCCTGTTGTTCACGACGTTCTACAACGCGCGCCGCATCGACGACGCGAATGCCGGCCATCGCAAGATCACGGAGGCCATCGTGCAGGGGCGTGCGAAGGAGGCGGAACGGTGCATGCGCGAACACATCGCGGAAGGTCTCGACGCACTGGCCGATCTCGAGGCCGAGCTCGAATAGGGTGATGGGCACGCCGAACGACTCGCGAACTCGCATCACATCCCCCTCGATGCATGTGTGTTGCGTTGCGCCTCTTGTGACGCAATCTAGGAATTGACAACAGGATTGTCAACAATCCAGCGAGGGACGTGGCGGCAACTCGGCCAGGAGCGGAGCGTTATGGAGATGCCGCGGGATCAGCGCCAGCCCGCGTCCACGAAGTACTCGTGAGCGGTGCAGAGGCGCGCATCGTCGGAGGCGAGGAACAGAATCATCGCGGCAACGTCGTGCGGCTCCACGCGCTGTTTCAAGCATTGTTGCGCGAGGATGCGGGCTTCTTCCTCGGGTGTGTGCCACAAGGCCATTTGTCGCGGGGTGCGGACGCCGCCGGGGACGACGCACGTCACGCGAATGCCGTACTGGCCCAGGTCGCGCGCGAGTCCGCGCGTGAGCCCTTCGATGCCCGCCTTCGCGGTTTGGTAGATCGCGAGTTCCGGCAGCGCGAGGTGCCACGACACCGAGCCGAGATTGATGATCGCGCCGCTCTTTGCGGCCTTCATGCCGCCGACGACCGCCTGCGCGCAGAAGAAGTAATGGCGCAGATTCACCGCGATACGTTCGTCCCAGTACGCCGGCGTCGTGCCCTCGACCGAGTGACGGTCGTCGTTCGCGGCGTTGTTCACGAGTACATCCACGTGGCCGAGCTGGTCGCGAATGCTGGCGAATGCGGTCTGGACCGCCGGAAGATTCGTGAGGTTGCACGCGTAAAAGCGCGGCGGAAAGGCGCTGGCGGCAAGGCGCGTCTCGAGTTCACGCGATTCGCGCTCGGCGACGTCGATGAACGCGACGCGCGCGCCTTGCTTCGCGAACGACTCCACGATCGCGGCGCCGATGCCGGAGCCGCCGCCGGTCACGATGACGTTCTTGTTGCGCAGTGACGGATATACGTTGTGCATGGTCACGCCCGGCGAGGCTGTCTCGTGACTCAGGGTGTCGTCGTGGCGGCCGTCGTGTCGGGACGCGCCGCCGCGGCGTCTGGTCGGGGTCCCCACAAGCTTTGAATGGCTTCCAGGCGATGGCCCTTCGTTTCCGGTACGTAGCGCCACACGAACAGAGCCGCGAGCACGCTCATCGCGCCGTAGATCCAGTACGCGAAGCCGTGATTGAACAGCGCATTCAGCGTGGAGTTGCCGTCGAGAATCTTGAACGACCACGACACGAACAGGTTGGCGATCCATTGCGCGGCGACGGCCAGCGCCATGGCCTTGCCCTTGATCGGATTCGGGAAGATCTCGGCCAGCAACACCCAAACGACCGGTCCCCAGGAGAGCGCGAAGCCCGCGATGTAGGCGACCACGGCCACGAGGGCGAGCGTGCCGACCTGGCCGCTGCTGAACAGGAAGCCGAGCGCGATCATCGACGCCGCCATGACGCCACCGCCAATGATCAGCAGCGGTTTGCGGCCGAGGCGGTCAACGGTGACGAGCGCGACGATCGTGAAGACGATGTTCGCAATGCCGACGATGATGGTCTGCAGCAGGGCGCTGTCCGTCGAGGCGCCCATGTTGGAGAACATCAGCGGCGCGTAGTACAGCACGGCGTTGATGCCGACGAACTGCTGGAAGATCGATAGCATCAGACCCACGATGATGACGAGTGGGCCGAAGGCGAGCAGACGTCCGCTCGCGACCGCGAGGGATTCGTTGATCTCGCGCAGGACGACTTGCGCTTCCTGCTGATCGGTCACGAGTCGGTGCAGTACGCGCGCAGCCTCGTCCTGCCGCCCCTTCATCACGAGCCAGCGCGGAGTCTCGGGGGCGCCCAGCAGGAGCAGCAGGAACAGCACCGAGGGCACGGCTTCCGACAACAGCATGTAGCGCCAACCGGTCGTGACTACCCACGCGTCATCGCCTTGCGAGGCGATCGCCCAGTTGACGAAGTACACGACGGTCATGCCGACGACGATGGCGATCTGCTGATACGTGACCAGCCGTCCGCGCCGCGCGGGAGGCGAGATTTCAGCGATGTACAGGGGCGACAACATCGACGCGATGCCCACGCCGATGCCGCCGATGATGCGATAGATATTGAAAGGGGTGAGGGCGTCGGGGCCCATCGCGCCGATCGGACCGAGCCCGAACTCCGGATAGGCGGAGCCGACGGAGCCGAGCAAGAACAAGAGCGCGGCGAAAATGAGACCGCCACGTCGTCCCCAACGGTTCGACAGCGGGCCCGCGATCGCGGCGCCGATGACGCAACCGAGCAGCGCCGAGGAGATCGTCCAGCCCGACAAGCTGCCAGCCGCGGTCTCGGACAAGCCGAGCGGGTCGATGAAGTTGTGGTCGATGGCGCCGACGGCGCCGGAGATCACCGCGGTGTCGTAGCCGAACAGCAGCCCCCCGAGCGCTGCGATGAACGTGAGGCCGCGCACCAGTGCATTTTCCTTTCCGCGCTCGGCAGTGCCCGACCAAGCGCGTGCATTCCCCTCTGACATGTCTTCGCCTCCGAAGCGGTCGGCCAGAACTTCAAGTGGTTCCGTACCGCCGCTGGTGCAGCGTAGTGATAGCGGTATCAGAACACAAGGGCATTACGTGATCTGCCCTTGCACAATCCATAGTGTCAAACCGCGCTTGCGTCCATCGTTGCGGGTTCAATAGGGTCGGCGGCGGGTACGGTCGATCCCTTGTCTTCCTGGGGAGTTACATCCGGGCGCGCAGGCAGGTGGATCAGCCCCGGAGGAGGCACGGCGAAGGGGTCGTCAGGGAGAAAAATTCAGGCAGCACCAGGCCGGCGATGCTTGATATCGATATCAGAAGTGCGCCGGCCCGCACCATTGCGACGCGACAAGGCAGCGCTCGAAATCCAGCGGTGCGGCGCGGCGAAAACGCTGGAAAATACAGTCCGGACGCACTTCCCATCCGTGCCTCGACCGGTGACGTGCGGACTCGGTGACAACGGTAGACATGCCCGCGTCATTGCCCAGTCAACAAAGAATCTTGCACTTCGATGTTTGTGAGCGCTATCATTTCGCATGGCGGGGCCTTGAGCCTTCGCTCGAGAACAAGATTCGACAAGCAGGGGGAAGAACGATGCGAAAGCTTCGATTCTTGCTGGCACCGAGGTGCCATGCGCGGCCGATCACCGAAAGGGCACTGCCTATTGCCGTTCGCGTCGCTGTTCCTGCCGTCGCCGCGCCCTTCGAGCCCCGCCCGCACAGTTCGGCCACGCCGCTGCTCGGCTCGTGGCGTCACGCATCGAATCGATCCAGTACGCCGGGCGGGGAGCGCTCGCGCGGTGCCTCGCACCCATTGCATCCGCTTCAGCAGTGCATCGCTCATCCCATGATGCTGCCGTCGGGCGACGGTCTCGCGTCCGAATGAGCCGCACGAAGGGTTCGTGTTTTCGTATGTAGTCAGGCTCGGATAGTCAGGGGGACACAATGATCAGACAGAACAAGCTATCGATCGCCATCGCGACCGTGTTGGCGTCCGCATCCATGGGGCAGGCATACGCGCAGGAGCGTAGTGCGAACAGCAGCGACGACATCGAAGAGGTGATCGTCACGGGTTTGCGCGGCAGTCTCGAGGCATCCATGGACATCAAGCGCGACGCGGTCGGCGTCGTCGATGCCATCAGTGCCGAAGACATCGGCAAATTCCCCGACACGAACCTGGCCGAGTCGCTGCAGCGTATCACCGGCATTTCGATCGATCGCCGCAACGGTGAAGGTGCGCAGGTCACGGCCCGCGGTTTCGGTCCCGAGTTCAATCTCGTGATGCTGAACGGCCGTCAGATCCCAGGCGCCGACGGCTTCGGCAACGGCGATTTCACGATCGGTGGTTCCGAGGCCGGTACGCGCTCGTTCAATTTCGCGCAGCTCGCCGCCGAAGCAATCAACGGGGTGAACGTCTACAAGACGAGCAGAGCGGATCTGCCGACGGGCGGTATCGGTGCCACCGTCGACATCAAGACCGCGAAGCCCTTCGATCGACCCGGCATGGTCTTCAATGTCGGTGCCAAGGGCGTGTACGACGAATCGGCGCCCTTCGACAACGAGATCACGCCGGAGCTGTCGGGAATTTTCAGCTACGCGAACGACGATCGGACGTGGGGCGTGGGGTTGAGCGCCAGCTATCAGGAGCGTCACGGCGGCTCGGTTCAGGCGACCGAGAATCAGTGGAACATCCAGACGTGGGATGGGACTTCGAGCGCGTTGCGGCCCGGCGCGGTCGTCAAGAATGCACCTGCGATCGGGCAGCTCTACGCCATGCCCAACGACATGCGCTATGCATTCTCCGATATCGAGCGCGAGCGCACGAACGCGCAGGCCGTCATTCAGTTCGCGCCGATTGATGCCTTGACGATGACGTTGGACTATACGTTCGCGCGCAATGATGTCGCAGACAATCGCGGCGAGCAGACGATCTGGCTGCAGCGCAATAGCAGCTTTACGCACTTGGAGTTCGATACCGGTCAAGCGGTCGCGACCCCGGTATACCTGCGCGACATCATCTCGGGGGGCAAGGACTTCGGCTACGAGCAGCAGCGCTCTATGCAGCGGAACGAGCTCGACTCCATCGGGTTCAACGCGCAATGGCAGGTCACTGACAGGTTCAGTGTGGGCTTGGACGCGCACACCTCGAAGACGGAGAGCCGCCCGAACGATCCCAAGGTGCCCGGTGCGAGCGCGACGTACTTCAGCTTCGCGGGCACGAACTGTCAGCTCAAGGTCTGTCCTGGCGCATGGGCGCAGGAGTTCTGGTTCAACAATGGCTTGCCGCTCGCGGCACGCTCGTACTATCCGACGGCCGCGGACGCGATCGCGGGTACGAATGGCAGCACGAATCCGGATTTCCGCCCGGACCAGCTGGGCTCGCAAATGCTGCGAATCTGGCGCACGGAGCAGGATGCGGAAGTGAAGCAAGCGCGGCTCGACGGCGCGCTCGAATTCGACAACGGCCGGTTCCAGTTCGGGTTCGACACGCGCACGGTCGAAATGCATCGCAAGACGAGCCAGGGTGAAGCGGTGCTCGGCGACTGGGGCGTGGACGGTGCGGGCGGCGAGTCGAGCATGACGGCGATGCTGCGCCCGTTCAGCCTGACGGGTCTCTTCAACGACTTCGGCACGAGAGGCGCGGCGCCGGGTGCATGGCGAGGCAACGCGGCGGATCTGGCACGGTGGGCACTGAGTCCCGCCGGCGTGCATCCGATCACCGGTAACAGATACAACTGGAATCGTAACAATACGACCACGCCGGACTATCAGCTGGCCGCCGATCCCGCGCTCGACAACGACAATACGATCGAGGAAGACGTCAAAGCGATCTACATCCAGATGGCGATGAGCGGCCAACTCGGCGACATGCCGACGAACCTGCTCGTCGGTGTTCGATACGAGGAAACCGATGTTGCTTCCACGTCGAACATCAACATCCCGACCGGGCTCGTGTGGTCGGCGAACAATGACTTCCAGACCGCGTCGTCGACGAACATCCAACCGTTCACGGAAAAGACGGACTACAGTCATCTGCTGCCGAGTCTCGATTTCGACATCATGCTGACCGATACCGTGAAGGCGCGGTTGTCGTACAGCAAGACGATCGCGCGCGCAAACTACGGCAACCTGTACGCCGGTGCCACTACCAACAGGCCGACGGGCTCGGTTCTCGTCGACCGGACGACGCAAGCGTCCGCGGTCGCCAACAACCCGTCCCTGTTGCCGCTCGAATCGGACAATCTGGATCTGGCGGTCGAGTGGTACTTTTCGGAAAACGGCTATGTCTCGGCAGGGTTCTGGGAGAAGCGGGTCGACAACTTCATCGGCACGACGGTGCTGCAGGAGAACCTGTTCGGCATTCGTGATCAGACCTCCGGCCCGGATGCGCGGGCAGCGCTGGACTTCCTGACGAGCGCCGCCTGCACGGCCCAGGTCAGTGCGGCAGGCAACGACGTCGCGGCGGCGTGCTCGTCGAACGACACGGCGCTGTTCGTCGCGACGGCGATGCTGCGTCATGCAGCGGAGACTGGGGGGCTGGCCGCGTACAACGGCAGCTCAGCGCAATTGCTGGCCATGGAGAGCGCCTACGATCTCTACGGCGAGCCAGACGATCCTCTCTACACGTTCGCGGTGGAGCGGCCGGTGAACCAGGAGGCCGCGAGGATTCACGGTTGGGAGCTCGGCGGGCAGTACTTCTTCGGAAATACGGGCTTCGGTGTCCTCGCGAACTACACGATCGTCAAGGGCGACGTGTCTTTCAACGACGCGCAGGATCCAGCGCTCGGCATCCCGCAGTTCGCGCTGCTCGGGCTCAGCGATACCGCGAACCTGGTGCTGATGTACGAGAAGTACGGATTCACGGCACGTTTGGCGTACAACTGGCGCGACGAGTTCCTGTACGCGACGAATCGGAACGGCTCCAATGCGAATCCGTTCTACGTCGAGGAGTACGACCAGATCGATCTAAGCGTCGGGTATGACTTCAACGATCATCTCGCGCTCGCGTTCGAGGCCATCAATCTCACTGGCGAGGACATCCGCTGGCACGCGCGCTCGACGCGCCAGATCGTCAGGTTGGAGGATCAAAGCCCCCGGTACGCGCTGGGTCTGCGCTATCAGTTCTAGATCGTATGCCATGCATGGCAGAGGGGCGGTTGCGATCGCAACCGCCCCGATTCGTTGGCGAAGCAGCGGGGCGTGACTACCATTGCGGACGAAAGCTCTGTAGCTTTCGCCGTGCGTTCGTAGCTTCGCGGAAACGACATGACCCGACACGTTCTGCTCAATAACGTCGCTCACAAGGATTTACGAGTCATCACGCGCTACGGCGCGGAGTTCGGTGACGACGCGGGAACGGTGCTCACGTTTCCCACGGAGTACGCCGACGTACAGCGCGAATACCCGATCTTCTTCCGCAAGGATGCGACGAGCGGGGAGTATCAATCCATCGCGTTGCTCGGCTTCGAGCAGAACGAGAATCTCTTCCTGGAGAACGGCCGCTGGCACGCCGCGTACGTGCCTGGCATCGTCGCGCGCGGTCCATTCCTGATCGGCTTCCAGGAACAACGTGTCGACGGCGAGCTGCGTAACGAGCCCGTCATTCACGTGGACCTGGATCATCCGCGCGTCAGTCGCAGCGAAGGCGAGCCCGTGTTCATGCCGCAAGGCGGTAGCAGTCCCTATCTCGAGCACGTGGCCGGCGTGTTACGGGGAATCAACGACGGCGTGGCCGCGAGCAAGGCGATGTTCGCGGCGTTCGTGGCATTGGAGCTCATCGAGCCGGTGAAGCTCGAGGTCAAGCTCGACGAAACGCACGGTTACAGCGTGCTCGGTTTGCACACGATCAGTCGCGAGCGGCTACTGGCGCTCGATGGCGACGCGCTCGCGGCGTTGAACCGCGCGGGGTTTCTCGAGGGCGCTTTCCTGGTACTTGCATCGCTGAGAAACGTCAAGAAGCTCATGGGCATGAAGCAGCGCCGGCGCCGCGATGCGCACGCGGCCGCATAGGCGATGCTGCGCGTCCCCAACACGATTCGTGACATCGAGCTCGGACCTGGCGATACGCTGCCGATCACGGAGCTGCTGGCCGGCGGGCAGCCCGTCGTGCTGCGCGGTATCGCGCGCGAGTGGGGGCTCGTGCGAGCCGGGTTGCGCTCCGATACCGCGGCGATGAGCTATTTGCGCGGGTTCTACGACGGCAAGCCGGTGCAGTTCTCCTTTGGCGAGCCGGAGGTGCAAGGAAGGCCGTTCTACGACCCGACGTTTACCGAGCTCAATTGCACCGTGCGGCGCGCGCGTCTCGATGATGTGTTGACGGAAATCGAGTCCCATCTGAACGACGCTCGACCACCGACGTACTACGTGGCGTCCCTGCTCGTCGACAGCTGTCTGCCTGGTCTTAGGGCCGAGAACGACTTTGACTTTGCCGGTTTGGGAATCGATGCGCCCCCGGCGATCTGGATCGGCAACCGAACGATCGCCTCGTGTCACTACGACGCGCCGAACAACATCGCGTGCTGCGTCGTCGGGCGACGGCGCTTCACCCTGTTTCCACCGGAGCAGATCTTCAATCTTTATCCTGGTCCGCTCGATCTGACGCCCGGCGGCCAGGCGGTGAGCGTCGTCGACTTCAATGCTCCGGATTTCGAGCGGCATCCGCGCTTTCGAGACGCACTGAACGTCGCGCAAACGGCGGAGGTGGAGCCGGGCGATGCCGTGTTCATTCCGAGCATGTGGTGGCATCACGTGGAAGGCTTGAGCGCCTTCAACACGCTGATCAACTACTGGTGGAGCAGCGCCCCCGCGTTCATGCCGACACCGATGCACGCGCTGTATCACGCGCTGTGGACGATCCGGGATCGGCCCGAGCGCGAGAAGCAAGCGTGGCAGCATGTTTTCGACTATTACGTTTTTGGGGACGCGCAGCGCGCGGGCGAGCATCTGCCGCCGCCGGCGAGGGGCGTCTTGAACCCGATCGACGACACCCGCGCGCGGCAGATCCGCGCAATGTTGATCAACAAGCTCAACCGCTGAGCGCACGCCCGACGTCGCAAGCGAGCAGGGGGGATTCGCGTGAACGGCAAAGAGATTCGCAAGGTCGTCATCGCCGGCGGCGGGACCGCGGGGTGGGTTGCCGCCGCGGCGCTCTCGCACCAGTTTCATGGGCTGATCGAGGTCGTGCTCGTCGAGTCCGAGGAGATCGGTACCGTCGGCGTCGGCGAATCGACGGTGCCGCCGATGCGCACCTTCAATCGCCTGCTGCAGATCGATGAGCAAGAGTTCATGCGCACGACGGCGGCGACCTTCAAGCTCGGGATTCGCTTCGAAAACTGGCGCACTGTGGGCGAGACCTACATTCATCCGTTCGGTATCACGGGCCGATCGACTTGGGCCTGCGAGTTCCATCACTTCTGGCTGCATAGTCTCAGGCGGGGAATCCAATCCGAGCTCGGCGCGTATTGCGTCGAGCATCAGGCGGCCGAGCGCCAGACCTTTGCAACATCGCCGGACTCGAACATCAACTACGCCTACCACCTCGATGCCGGCGTCTATGCGCGTTTTCTGCGGGCATTCTCCGAGCGCCACGGCGCAAAGCGCATCGAGGGCAAGATCAAGCGCGTAAGACAGCACGCGG
>JAEYXD010000011.1 GCA_023428645.1 Pseudomonadota bacterium
CGGTGTGACCTGGTGAGCCGTAGTGCGGCAGCAGTCGGTGGATGAGTTCGCGGTCCTCGTAGGTCAGCGCGTACGCCACGCTGCGGCCCTGACTTTCCAACACCGAATCCAGGTGATGATGCGCGCCCGCGTCGATCCAGTAATCCATTGTGACGAACAGCAATGTGAGCACCGCCGCCAGTGTCACCGTCAAACGCCACGTGAGCCGGCGCCTGATCGACCACAGCCGTGACTCAGGGGATGACATAGCCGAATCCTCGTCGCGTCTGAACCGGGTCGCCTGCCCCCGCGCGGACGAGTTTGGCTCGCAGGGTGCTCATGATCACCTCCACGGCCTTGTCCGATGAACTGCTCGCACTCTCATAGAGCTTTTCGAAAATCTGCTTTCGCGACAGTACCCGCCCTCGCGATCGCAGGAGCAATTCGAGCAGTGCGAACTCCTTGGGCGACAGCTGCAAGCCCACGTCCCGCCAGCGAGCCACGCGAGACATCACATCGAGTTGCAGATCGCCATGGGCCAGCACAGGCAGCGGGGTATCCGTGGAACGCCGAGTCAGCGCTCGTAGCCGGGCCAGCAACTCATCCAGCGCAAAAGGCTTCACCAGATAGTCGTGGGCTCCGGCATCCAACGCTGTAACACGATCCACTACCTGATCTCGCGCCGATAGCACCAGGACCCAGGTGTGAGGACGCTTCCGCCTCACGACGCGTAGCACCTCGATGCCATCCAGGCGCGGCAGCATCACGTCCAGCACCAACAAGTCGTAGTCATAGCTTTGTACGAAGCGAATAGCCGCCTCGCCATCCGCCGCGTGATCGCAAACGTAGCCCTCGCGTCGAAAGGCCGTGAGCAGCCCGGCGCTGAGAGGTTCCGAATCTTCGACAATAAGAAGTCGCATCAACTTGCACACGCCATTGGCTCGACCTGCATTCTAGCGACGGTCGCATGGCGTTCGGGGCCCACCCGCCTCGTGGTGACGACGCCCGTCTCCAATACGAAATGACGAGATCATTCCGTCTTCGAGATCAGATGGCCCTTCGGAGGAGTTCCCCTCTTGGCATCTTCGGGAGTTTCATGATGCCGGCGCTCAGGCGAAAGCGCTGCAAGCTCACCCTACGCTGCCGTGCAGGACTTCTTTCAGACCGGCCACCCACGCCTCCTGCTCCGGCGTCCCGACATCGTAGGGACATTTCGCGTCGTCCTGGTAGCGCCCGATTCCCAGTCCGGCACGCATCCCCTCGATATGTGCCTCGAGGATCGCGACTCGCATTTCGGGTGCCTGCTGCGGAGCATCGGCGATCAAGGTCGCAACGAAGCTCCAGTACTGATATGCAGGGTCATTCGGCTTGTTCTCGTCGCGCATCTTGAGCGCATATGCGCGCGCGTTTTCTTCACCACGTTGTTGCTTGAGTCGTTTCGCGGCTTGTTTTGCCGTTTCGGATATCGCAGTCATTCGATGCCTCTCGATTCGAGCGCGGATTGTTACCCTCAACCCCATGAAGAGCAATCCACGCTCGGGCAGGGCACCACGGACACCGAGGCAGTCCCGATCCACGAATTCGCACTCGCTAATGATGCAAGCGTGATGTCGAACGCGTTGGAATCCATCTGAGCAGGTTCATCGATCTGTCCAAGCCGCTTCGACCCTAGGCGCGGCCCTGGCTTCGATTCCGAAGATCGCGCCAATGGCCTCGGCTCCGGCATCGGTTACGCGTAGTGCGCGACTCTTACTGTCACGCAACAAGAACTTCTTTCGAATCAGACTCTCGGCGATTGCAGTACCCAATACCCCCGCTACGTGGAGCCTGCGCTCGCTCCAGTCCATGCATGTTCGGCCCGCCGCCGGTTCGACATCGAGTACGGCCAGCTCCTTCGCACCTAGATCAGTCAGTCGAAACCATGGCTCCTGCTCGATCAACCACGATTTGCGCACCATCGCTTCCGTGATCGCGACCCCCAGACGACCGGCAAGATGGTCATAGCAAATCCGGCAAGCGCGTAGAGCGAGTGATGCCCGCCTTTGACCCGGCGTCACTGCCTGGCGCGCAGGCGCAGAACGCGCCAGCTGCTCCATCAGACTCGCAACACCCGCGCCAGCAAGGCGAAAATAGCGATGGCGACCTGCCGGGCTGACCCTGATCAGATCGCCGTCGAGCATTTTCTTCAGATGGACGCTCGCGGCAGATGCTTTAACCCCCGCGACCTTTGCCAACTCCGCCGCTGTCCAGCTGCGGCCGTCGAGCAAGTGAAGCAGGATGGCCGCACGCGCCGGTTCTGTGACCAGCGCAGCCAATCGGGAGATGTCCGGCTCCATGTTCATTTCGCTCCAAAACAAAGCGTCTCGAGCTTAAGGTCTGACTCCCACGTTCGGGAGTTTTGCGCATGTTACGTTTTGTATTCGTGGCCGGCCTGGCCGCGGCCTTCGCTCTGACGATCCCAAGCTCCGCAAGCGCGGATGACGGAATACGCTTCCCATCCACGATCGGCTCGTTGAATCTTTTCATGCGTCATCAGGGCCCCACGGGGCCACGCCGTGGCCCGCCTGTGCTGATCCTTCACGGCGCCACATTCCCCTCGGGCAACGCGGCGGGATGGAAGATCGAGGGCCGGTCCTGGATGGATGAATTGGCCTCAGCCGGCTACGAGGCATATGCGCTCGATTTTCTCGGGTACGGTCAATCGGATCGCTACCCAGAAATGGCTGCCGAGGCCGCTGAAGGCGCGCCTCTCGGCGATGTGGCATCGATGGTCGCTCAGGTCGAATCCGCCGTGGCACAGATTCTCCGGGTTCATGGGGGCGAACACGTCAATCTCGTCGCTCACTCCGCCGGTACGTTCGTCGCAGCACGCTTTGCAGAGCTTCACCCGAACAATGTTGCGCGGCTGATCCTTTTTGGCGCGCCCGCGCCGTACGCAGAGCGTAGCCAGGAGACCGTGGACGTAACGCGATTCGTACACGTGAGTCGCGCTGATCAACTAGCAGCGTTCGAGTCGAAGGTTCGCGATACAAATCATCTGGATCAGAAGATGTTCGATGCATGGGCGAAAGCGTACTTGGAAACTGACCCACAGAGCGTTAGACGAGATCCTCCAAGCGTGCGTGTGCCCTCCGGCATGAATGCGGCGGTCACGGAGATGTCCCGACTCGGGCAGCTGCCGTATGACCCACATGCGATCACCCGACCTGTCCTCGTCATTCAGGGTGAGTGGGACGCAGTCGCGCCGCCTGCCGCGGGCATGTGGATTTACGACCGCCTCGGGTCTGCGCTCAAGCGATTCGTTGTGATCAGCCGGGCGGGTCATCGCGCCCATCTGGAACGCAATCGCAGGCAACTGTACAGGGAGATCGAGGCCTTCCTGAACGGCGGCGACGAAATTGCTCGATCGCCCTACGCCTCTCAACCTAGTCAAGAGCTCTCACTGGCAGGTCATTCCGGATTACGGGTCAAGGGACCGGCGTCAAGCGCCGCGCGAATAGACACTTCGGTACATCGAGCTTCTGTTGGCGGTATGCAGACGAGCTGAGCGGTACTAGTTTCGACTTAATCCGAGACCGCTCTTGAAAACCGCGGAGTTGCACGGTTGATGGTTGTTGGCACGTTCTTCTAATCGCTCGCAGACGGTCGCTCGCCCATCTCCTTCCGGACGCGGCGCATCAGCTCCTCTGCCTCACGCCGCCGCCCCTCGTCGGCGAGCTCGCGACCGGGGCGCGCGGGCGCCGCAAGCGCCTGATCGAGATGTCGCACAGCACCTTCGTGATCCCCAGTCCGGAACAGATACTCACCATAGAAAAAATTCGCGTCGATCGCAGTCGGATTCTCCTGCAGCGCGAGGCGCAGGTGCTCCGATGCCTTCTGCATGTCGCCGAAGCCAAGAGGCGGACGCGGCACGCGCAGGTAGAGCGCACCAAGCGTGGTGTGCGCCGCGGCCGCGCCCGGATCGATGCGCAGCGCGGTTTCGAGCTCGGTGCGCGCTCGCTTCGCGAGGCGCAGCGCGGCAAAGCCCCCGCGTTCCGCCGCAAACGTGGAGAGCGCGATACCCTGCCAGATGTGTGGCTCGGCTCGCTCCGGGTAACGCGCCGCCAGCGCGGCGGCTTCCTGCGTGATCGCGTCGAGCGCCGCCCGCCGCTCAGCAGCATCTGGCGTCGCATACATTGCTTGCGCCCAGCGCTGTTGGATCGCAAGCAGCGCGTCGCCGAACTCGTCGGCGAATGCGGCCGGCGCGGCGACGATCGCCGCGATGATCAAGGCTGCGCGCAGCGTCGCTCGCGGGCGGCCCGGCTTCATGCTGAATGCCTCAGTGCAGCGGCCGCGCGCATCAGCGTGCGTCCCCGCGCTTCGCGCAGCCGATCTCGTGATCATCGTGTTCGACGAGCACCGCCCGTCCGGCAGACGCGACCGGCGCGTTTCGTCCCCGCCACGATCGCGTACCGGAGCGAGCGGCGCGCCAGCTCGCCCACTGTAAGGCG
Source organism: Pseudomonadota bacterium (assembly GCA_023428645.1). Taxonomy (GTDB): domain Bacteria; phylum Pseudomonadota; class Gammaproteobacteria; order Steroidobacterales; family Steroidobacteraceae; genus Steroidobacter. The sequence continues at coordinate 4,470 of JAEYXD010000011.1, forward strand.
ACCATCAGCACGACGGTGAGCGGATGCAGCAGTGCCAGCGCGGCCGAGTGATGGAATCGTCGCGCGAGCAAGAGGCGCTCCGTTGCCGCCGCACCGATCGCGACGGCAGCTGCAACCGTTGCGAGGGTGGAAGCGCCAACGGCGAGCGCGAACGGCAGCAATAGCCACGGCAACACATGCGCGATCAAGTGAAACGCGGAGAGGCCGACGAGCGCGCCCAGGGAACCCAGCCCCTCATAGGCGTTCTTCGTGAACCCACGCCATGCCTCGACAAAGCCGCGGTACATGCGTACGCGCGCGAGGTCTGTGCCGTCGAAGAGATCCGTATGGAACCCACGCTCACGCAACGCACGCGGCAATCGGATGCCGTCATGCATCGTGCTGCGAACCCGCGCGTGACCGCCTGCCGCACGATAGTCCGCGGCACGGACGAGCGTGAATTGTCCGCAGGCCGCGCTCGCGCTGCGCATGCGCGTGAACCGCATCAATACGAACGGCAGATAGCTCAGCAGCAAGAAGAAGATCATCGGCACGATCAGACGCTCACCCCACGTGCTCGTGATTTGCCGCGGAAACATCGAGACCAGCGATGCGCCGCTGCGCAACGCGTAGTCGAGTGCGCGGCGGACAGCGTCGGGCCAAAGTCTCACGTCCGCGTCGAGGAACAAGATCCAATCACCACGAGCGGCGCGAGCAAGCTGCGAGCACGCGTGCTGCTTGCCAATCCAGCCCGCTGGCAACGGGCGAGTGGGCACGCGTCGACAGCGATCGTCCAGGCGCGCGAGTGCCTCGACGATGCCGCCCGTGTCATCGGTGCTATCGTCGTCGTACACGAGCACCTCGAGATTTTCGTGATCGCTGGCGAGGACGGCCCGCACGCAATCACCGATGTTTGCAGCCTCGTTGCGTGCGGGGATGCATACGCTCACCTTCAGATCCGCGTGAGCTTTGGCCTCTGGATCCGTGTGCCTCAGCATCGCCAGATTCGCGATGCTCATTACGAGCGTGACGAGTGCTCCCGCGGCGCCGACGAGCAGCAGGGCCTCGAGCACGTTCATGCGGCAGGCCTCGTGCGCCGCCAGCGCATCAGCAGATCGTAAATGGGATGTATGCGCGGGCCTTCCGAATGCGTGAGCCGCTCGAATGCCGCTTTGTCACGCGCGATGGCGCTCGCTGCGAGCGCATCTGCACAGCGCTGCATGGCATTCGTGAGTTGTCGCTGCCACCCCGCAATGTTCGCGCGCGCTGGGCACGGGCATTCGCACACGTGCAGCAGGATTTCTGGCCGCGGCTGCTCCCAGAACGTGTACTCGCAGCACAGCACGAGCACGAGCGTGTCCGAATGGGCGGCCGCGATGGACGCCGCGCCTGGCCGCAGACGCATCGGCGCCCGCACATCTGTGAACGCGCCCTGGGGCGTGATCACGAGAAGCGGTCGCCGATCCTTCCGGAAGAGTTCCGCGACGTGCTCCATCAGGAGCATCGAGGCGTCGGGATGCTGCGGATCGAGGCCGAACATCCCGAGCCGTTTCATGAAACGAAAGCGGCGGAACTGTTCGAGCTCCATCGGTGCGCTTGGCGTGCGCGAGGCAAGGTACCGGGACACGAGCATGAGGCCGACGAGTGGATCCCACCAGGATGCGTGGTTCATCGCGATGAGCACTGGCCCGGCGTGAGCGTCGGCTCGCGCGAGCACCTCAGCGCCGCCGCGCTTGAGACGAACTGTCGCGAACCGCCGGCGCAGCAGCCGCTCGCTGTACACAGCGAACAGACGCATGAATCCAGGCGCGCGCGACGCGGGACTCAAGCCGACACGCACGCGACATCCGCCAAGCGATCCAGGCGCCGATACTCGCCAACACGCGGGCCGTCACCGGAGACGGCAGGGTCGATCGCCGGCAGCCCGAGATCACGCGCGACCGCGCTCGCGGCCGTGACACCACTCATCAGTGCCATGGGCACGCCGGGACCTGGATTCACGCTTCCGCCCGCGAAGTACAGCCCACGCAGTACACGCGAGGAATTGCGCGGCTTGAAGCCCCCCAACAGACGACCATGAGAAGCCAGTCCGTAGATCGCGCCCTCCTCTGCTGCGTACATCTTTTCGATGTCGGCCGGCATGAGCGTGCGTTCGACAAGGATCCGCTGCTCGATGTCCTGCATTCCGAAGCGCGCTAGTTTTCCCATGATCGCAGCACGCGCTGACTCGCGGCTCACCGCCGGCCTTCCCTCGCGCACGCCTGGCGTGTGCATGAGGATGTAGAGCGCTTCGCCGCCCGGTGGCGCCTGTGCCGGATCACTGCACGAGGGCGCCGCGACGTAAAGCGTCGGGTCGCGTGCCGGGATGCGGCGGCGATAGATGTCGTCGAACTCTTGCTGCGCATCGCTGCTGAAGAAGAAGTTGTGATGCGATAGATGCTCGTAGCGTCTGGCGAGCCCCAGGTAGAGCACCACGCCGCTGCAGGACATGGACCATCGCCGCGCGATGCGCGCGTGCTCGTCGCGTGCGCGCGCACTGCGGACCAGATCCCGCAATGTGCGTCGTACGTCCGCATTCGATACGACGACGTCGGCAGCGATCCGCCGACCATCGTGCAACTGCACGCCGCGCACCGCGCCTGCGTCGTGAAGTATTCGCTCGACGCGAGTGTTGAGCAGGCAGTCGACTCCGGCATCGCGCAGCAGCCGCTCGAGCGCACGCGCGACCTGACGAGTGCCGCCCATCGCATACCAGCATCCCTGGTCTAGCTGCACAGAGGCAATCATCGCGAGCATTGAGGGTGCGAGAAACGGGCTCGATCCAACGTATTGCAGGAAATGCTCGACGAGTTGCTGCACATGCGGCTCACGGACGTAGCGGCGCACCGTCTGCGCGTACGTAGAGTGCGGGCGCATTGCCAGCGCATCGGCCGAGATCTGCGCATCGGCCATCGGCGTTGCTCGCATCACATCAGCGAGCCCGCCGATGTTGCGGTAGAAGAACACGCGCCGGCTGAGGCGATTCATGCGACGGCTGAATTCCATGAAGTTCGACCACTCTCGCCCGGCGTTACTCCCCGGTAAGCGTTCATCGAGGTGCGCGGCCATGCGTGCGACGTTCTCGTGAAGATCGAGTGTCATCCCGTCTTCGTAGAAGCAGCGCCACTGAGGGTCGAGCCGCACGAGGTCGATCAAATCGGTCACGCGGTGGTTCGCGCGCCTGATGATGCCGCACAGCACCTCCGGCAGCGTGAGAATCGTCGGGCCCATGTCGAATGCGAAGCCGCTCGCCTCGAGCGTGTTCATCTTGCCGCCGAGATGGCCATTCGCCTCGATGAGACACACATCGAGCCCACGGCCGCGCAATTCGATCGCGGATGCAAGACCTGCCAGTCCGCCGCCGACCACGATGACGCGCGTCCGAGAGCCGTCCGATTTCATGAGCGGGAATTCAGTAATGGGTTTTCAGCATGCTGCGAGGTGAGGTGGTGCGCGCTGGAGGATCAACGTCCGTACCACCAGCGGGTAAATGCCATCGATCGTCGTCGTGTTCCTGTATCGCACCGCGCATGGCGTGCGCGTCCGTCTCCGCGCGGATCACCGCGAGCGCCGAGCCGAAGTGCCGCCCCATCGCGAGACCACACTCGTGCGGACAGTCGACAAGAATCGCCGGCCAATCCGCTCCGATGCGACGTGCGCCGAGCTTCTCGGCCTCGAGCACGAGTTGCTCGAGGGACTCGGTGCCGGAACACACTCGAGTAAGAGGGCGTTGCGTTCGGGTGCGTTCTTGCAGGGCACGCACCAAGGAGTCGTACACGCGTGCGTGCACGATTGCGCGGCGAGGCGCCAGACATGTCTGGCCCGCATTGAGCGACACCACGCGTCGCGCGTTGCGTTCGTGCCATCGACATGCTGCCAGCAGTGGAATGAGATCCGACGTCAGCGTCTCGAAATCGGGCTTGCCAAGCTCCTCGGTCACGAAGGCGCAGAACGGATCGATGCGCTGCGCAAGTGCGCGGCGGAACCGGCCGATCCAGTCGAGGTCCGCGTCGGTGGGAGGTCTCATCGGCAGGCAATCGTGGTAGCACTCGCCTCAAACGCACGAGTCGCGGTCGTCGGCGCGGGACCAGGCGGTCTTGCGACCGCGGTGCTTCTCGCTGCGCGCGGCGTTTCTGTCACCGTGTATGAAGCGCAGCCATCGATCGGTGGGCGCACCGGACGGCTGACGCTGGGGAATTTTCACTTCGATCGCGGGCCCACGTTCTTCCTCATGCCGCACCTGCTCGAGGAGATTTTTCGTGTAGCGGGCCGCTCGCTGCACGACTACGTGCAGCTCACGCGGCTCGATCCGATGTATCGCCTCGTGATCGGCCAGCCGAAGAGCGAGGACATCGTCCTCGACACGACACAGGACCTCGCGGAGATGGCGCGGCGCATCGAACGCGTGCACGCGCCGGACGGGGCGGCCTTCGAACGATTCGTCGCGCACAACCGCCGCAAGCTCGCACTCGCCGAGCCGCTTCTGCGGCGATCGATGCGCTCTCTATGGGACCTCGTACGGCTCGATGCGGTCCGCGCGCTCAGCGTGCTGAAGCCGCACCTCAGCGTGCACGAACTTGCGGCGCGATACTTCGAACATCCCGCGTTGCAGCTCGCGGTGGGTTTTCAGAGCAAATATCTCGGCATGAGCCCGCACGACTGTCCGAGCTTGTTCACGATCCTGCCCTTCATCGAATACGAGTACGGCGTGTGGCACCCGCAGAGCGGCTGTCACGCGCTCATGCAAGCGCTCACGCGCGTGCTCGAGGAGCTCGGCGGCCGGATCGAGGTGGAAGCCCCGGTCGAACGCCTCGAGTTCCATCGCGGCCGGGTGACGCATGTGATTGTCGGCGGGCGACATCGCGGCGAGCGCGCTGCCTGCGATCACGTCGTCATCAATGCGGATGCGACATGGGCCGTGAAAAAGCTGATCCCAGAATCGATGCGGGGCGCGCTCACCGATCGATCGCTCGATGCCCGCCGGTACTCGTGCTCGACATTCATGCTCTACCTCGGCATCGACGGCGACGTGGAGCTGCCTCATCACACGATCCGCACTGCCCCTCACTATCGCGAGAACCTGGAGGACATCGGTCGCGGCGGCGGGCGACTCGGAACACTCACCGATGACCCGAGCTTCTATGTCTGCAATCCGTCGCGCACCGATCAGACGCTCGCGCCGCGCGGCGACAGCTCGCTCTACGTGCTGATGCCGACGCCGAACGCCTTCGCGCCACTCGATTGGGACGCGGAGCGGCCGCGCGTGCGCGAGCTTCTGCTCGATCGGCTGCACCGCGTGCTCGGCGTGGACCTGCGTGGCCGCATTCGCGTCGAGCAGAGCTTCACGCCTTGGGACTGGCGCGCAATGAACATCAACGCGGGCGCTACTTTCAATCTCGCGCATTCGATGACGCAGCTGCTGCATCGGCGCATGCCGCACCGGCTTCCGTATGCGCGCGGCGCGTGGCTCGTCGGCGGCGGCACGCATCCTGGATCGGGCTTGCCCGTGATCTTCCTGTCAGCGCAGATCACCGCACGCATGTTGCTCGAGGAGCTGGGCGTGCGGTCGCGAGTTCGAGGTGCCGTTCACGGGCGCGGCTGTGAGAGCGCCTTCGCGAGTGCTGCCGTGAGCGATGTCGATCAGACTTAGGCCGGCTCTTTCGTCAGGCCTGCATCACCGCCGGATCACGCGTGAGTGTCCAATCGGGCAGGTCCCAGGCGGGTTGCGCCTGCGGAACGACGCCGGCTCAGGCGTCGTGCAGATAGCTCGTGTCATGCGTGACTTGCGGCAGTCCCGCCCATGGGAGGTAACGCGCGGTGGCCCTTTGGTAAAGGAGCCGTTGCAGCGTGAGCACCTCAGGTTCGCATGTCTTGCGCAATGGCATCACGAGGCGTTCCGCTGCGTTCGCATACCCGAGCAGACCGACGATGAGTGCGTGGCGCAAAATCTCCGCGGGGGTGCCCACTTCCTTCGCTCGGTTGATGAACACGGTGTTGCAGAACGTCACGCGTCCGCGCGTCTCGTACAGCATATTCGGCGTGCTCGCGCGCCACCGCTCTGGCTTGAGATCGAGCACTTCGAAACCTTGACCGCACATGTAGGTAAGCACGTCGTGCATGTGCGGCTCGCCGCGATAGAACGGCTCGGCACGCAACTCCATCTCAACCATCGAGATCTCGCGGATCGAAGATCCGAGCGATTCGATGATCGCGAAGTCCGTGCCTTCGAGGTCCGTTCTGACGTAATCCCACCGCCGCACACCGTGCTCGCGGGCGATATCCGCCAAGGTGAGTGCGTGCACGTGATGCTCGGCTTTCGTTTTGTAGAGATCCTGCAGGCTATACAGGTCGATCAGATCCGGCTTCGGCTCCAACATCGACGACACACCCGCAACCACGCGCTCGATGAACACGGTCGGGCCGGACTTACCCGCAACCACATTCCGGATTGGAATCACGCTCGCGTGCGCATCCTCGCCGCCCCCGGGTGAAATGGCGTCGAGACTGAAAATGCGAATGTGGTTCGCGAGATTGGGCAAGGAAGCGAAATGATCTTCGAGCGAGCCGAGAATCGCGAAATTCAAGCGCGGTGTCAGCGCGGGCTCGAGGGCGGAGAGATCGACGGTGGCGTCGAGCGGGACGGGCTTACCCGTGCGGTATCTCGATGCGAGATCAAGACGAACGCCAAATGGCGCAAGGATGGGATTCACCCAATTGATGAGCCGCAGCCTCCTTCCCATAGCACCACTGCCTCATGCACCGGGCGCTCAAACTAACTTCGAGGAAGGGATTCGTCGATCCGGGATCTCCGTCGTTCCCAGCCCGCCGCGATGCGTCAACTGTTGCGTTGCCGGCTCGGCCATCGCGAGTCTCGAAGCGCTCATCGACGCATGAACAATTGACGCAGATGGGTGAGGCCACCATAGGAAGAATGGGTTGATCCATGCGATCGTCGCCACCTTCTTCGCGGGCATTACCTGACAAAACTCACGTGTGACAGACGGTGTGCCGCCTCGATTCAGTGCAACCAGAAGGCGATTTACCTTTCGCGTGTCACGCAATCACTCGTCCCCGGTGCCGAACCATTTGCCTACCACCTTGGTGACGATCGGATTGACCTTCTTGAGCAATGTCTTTCCGAGAGACATCCAGCGACTTCGCTCCGCTCTATCCAGCTCCTCATCGCGTCGATGCCGGCGAGTCGCCTGATCGCCGATTTCTCTGAAGAGTTCACTGTCGGGTCGATAGGATGGATCGAGCCGCTCCACGATCCTCATCAGCAGCAGTGATTCCGCGTGAATGATCTCGTCCAGGCCACACTCATCCTGCGCGCCGATCCTGAAATCTGCTCCTGCCAGCCGCAGGATCTCATTGGTATGCGCGCGATAGAACTCATTGGCGAAGCGCGCCGGCATATCACCTTCGCGTCCTATCCGACCCCGCGACGGTCGCCCTCGCCCACCGATCAAACCGCCAATGATGCCGATCAGCAGGACCAGCAGCAGGAAGATCCAGATCCAATTCTCAGTCAGCGTGAAAGCGTCCATTGCGCACCTCGTAGGACTAGGGAATACGTTTCAGCAACGCGCAGTGCGCTGCGGGCGGACGGCCAGCGACCCGCGCCTGCCATTCATGAGCGGCGCAATGGTCAGTCAGGCCTCGCCAGAATCCACTGCAGCGCTGCGTCTTTTCCCGCCCTGAACGATGCCCAATCGGGATCGATTCGCTGATCGGGGAATACGGTGTCACTCTCCGAGTCCGGCTGAAATCGGTACTTGAGCATCGAACAAGAGACGCGCAGCTTCGAGTGTGGAAGCGTGAACACATGGTTCTCCTGGTATCCGTTGGGGCGCGCACCCACGGGCTCGCCGACCAGGATTGCTTCCGTCTCTCGGCGAAAATCGGTGATGTTGGTCATGCCCGCTGAAAATGCGCCGCGGCCCGTGATCACGAAAAGGTGTCCAGCACGATTCAATTCGGGCATGAACACAATTTTGTCGATGAGGAATTCCCTTCCCTTGGTGTAGTTGCCACCTTGGTTCCAGCGCATATCGACGATCAGGCGTCTCACCGGATGCCTTCCGATGTATTCCCAAAGCCGCGCGGACTGCGTCTCCAGGTCTCGGTAGGAGCGGAAATCCACATAGACCGTTTTCGAGTCAGCCAGGTACGTGAAGCGAAGCGCATCCTCCTGTTGCTGAAAGGGCAAGGGCACCGGCTCGATAGCAACCTCCCCTGACCTGCTGGCCCCTGCAGGAACAGGCCGGATCCGCAGCTTGAAGCGACGACCCGAATCATTCTCAAAGGTGAAATCCGCGGCGCCCAGATCCGAAAGGACGCCCACGGCGGCTAGCGGCTCCACGCTCATGAGCTGCGTGGCGCTGCTGTTCAGCTCGTACCACGGGTTCTCAGC
>JAEYXD010000024.1 GCA_023428645.1 Pseudomonadota bacterium
GTAGGCCTTCAGATTGCGGTTGATGGTCGAGACGAACACGTCGCCGTCCGGCTTCACGAGCGAGCGCAGCGCGGCAAGCACGTTTTGCGGCTCCGGCACGTGCTCGAGCATTTCCATGCAGGTCACGATGTCGTAGGCGCCGGCATTCGTGAGCGCGTGCTGCTCGGCGGATTCGCGCAAGTACTGCACTTGCACGCCGCTTTCGAGCGCATGCAGCTCGGCAACCTCGACGGTCGCCGTGCCCAGGTCGATGCCCGTGACGTTCGCGCCGGCCCTCGCCATCGCCTCGCTGAGCAGCCCGCCGCCGCAGCCGACGTCGAGCACGCGCTTGCCGCGCAACTGTGCGCGTGCGTCCACGTACGCGAGCCGCACTGGATTGAGCACATGCAACGGCCGGAAGGCGCCGTGAGGGTCCCACCACCGCTGTGCCGTGGCGTCGAATTTGGCGATTTCGGCGGGATCGTGCGACCCGTGCGAGGCTGCGAGCGTCATGAATTCGATCCTGAGATGCGTGTTTGCCAGAGTTGCGCCCGCCGTACGACGTCGGCGCTGTCGATTTGCGTCAAGGTGCCCTCGTCGAGGAGTGCGCGCCCGGCGACCCAGGCATCGGTGACCTGGTCGCGCGATGCGGCGTAAATGAGCTGCGCGGCAACGTCGTGCACCGGCTGCGTGTGCGGGCGGCGCAGATCGATGCAACACAGATCCGCCCACTTGCCGGGAACGAGCGAGCCGATCTGATCACCGAGGCACAAGGCGCGTGCGCCATTGAGTGTCGCGATCTCGAGCCAGTCGTGGGCATTCATGACGGTGCCCGCGTCGCGCGGGGTTCCCGTCGCGAGCAGCGCGGCCGTGCGCAGTTCGTCGAGCATGCTCAGGTCGTTGTTGCTCGCCGCACCGTCGGTGCCGAGCGCGACGTTGAGGCCGTGCTTGCGAAACGCGCTCACGCGCGCGATGCCGTTGCCGAGCTTCAAGTTCGATTGCGGGCAATGCACGATGTTGATGCCGCTTCGCGCCGCGCGCTCGAGGTCGTCATCGGTGACGTGAACCATGTGAATCGCCGTGAGCAATGGCGAGAGCAGGCCGAGGCGGTCCAGCCGCTCGAGCGCGCGCTCGGCGCCAGGCTCGTTGTCGCTTGCGGATTCGTTCACGTGCATCGCGACCGGCGATTCGAGCTCATCGGCCAACCGCTGCACCCGGCTCAACGTCGCGTCGCTTACCGCCCACGGCGCGTAGGGCGCGAGCATCGTCGTGATCAGCGGATCGTTGCGGTACTCGTCGTGGAGCCGCAATCCCTTCTCGATGTGCTCGTCGGTCGTACCCGCCCACGCGGTCGCGAAATCGACGATCGGCGAGGCGATGCAGGCCCGAATCTTCGCCTCCGCCGCGGTTTGCGCGACGACCTCGGGGTACAGGTGCATGTCGGCGAAACAGGTCGTCCCGCTCGTGATCATGTCGGCGATCGCGAGCTCGGTGCCGTCGCGCACGTATTCGGCATCGAGCCAGCGTTGCTCGAGCGGCCAGACCTGTTGTTTCAACCAATGGTCGAAGCGGCCGCTTTCAGCGGCGCCGCGCAGCAACGTCATCGCGCCATGCGTGTGGGCATTCACGAATCCGGGGAGGACGACATGCGTCGGGCGGCTGACGAGTCGGGCGGCAGTGAAGTGCTGCAGGGCGCGTTCATGCGGCTCGATCGCCACGATGCGGCCGTCCCGAATCGCAATGGCGTGGTGTTCGAGCACCACGCCTTTAGGCTCGATCGGCACGATCCAGCGAGCGGCGATGAGGGTATCGGCGTGGTCCATGAAACATCCGGAAAGTGAGGGCGCGAAGTATAGCTTCGCGAGCTTCAAAACGGTTCGGATCAGCGACTTGCTGTGCTAACATTCGCCCCTTCGTGACGCTGCATTTGCGGCGCGTAAAACGAGTTAATTCAGCTGCCGATCGGCCGACCACTCGAGGTCGAGTCGAGCGCCGCCAACAACCCGTCGAGAGAAGGTCCTAGACGATTCATGGCCGAAATCGCCCGCGAAATCTTGCACGTCAATCTCGAAGACGAGATGCGGCAGTCGTATCTGGACTATGCAATGAGCGTCATCGTCGGGCGCGCCTTGCCCGACGTGCGCGACGGCTTGAAGCCCGTCCATCGCCGCATTCTGTTCGCGATGCACGAGAGCAATAACGTCGCCACGCGCCCTTACGTGAAATGCGCGCGCGTCGTCGGTGATGTGCTCGGTAAATATCACCCCCACGGCGATACGGCCACGTACGACGCGCTCGTGCGCATGGCCCAGCCGTTCTCGATGCGCTATCTGCTCGTCGATGGCCAAGGTAATTTCGGCTCCGTCGACGGCGACCCGCCCGCCGCGTACCGCTACACCGAATCGCGCATGACGGCGCTCGCGTCGGAGCTGCTCGCCGACATCGACAAGGAGACGGTCGATTTCGTCGACAACTACGACGGCAAGGAGCAGGAACCGACGGTCCTGCCGACGAAGGTCCCGAACCTCCTGATCAACGGCGCTTCCGGTATCGCGGTCGGCATGGCGACGAACATCCCGCCCCATAACCTGGGCGAAGTCGTCAGTGCCTGCATTGCGCTCATCGACGACCCGGACATTTCGATCGCCGGCTTGATGCAGCACATCCCCGGCCCGGATTTTCCGACGGCCGGCATCATCAACGGCACGCAAGAGCTGGGTGCGGCGTATTCGACCGGCCGCGGTCGCGTGTACATGCGGGCGCGCACCGCGATCGAGGAAGACGATAAGGGCCGCCAGACGATCGTCGTCACGGAGCTGCCGTTCCAGGTCAACAAGGCCCGCCTGCTCGAGCGCATCGCCGAGCTCGTGCGTGAAAAGGTGATCGAGGGCATTGCGAGCGACGGCTTGCGCGACGAGTCCGACAAGGACGGCATGCGCATCGTCATCGAGCTCAAGCGCGGCGAAGTGGCCGACATCGTGCTGAACAATCTCTACAAGCACACGCCGATGGAATCGGTGTTCGGCATCAACATGGTCGCGCTGCAGGACGGGCAGCCGAAGCTGCTCAATCTCAAGGACATGCTGGAGGCGTTCCTGCGCCATCGCCGGGAAGTCGTCACCCGCCGCACGATCTACGATTTGCGCAAGGCGCGCGAGCGCGCGCACATCCTGGAAGGCCAGGCCGTCGCTCTCGCGAACATCGACGAGGTGATCGCGGTGATCAAGGCGTCGCCGACGCCGGCCGAGGCGAAGGTCGCGTTGATGAGCCGCGCCTGGTCGGGCGGCGCGGTCCCGGCGATGCTGGAACGCGCGGGCAATGTGCCGACCCGCCCGGACGGCCTCGCGGAAGAATTCGGCTTGAAGGCGGACGGCTATCGTCTGTCCGATACGCAAGCCCAGGCCATTCTCGATTTGCGCCTGAACCGTCTGACGGGTCTCGAGCAAGACAAGATCGTGGCGGAGTTCCAGGAACTGCTCGCCCAGATCCAGGATCTCGGCGACATCCTCGCCCGCCCTGAGCGCCTGCTCATGGTCATCCGCGCCGAGCTCGAGGACATTCGCGCGAAGTACGGCGATGCCCGCCGCACGGAAATCGTTCATACGCATTCCGATCTGACGCTCGAGGATCTGATCGAGCAGCAGGATGTCGTCGTGACGCTGTCGCACGGCGGCTATGCGAAAGCGCAGCCCGTCACTGCCTATCAAGCGCAGCGGCGCGGTGGCCGCGGTAAGGCGGCAACAGCGGTGAAGGACGAGGACTTCATCGACAAGCTGTTCGTCGCCAATACGCACGACACGCTGCTGTGCTTCTCGAGCGCCGGCAAGATGTATTGGCTGAAGGTGTATCAATTGCCGCAGGCGAGCCGCGGTTCGCGTGGCAAGCCGATCGTGAATCTGCTGCCGCTCCAGGAAGGCGAGCGCATCAACGCCGTATTGCCCATCCACGAGTTCGAAGAGAACAAGTTCGTATTCATGGTGACCGCGCAAGGCACCGTGAAGAAGACCTCGCTCGAGGCATTCTCGCGGCCGCGCCAGGCCGGCATCATCGCGATCGAGCTGGATCAAGGCGACCGCCTCGTCGGTGTCGATATCACCGACAGCACGCGGCAGGTCGTGCTGGTTTCGAGCGGCGGCAAGGCGATCCGCTTCAGCGAGGAAGACGTGCGCCCGATGGGTAGAACGGCGGGCGGCGTGCGCGGCATTCGCCTGCCCGAGGGCGAGGAAGTCATATCACTGATCGTCATCAGCGACGAACAAGGAATGATTTTGACCGCCTCCGAGAACGGGTACGGTAAGCGTACGCCGATCGAAGACTTCCCGATCCATGGCCGCGGTGGTCAAGGCGTGATCGCATTGCAGATTTCCGAACGCAACGGCCGTGTGGTCGGCGCGTTGTCCTTGAAGCCCGAGGACGAGATCATGCTCATCAGCTCGAGCGGCACGCTCGTGCGCACGCCGGTCAGCGAGATCTCGATCCAGGGCCGCAATACGCAGGGCGTCCGCCTGATTCGCCTCGACGAGGGCGATCGCCTCGTCGGCCTGGAGCGCATCATCGCGGAGACCGCCGAAGGCGCGGAGAACGGCGGCGATGGCGACGAAGCCGAAGCCGAAGGCGAGTCGGACGGCGGCGATCCGGCCTGACCTCCGCTCCATCTCAACCATTCAAAGTCGAACTCGTACACATGCGCGTTTTCAATTTCAGCCCGGGCCCCGCGGTACTTCCCGTCGAAGTGTTGGAGCAGGTTCGCGAGGAGCTGCTCGATTGGAACGGGACGGGCATGTCCGTCATGGAGATGAGCCACCGCGGCAAGGAGTTCGTCTCGATCGCGCAGCAAGCCGAGGCCGATCTGCGCGAGCTGCTCGCGGTGCCCAGCAACTATAAAGTGCTGTTCCTGCAAGGCGGCGCGACGGGTCAATTCGCCGGCGTGCCGATGAATCTGACGACGTCCGACAGCATCGTCGACTACGTGAACACCGGTGCGTGGTCGAAAAAGGGCATCAGCGAGGCGAAGCACTACTGCAAAGTGAACGTCGCGGCGGATGCGGGCGAGCCGTACTGCTCGATTCCAGCCGAGTCGACGTGGCAGCGCACGCCGAATGCCGCGTACCTGCACTACACGCCCAACGAAACGATCGGCGGCGTCGAGTTTCATTTCGTGCCGCGGTCGGATGACGTGCCGCTCGTCGCCGACATGTCCTCGACGATTCTGTCCCGGCCGATCGACGTGGCGAAATTCGGCGTGATCTATGCCGGCGCGCAAAAGAACATCGGTCCGGCGGGGCTCACGCTCGTGATCGTACGGGACGACTTGCTCGGCCGCGCGCGTCCCGGCACGCCGGCGTTCATGGATTTCACGGCGATGGCGAAAGACGGCTCGATGCTGAACACGCCGCCGACGTTCGCGTGGTACATCGCGGGCCTCGTGTTCAAGTGGCTCAAGGCGAAAGGCGGCCTCGAGGCGGTCGGCAAGATGAACCAGGCGAAAGCAGCCAAGCTCTACGGCGTGATCGACGGGTCTTCCTTCTACGGCAACCCGGTCGCCAAGGATGCGCGTTCGTGGATGAACATCCCGTTCACGCTGGCGAAGCCCGAGCTCGACAAGACGTTCACGACGGAGGCGAGGAAGGCTGGCCTCGTCACGCTGGAGGGCCACCGCAGCGTCGGCGGCATGCGCGCGAGCATCTACAACGCGATGCCGATGGAAGGCGTCGATGCGCTCGTGAGCTTCATGCAGGAGTTCGAAAGGAAGCACGGGTAGTCCCGCATGTCCTTCAAGATCCTCACGCTCAACAACATCTCCGTCCGCGGGCTCGAGCGCCTGCCGCGCGAGCGCTATGAAGTGGCGTCGGACATCGGCCATCCCGATGCGGTGCTCGTGCGTTCGGCGGACATGCACGCGCTCGAGCTGCCGGCGAGCGTGAAGGCGATCGCGCGCGCGGGCGCGGGCACGAACAACATCCCGGTGCCAAAGTATTCGAAGCTCGGCATTCCCGTCTTCAATGCGCCAGGCGCGAACGCGAACGCCGTGAAGGAACTCGTCATCGCGAGCTTGTTCCTCGCGGCCCGCAACATCTGTCAGGCATGGGGATACGTTCGCGGCCTGCAAGGCACCGATCACGAGCTCGACGCAGCGGTCGAGCAGGGCAAGAAGAAATTTGTCGGCTACGAGTTGCCCGGGCGCACGCTGGGCGTCGTCGGCTTGGGCGCGATCGGGGTCGAGGTCGCGAATACGGCGCACGCGCTCGGCATGCGCGTCCTGGGCTTCGATCCGCAGATCACCGTGCAGCGCGCGTGGCAGCTGTCGTCCGGCGTCGAGCAGGCGTTGTCGCTCGATGATCTGTTCGCTCGCTCCGACATGGTGACGGTGCACGTCCCGCTGCTCGATGCGACGCGCGGTCTCGTCAATGCGGCACGCTTGAAGCTGCTGCGGCAGGGCGGCGTCATTCTGAATTTCGCGCGCGGCGGCATCGTCGATGAGGCCGCGGCGATCGAGGCCCTGGATGCCGGCAAGCTGAGCGCCTACGTGTGCGACTTCCCGACCGCGCGTTTGAAGGATCATCCGCGCGTCGTCGCGCTGCCGCATCTCGGCGCCTCGACGGGCGAAGCGGAGGAGAACTGCGCCGTGATCGCGGCGGACACGCTGCGCGACTTCCTCGAGAACGGCAACGTGCGCAATTCGGTGAACTTTCCGGAAGCGATCCTGCCGCGCACGCTCGGTGCGACGCGCCTGGCGATCGCGAACGAGAACGTGCCGAACATGGTCGGTCAGATATCGACGGCGCTGGCGGGCCACAACCTGAACATCGCGGACCTGTTGAACAAATCTCGCGGCGACATCGCGTACACGCTCATCGACATCGACGGCACGATTCCGGATGCCGCGGTGACGCAGATTCGCGGCATCGAAGGCGTGCTCGCAACGCGCGCGATCAAGTAACCACCATGGCGAAAGCAAAGACCGGCGCGAAGGCCAAGGCCGCCGGCAAGAAAGCACGGCCGCAGCACGTGGCATCCCGCGCGGAGGTCGCGCCGCTCGATCTTACGAGCATTCGCGATCGCATCGATGCGATCGACGCGCAGATCCACGAGCTGCTGAACGATCGCGCGCGTTGCGCGCAGCAGGTCGGCGTCACGAAGCAGGCGCAAGGGCTGCACACCGCGGATTTCTATCGGCCGGAGCGCGAGGCGCAGGTGCTGCGCAAGGCGATCGAGCGCAACAAGGGGCCGCTGCGCAACGAAGAGATCGTGCGCTTGTTTCGCGAAATCATGTCGGCCTGCCTCGCGCAGGAGGAGCCGCTCAAGGTCGGATTCCTCGGCCCTGAGGGCACGTTCTCGCAACAAGCAGTGCTGAAGCACTTCGGCCATTCGGTGCGCGCGCTGCCGCTGCCCGCCATCAGCGAGGTGTTCGAGGAAGTGCAGGCCGCCCACGCGGATTTCGGTGTCGTGCCGATCGAGAATTCGACCGAAGGCACCGTCAACAATACGCTCGACATGTTCTTGAATTCATCGCTGAAGATCTGCGGCGAGGTCGAGCTGCGCATTCACCAGCATTTGATGGGCAAGATGAAGGGGCTCGAGAAGATCGAGCGCATCTGCTCGCATCCGCAGTCGCTCGCGCAATGCCGTCAATGGCTGGACGAGCACCTGCCGGGCATCGAGCGCATGCCCGTGAGCAGCAATGCCGAAGCCGCGCGGCGCGCCCGCGACGAGGAGGGCACCGCGGCCATCGCGGGTCAATCGGCGGCGGACGTCTATGGGCTCAACGTCATCGTGCCGGAGATCGAGGATCGTCCCGACAACACGACGCGCTTTCTCGTGATCGGGCGCAAGCTGTTCAATCCCAGCGGCCAGGACAAGACGACGCTGCTCGTCTCCGCCGGCGACACGCAAGCGCCGGGCAGCTTGCATCGCCTGCTTGCGCCGTTCGCACGGAAGAATATCAGCCTGACGCGCATCGAGTCGCGGCCGTCGCGGCGTCGCAAGTGGGATTACGTGTTCTTCATCGACGTGGAAGGGCACGCGGACGAGGCGCCGCTCAAGGAAGCGCTCGAGGAGCTCAAGGAGCAGGCGTCGCTGTTCAAGGTGCTCGGTTCCTACCCCTGCGCGGTCGTTTGAGCGAGGGCGTGGGGGCCGGGCGTGTCGTCCCTGGCGATTGCCACAGCGCGTAACACACTATGTTCGACCCGGCCTCACTCGCTTCTCCTTACGTCCGCACGCTGGCGCCGTACGTTCCCGGCAAGCCGCTCGCGGAGCTCGAGCGCGAATACGGCATTCGCGACAGCATCAAACTGGCATCGAACGAGAACCCGCTCGGTCCTGGGCCGTTGGCGCGCGCGGCCATGGCGCGTGCGGCCGCCGAGGTCGGCTTGTATCCGGACGGCAATGGCTTCGCGCTGAAACAGGCGCTCGCGCGGAAGCACGGCTGCGGCATCGATAGCATCACGCTCGGCAACGGCTCGAACGATGTGCTCGTGATGCTCGCGGAAACCTTCCTCACGACGGAGGTCGAGGCCGTCTATTCGCAATATGCGTTCGCGGTGTATCCGATCGTCGTGCAAGCGACCGGCGCGACGCCGCGGGTCGCTGCCGCGTTGCCGGGGTCGCATGCAATGGCGCTCGGCCACGATCTCGAGGCGATGCGCGCGCTGGTGAGCGCACGGACGCGACTCGTCTTCATCGCGAATCCAAACAATCCGACGGGCACCTGGGTGGACGCGCAGCCATTGAAGGCGTTCATCGCTTCGCTGCCGCGTACGACGCTCGTCGTCGTCGACGAGGCGTACATCGAATACGTCGAGGATGCGGCTTTCCCGGATTCGAGCCGCTGGCTCGACGAATTCCCGAATCTCGTCGTGACGCGGACGTTCTCGAAGGCGTACGGGCTGGCCGGCTTGCGCGTCGGTTACGCGTTGTCGCATCCGGCGGTCGCGGGCTTGCTGAATCGCGTGCGTCAGGCGTTCAACGTGAACTCCCTGGCGCTCGCGGCCGCGCGCGCGGCGCTCGACGATCGCGAGCACCTGGAGCGCTCGATCGTGCTCAATCGCGCCGGCATGCAGCAGCTCGAGCACGGTCTCGATGCGCTGCCGGTGCAGCGATTGCCGTCGCGCGGAAATTTCGTCCTGATCGATTGCAAGCGGCTGGCGGGCCCGGTGTACGAGGCGATGCTGCGCCAGGGCGTGATCGTCCGTCCGGTCGGGAATTATCAGCTGCCGCAGCATCTGCGCCTGACGATCGGAACGCAGCAACAGAATCAGCGTATGCTCGACGCCCTCGCGCAGGCACTGCGCTCGTAACTCAACCGCACACACCCGCAACTTTCGATGTCCGACTACGTAGTACAGCCTAGCGCCCAGGCCGGCGGCAGCGTCCGCGTGCCAGGCGACAAATCGATTTCTCACCGCGCCCTGATGCTCGGCAGCATTGCCGAAGGCATTACTGAAGTACGTGGTTTTCTCGAAAGCGAGGATTGCCTCGCGACGATGAAAGCGATGCGCGCGCTCGGCGTGCGCATCGAACAGACCGGAGCCCAGGAAGTGCGCGTGCACGGCGTCGGGTACGGGGACTCAAGGCGGCGGGCCAGGCGCTCGACATGGGCAATTCCGGCACGGCGATGCGGCTGATGACGGGATTGCTCGCCGGTCAGCCGTTCGCGAGCGAGCTGATCGGCGACTCGTCATTGATGAAGCGGCCGATGGAGCGCGCGGCGGCGCCGCTGCGCTCGATGGGGGCGCGAATCGAAACCCTCGGCGGCAAGCCGCCCGTGAAAATCTCGCCGGTCGCGGAGCTGCAGGGCATCCGCTACGAACTGCCGGTCGCGAGCGCGCAGGTGAAATCGTCGGTGTTGCTCGCGGGTGTTTATGCGAGGGGCGTCACCGAGGTGATCGAACCTGCGGTCACGCGCGATCACACCGAGCGCATGCTCGTCGGCTTCGGCGCCGCGGTCGAGGCGTCACATGGTCACGTGCGCCTCACGCCGCCGGCGCGTCTCGACGCATGCTCGCTCGAAGTGCCCGGCGATTTTTCGTCCGCCGCGTTTTTCCTGGTCGCCGGCTCGATCAGCCAAGGCGGCGGACTCACGATCAAGGGCGTGGGCATCAATCCGACCCGCACCGGCTTGCTCGACATCCTGGCGCTGATGGGGGCCGACCTGCGCGTCGTGAACCATCGCTCCGCGGGTGCCGAACCGGTCGCGGACATCGAAGTGCGGCCGGCGAAGCTGCGCGGCATTCACGTGCCCGAACATCTGGTCCCGCTGGCGATCGACGAGTTTCCGGCGCTGTTCATCGCGGCTGCGTGCGCGGAAGGCGAGACGATCGTGACCGGCGCGGAGGAGCTGCGCGTCAAGGAGAGCGACCGCATCGCCGTCATGGCCGCCGGCCTCACGGCAATGGGCGTGCAATGCGAGGTGCTTCCAGACGGCATGCGCATTCAGGGCCGCCCCGAGCCGGCCGTGTTCAGCGGCGGCGAGGTCGAGAGCGAAGGCGATCACCGCATCGCCATGTCGTTCAGCGTCGCGAGCCTGCGGGCCGCCGCGCCGATCCGGATTCATGACGTGGCGAATGTCGCGACGTCCTTCCCGGGGTTCGTGTCCACGGCCCAGGGTATCGGGCTCGGCGTGAGCGAAATCGACTGATGACGCCGCCCGGGACGCCCGTGATCACGATCGACGGACCGAGCGGCTCTGGCAAGGGGACGGTCGCCCGCCGGATCGCCGACGCGCTCGGGTGGCATTTGCTCGACAGTGGTGCACTGTATCGGCTGGTCGGCTACGCAGGTCAGCAGCAGGGGATCGATCCGTCAGACGAAGCCGGCTGCGCGCGGGTCGCGCGGGAGCTGGACGTCCGATTCGGGGCCGATGCCGGCGGCGAGGAGCAGATCTGGCTCGCGGGCCAGGAGGTCAGCCGCGCCATTAGAACCGAGCGGGCGGGCGAGAGTGCCTCGCGGGTCGCCGCGATCCCGGCGGTGCGGGCAGCGCTCGTGGACCGCCAGCACGCCTTTGCCATGGCGCCCGGCTTGGTCGCGGACGGCCGGGACATGGGCACCGTGATCTTCCCCGGGGCCGCGCTCAAGATCTTTCTGACGGCAAGCGCCGACGAACGGGCGCGTAGGCGTCATAAGCAGTTGAAAGACAAGGGTCTCGATGCTAACCTCGCCGCCCTTTCGCTGGAGATCGCCGAGCGCGATCGGCGCGATGCAAACCGCCCGATTGCCCCGCTCAAGCCGGCCGACGACGCCGTCATCGTGGACTCGACCGCGATGAGCATCGAGCAAGTCGTCGCGCGTGTGCTCGAGTTGGCCGCCGCAAGGTTTCCGCGAAACAGCGGGTGAGTCCGTTGAGTCTTGCCCTCCCGTTGCAGACGGGACTCGTGAATTTGACGCCGTGCGAAAACTCGCGCGGTCAGCGTAAGGCCTCCCACTTAAGTTTCTTGTTCGATGTCGATTGGCGCCGCGCCGGAGCGCGCGGCTAGATTTATCAACCCCTCGCAGACAGGGATTTGGCTGCAAGGATTACGGGCGATATCGCCCCGGACGTACTCATGACCGAAAGTTTTGCGCAACTGTTTGAAGAAAGCCTTGCCTCGCAAAAAATCAAGCCGGGCTCGATCCTGACCGGACGAGTCGTCGAAGTCGGCGAAGACTTCGTCATCGTGAATGCCGGCCTGAAGAGCGAGGCTGTAATCCCCTCCGATCAATTCAAGAATGATCGGGGTGAGATCGAAGTGAGTGTCGGCGACGACGTGGAAGTCGCGCTCGACAGCGTCGAAGACGGTTCCGGAGAGACACGCCTCTCTCGTGAAAAGGCGAAGCGCGCACGTACGTGGGCGCGGCTCGAAGCTGCATTCGAGAAGCAGGAAATCGTCAAGGGCATCATCAACGGCCGCGTCAAGGGCGGCTTCACCGTCGAGATCGACTTCGTCCGCGCGTTCCTTCCCGGTTCGCTCGTCGACGTGCGCCCCGTGCGCGATCCGTCGTATCTCGAAGGCAAGGTGCTCGAGTTCAAGGTCATCAAGCTCGACCAGAAGCGCAACAATGTCGTCGTCTCGCGTCGTGCGGTCGTCGAACAGGAATACAGCGCCGAGCGCACCGAGCTGCTCGAGAAGCTGCAGGAAGGCGCGGTCGTGCGCGGCACGGTCAAGAATCTCACCGACTACGGTGCGTTCGTCGACCTCGGCGGCATCGACGGCCTGCTGCACATCACGGACATGGCGTGGAAGCGCGTCAAGCATCCGTCGGAAGTCGTCAATGTCGGCGACGAGATCGATGTGCGCATCCTGAAGTTCGATCGTGAGCGCCAACGCGTCTCGCTGGGCATCAAGCAGCTCGGCAACGACCCGTGGCAGCAGATCGGCCGTCGCTACCCGACCGGCACGCGTCTGTTCGGCAAGGTCACGAACATCGCCGACTACGGCTGCTTCGTCGAGATCGAAGAGGGCGTCGAAGGTCTCGTGCACGTCTCCGAGATGGATTGGACGAACAAGAACGTCAATCCGTCGAAGGTCGTCCACATCGGCCAGGAAGTCGAAGTCATGGTTCTCGACATCGACGAAGAGCGCCGCCGTATTTCGCTCGGCATCAAGCAGTGCCAGGCGAATCCGTGGAAGGAGTTCAGCGACAACTTCAATCGCGGCGATCGCGTGAGCGGCCAGATCAAGTCGATCACCGACTTCGGCATCTTCATCGGTCTCGCGGGCGGCATCGACGGCCTCGTGCATCTCTCGGACATCTCCTGGGACGTGCCTGGCGAAGAAGCCGTGCGCAATTACCAGAAGGGTCAGCAGCTCGAAGCGATGGTGCTGTCGATCGATCCGGAGCGCGAGCGCATCTCGCTCGGCATCAAGCAGCTGGCGAAGGATCCGTTCTCGACCTGGATCGCGGAGCATCCGAAGAACACGATCGTCACGGGCACCGTGCGCGAAGTCGACGCGAAAGGCGCGATCATCGATCTCGGCGGCGGTGTCGAAGGACACCTGCGCGCGTCCGAGCTGTCGCGTGACCGCGTGGAAGACGCGCGTACCGTGCTGAAGGTCGGCGACGAGGTCGAGGCGAAGTTCACGAACGTGGATCGCAAGAGCCGGACGATCGCGCTGTCGGTCAAGGCGAAGGAGATTCACGAGGAGAACGAAGCGGTGCAGGGCTATCGCGCGGGCGAAAGCGCGTCGACCGGCACGAGCCTCGGCGATCTGCTCAAGGAGCACATCGGAGGCCAGGACGCTTCCTGATAGGGACAGGCCAAAGGCGCCTGGCGCCAGCCGCAGAGCGGAAGCTCTTGCGGCTGGCGCCG
>JAEYXD010000111.1 GCA_023428645.1 Pseudomonadota bacterium
CACCGGGGGGGGCTGCCCCCTCCCCCGGGGCCCCCCGACACAGGAGCGAACGGATAGCCGGATCGCACGTCGAGCGGCAATAATCAGGGTCGGCTATCCCTGAGCAGACCTGCCCCATGACCCTGCGCATCGCTCTCGCCCAACTCAATCTCTTCGTCGGCGATGTCGCGGGGAACGCCCAGCGCGTCATCGACAGCGCGGCCGATGCACGCGACCGGCTGCGGGCCGATCTGGTGCTGTTCCCCGAGCTGTCGCTGTGCGGGTACCCGCCGGAAGACTTGCTGTTCCACAAGGGCCTGCGCCGCCAGGTCAACGCCGCCGTCGAGCGGGTGCGCACGGAAACGCACGGTATCGCGCTGATGGTCGGCTACCCCGAATACGCCGACGACACGATTTACAACGCCGCCATCCTCGTCCGCGACGGTGCCGTGCTTGCGAATTACCGCAAGCAGGAGCTGCCAAATTACGCCGTGTTCGACGAGAAGCGCTATTTCAAGCCGGGACGCGAGACCCGCATCGTCGAGATGCAGGGCATCCGCGTAGCGATGCTCATTTGCGAGGACATCTGGGAGCCTGGCCCGGCGCGCGCGGCCAAGGCGGCGGGGGCGCAGCTGCTGCTCGTCATCAATGGCTCGCCGTATTCGCTCGGTTACCAGGAGCGCCGCGAAGGCGTCGTGCGCGACCGCGTGCGCGACACCGGCTTGCCGGTCGCCTATGTGAACATGCTCGGAGGCCAGGACGAGCTCGTCTTCGACGGCGGATCGTTCGTGATGAATGCGGCCGGCGAAGTCGTGCAGCGGGTCGCGCCCTTTACCGAAGCGCTCGCGCTCGTCGAAGTCGATCTCGTCGACGGCAAGGCGGTGCCGAAGCCCGCGCACGTCGAGCCGCCGTTGTCGGAGGAGGCGAGCGTCTACGGGGCGCTCGTGATGGGCGTGCGCGACTATGTGCAGAAGCATCGCTTTCCAGGCGTCGTGCTCGGTCTGTCCGGCGGCATCGACTCGGCGTTGACGCTCGCCATCGCGGTCGATGCGCTCGGGGCCGAGCGCGTGCGCGCCGTGATGATGCCGTCGCGCTATACCTCGCAGATGAGCCTCGACGATGCGGCGGCCGAAGCAGCGCTGCTGAACGTCCGCTACGACGTGATCTCCATCGAAGGCATGTTCGCCGCGGCGCTCGATGCGCTCAAGGACGTGTTCGCGGGGCGCGAGGCCGATACGACGGAAGAGAACATCCAGGCGCGCAGCCGCGGTGTCTTGCTCATGGCGATCTCGAACAAGACCGGCCGCATGGTGCTCACGACGGGTAACAAGAGCGAGATGGCCGTCGGCTATGCCACGTTGTACGGCGACATGGCCGGCGGGTTCGCGCCGATCAAGGATTGCAGCAAGCTGCTCGTGTATCGGCTCGCGAGATACCGCAATTCGATCTCGGCGGCGATTCCGGAGCGCGTGATCGAGCGTCCGCCCTCGGCGGAGCTGCGTCACGATCAGAAGGACTCGGATTCCCTGCCGCCGTATGAGGTGCTCGATCCGATTCTCGAGCTGTTCATCGAAGAGGATTTGTCGGTGGACGAAATCGCGGAGCGCGGCTTCGATCGCTCGACGGTCGGCCGGGTCCTCGAAATGGTGAAGCGCAACGAATACAAGCGCCGTCAGGCGCCGCCGGGCGTGCGCATCAGCGATCGGGCCTTCGGCCGCGACTGGCGCTATCCGATCACGTCGGGGTATCGATCGAAATAGCGGATCGCGTCGCGCCGCTGGCGCGGATCACCAGAACTTCCACCAGCTCTTCTTCTCTTCCTGCTGGCCGACTGAGTCGGCGTTCGCATAGTTCTCGCGCAACACCCGCTCCGAATCCGCCGCGAGATCCGTCATGCCGAGCTCGCGATACGACTGCGCCATGATCTCGACCGCGCGCTTGATCTGCGGGGCGCCGTCGTAATTTTCGATCGCGTACTTCGCGCGATTGATCGCGCCGACGTAGGCGCCTCGCTCGAGGTAATAGTTCGCGACGTACACTTCGTAATTCGCGAGGCGGTTGCGCAGGAAGATCATGCGCTGGCGCGCGTCGTCGACGTACACGCTGTTGGGGAAGCGCTGGATCAACGTCTGAAACGCCTGGAAGGACTTGCGCGCGTCGATCGGCGGACGCTGCGAAAGATCCGCGTTGAACCAGCGTTCCAGGAAGTTCGGGTTGCGCTCGAACTGCACGAGCCCTTTGATGTAGTACGCGTAGTCGACGCGCGGATGCGCGGGATTCTCGCGAATGAATTGGTCCGCCTGGTCGATCGCCGACTCGGGCTCGCGATTCATGTAGTACACGTACATCAAATCGAGCTGCGCTTGCCGGGCCGGATTCGTGAACGGGAAGCGCGCCTCGAGCTGCTCGTAATACGTGATCGCGTCGCGATAGTTGCCGTTGTCCGAGGCCTTTTTCGCGCGCTCGTAGAGCAGGTCGGCGTTGCCGAGCACTTGCCGGGTCTCATTGCCGCCGCAGCCCGTGAGGGTGAGGATCGTCATGGCGATGGCCAAGGTCGCAAGGCGCGTGAGAGAATTCTTGAACATTGAATTCTTTAGGATTTTGGAAGAAGGCTCCGAAAGACGCGGCAGTATAGCCCGTCGCGCGTCGCACGCGGCCCCTTTGCCCCGCGGACGTGAGATTCGTGTGTCCTCTGCGCTAATAGTTCCACATGACCGACCCCATCCAACTTTCGCTGACGATTCCCTTCGAAACCGCCGGACAACGGCTCGATCAAGTGCTCTCAGAACTGCTGTCGGAGTATTCCCGCACGCGCATCAAGAGCTGGATCGAGTCCGGTGAAATCCTCGTCAACGGCGCTCAACTCCGCCCCAAGGACAAGGTCATCGGCGGGGAACGCGTCGAGGTGAATGCGACGTTGCCCGAAGCGGTCCCGGTCGCCCCGGAGGTCATCGATCTCGAGATCGCCCATCAGGATCGCCACCTGCTCGTCATCAACAAGCCGGCCGGGCTCGTCGTCCATCCGGGCGCGGGCAATGCCGCGGGAACGCTGCAAAACGCGCTGCTGCATTTCGACCCGAAGCTGGCGCAGCTGCCGCGGGGCGGCATCGTGCATCGCATCGACAAGGACACGACCGGGCTGCTCGTCGTCGCGCGGACGCTGG
The DNA here is from genome assembly GCA_023428645.1 of Pseudomonadota bacterium. GTDB lineage: Bacteria > Pseudomonadota > Gammaproteobacteria > Steroidobacterales > Steroidobacteraceae > Steroidobacter. Next base: position 3,144 of record JAEYXD010000111.1, read on the forward strand.
AAGCCCATACGGCGCTCGTGCGGGCGCTCGAGGCCAGGGAAATCGACCGCGAGTACGAGGCGGTGAGTCAGGGCGTGATGACCGGCGGCGGCTCCGTCGACGCGCCGATCGGCCGCCATCCGGTCGATCGCCTGCGGCAGGCGATTCGCGAGGACGGCCGTGAGGCGGTGACCCACTATCGGGTCCTGCATCGATATCGCGGCCACACGCACATTCGCCTGCAGCTCGAAACCGGGCGCACCCATCAGATCCGCGTGCACATGGCCCACATTCACTATCCGCTCGTCGGCGATCGCGTCTACGGCGGGCGCTTGTTGCTGCCGAAGGGCGCGAGCCCCGAGCTGATCGCCGCCTTGCAGGGGTTCAAGCGTCAGGCGCTGCATGCCGCGCGACTGGCGTTCGAGCATCCGATCACGGGCAAGCCGGTGGAGGTCACCGCGCCGCTTCCCGCCGACATGGAAGCGCTCCTCGCCGTGCTCGCCGCGGACGCGAAGCTCATGACGGTGGCGAAGGGTCGATGAGCGCTTCGACGCCGTCGTGGATCACGCCCGACTGGCCCGCGCCAGCGAACGTGCGGGCGTTGTCGACGACTCGGCACGGCGGCTTCAGCACGGGCGCGTTCGCCGGCCTGAATCTCGCCGCGCACGTGGATGACGATCCGCGGACGGTCGCGCGCAATCGCGAATGGCTGCGCGCAGCCGCGGGTCTGCCGCAGGAGCCGATGTGGCTGCAGCAAGTCCACGGCACGACCGTGTGGAGCGGTCGCGCGGCGGAAGCAGCGCCACCGCATGCGTCGGACCCGGCGATTTCCTCCATGTCGGCAGCGGCGCCGCCCGTCGCGGATGCGTCGATTGCGACGGCACCCGGTCAGGTGTGCGCCATTCTCACGGCCGACTGTCTGCCGGTGCTGTTCTGCGACGTCGATGGCACGCGCGTCGCGGCGGCTCATGCCGGCTGGCGCGGGCTCGTCGGCGGCGTGCTCGGCGCGACGGTCGCGGCATTGCAGGTGCCGGGCTCACGACTGCTCGCGTGGCTCGGTCCCGCGATCGAACCCGCGGCGTTCGAGGTGGGCGGCGAAGTGCTCGAGCAATTCGTCGCGCGCGACTCCACCCATGCGAACGCCTTCGAGCGCAACGAGCGCGGGCGTTGGCAAGCGGATCTCTACGCGCTGGCGCGCGGCGAGTTGCGGCGTCTGGGTGTCGAGCGCATCAGCGGCGGCGGGTTCGGCACGTTCGGCGACGCGCGCTTTTATTCGTATCGCCGCGACCAGCGCACCGGGCGCATGGCTACGCTGATCTGGCTCCAAGGGCCCGCTTGACACCCGTGCTACGCTGCCAGCGAGCGCTCGGGCCTGAAGAATAATCTCGCAGCGCGCTGCCCGAAGCCGTTGCTCGTAGCCCGTATCTGATCGATGCCTCTTCTCGCCTGGATCATCGTATTCACCGCTGCTGGCGGCTTGCTGAGCGCGCTCGCCGCTTCGCTGTTCCTGCTCGCGCCCGAGCGCATGCGCGCCTGGGTGCTGCCGCATCTCGTCAGCTTCGCGACCGGCGCCCTGCTGGCCGCGGCCCTGCTGGGTCTGTTGCCGCACGCGGTCGAGGCGGCGGGCCTTGCCGACGCGCATTACATCGGACTTGCGCTGCTGTGCGGCCTGCTCGTGTTCTTCGTGCTCGAAAAGCTCGTCTTGTGGCGGCACTGCCATCAGGACATCTGCGAAGGCCACGTGCCGCACGATCATCAGCGCGATGCAGCGTCGGCGTCCTTGATCCTCATCGGCGACGGCTTTCACAACGTCCTCGACGGCGTGCTGATCGCGGCGGCCTTCATGACGGACGTGCACCTGGGCATCGTCACGGCCATCGCCGTCACGGCCCACGAAATCCCGCAGGAAGTCGGTGATCTTGCGATCCTGCTCCACGGCGGCATGTCACGCGTGCGCGCGCTGACGCTGAATCTGCTGACGAGCGTGACGTCGGTGCTCGGCGGCGTGCTCGCGTACTTCCTGCTCGATGACATGACGCGAGTGCTGCCTTACGCGATCGCGGTCGCGGCCTCCAGTTTCCTGTACATCGCCGTGGCCGACCTGATCCCGGGGCTGCACCGCCGCGTCGACCCGGGGTCGGGCGTGAAGCAGTTCATCTTCATCATGCTCGGCGTGCTGGTCATCTACGCGACCCATTCGATCGCGCACTAGGCCGGGCGGCTGGCGCGGCGTCACGCGCTGTATTGAATTTCACGAGGTCCGCCCAAGATTCGTCGCAATCGTTCATTTCTGGCTGGCGCCGCGGGGCTTGCGGCCATTGACCCGGGATAACCCTATGCGAATGGATAAACTCACCAGCAAATTCCAACTGGCGTTGGCCGATGCACAGTCGCTCGCGGTCGGGCGCGATCATCAGTACATCGAGCCGCTGCACGTCATGATGGCATTGCTCGATCAGCAGGGCGGCTCGGTCCGTCCGCTGCTCGACAAGGCCGGCGCGAACCTCAACGTCCTGCGCACTCAATTGCAGGAAGCGCTCGACCGGCTGCCGCGCGTCGAAGGCAACGCCGGCGAAGTTCATATCTCGAACGACCTGACCCGGATCCTCAATCTCACGGACAAGCTCGCGCAGAAGCGCGGCGATCAGTACATCTCGAGCGAGCTGTTCGCGATAGCCGCGCTCGAAGACAAAGGTCAGCTCGGCGCCGTGCTGCGCAACGCCGGTGTCGTCAAAGGCGCGCTCGACAAGGCCATCGACGAAATCCGCGGCGGCGAGAAGGTGAACGACCCGAACGCGGAAGAGAGCCGCCAGGCGCTCGAGAAGTACACGGTCGATCTCACCGCGCGCGCCGAGCAAGGCAAGCTCGATCCCGTCATCGGCCGCGACGATGAAATTCGCCGCACGGTGCAAGTACTGCAGCGGCGCACGAAGAACAATCCCGTGCTCATCGGCGAGCCCGGCGTCGGCAAGACGGCGATCGTCGAAGGGCTCGCGCAACGTATCGTGAACGGCGAGGTCCCCGAGGGCCTGCGCAACAAGCGCATTCTCGCGCTCGACATGGGCGCGCTGATCGCCGGCGCGAAATTCCGCGGCGAGTTCGAGGAACGGCTGAAGGCCGTGCTCAACGATCTCGCCAAACAGGAAGGCCAGATCATCCTGTTCATCGACGAGCTGCACACGATGGTCGGCGCGGGCAAGGCCGAAGGTGCGATGGATGCGGGCAACATGCTGAAGCCCGCGCTCGCGCGCGGCGAGCTCCACTGCGTCGGTGCGACCACGCTCGACGAATATCGCAAGTACATCGAGAAGGACGCCGCGCTCGAGCGCCGCTTCCAGAAGGTGCTCGTCAACGAGCCCTCGGTCGAGGACACGATCGCGATCCTGCGCGGCCTCAAGGAGCGCTACGAAGTCCACCACGGCGTCGACATCACCGACCCGGCGATCGTCGCCGCGGCGACGCTCTCGCATCGCTACATCACCGACCGCCAGCTCCCCGACAAGGCGATCGACCTGATCGACGAGGCGGCCTCGCGCATTCGCATGGAGATCGATTCGAAGCCCGAGGAGATGGATCGGCTCGAGCGCCGCATCATCCAATTGAAGATCGAGCGCGAGGCGCTGAAGAAGGAGTCGGACGAGGCGTCGAAGAAGCGGCTCGCGACGCTCGACGAGCAGCTGCGCAACCTCGAGAAGGAGTACTCCGATCTCGAAGAGGTGTGGAAGGCCGAGAAGGCTTCGCTGCAAAGCTCCGCGCACATCAAGGAGGAGCTCGAGCGCGCGAAGCTGGAGCTCGAGGCCGCACGCCGGGCGCAGGACCTCGGCCGCATGTCGGAGCTGCAGTACGGCCGCATTCCCGACCTAGAGCGTCGGCTCGCGCAGGCGACTGCCGCCGAAAAGCAGGAAACGAAGCTGTTGCGCAACAAGGTGACCGACGAGGAGGTCGCCGAGGTCGTCTCGAAGTGGACGGGCATTCCGATCTCGAAAATGCTCGAGAGCGAGAAAGAGAAGCTGCTGCACATGGAGGATGCGCTCAGCAAGCGCGTCGTCGGGCAGAGCGAGGCGGTGCACGCCGTCGCGGATGCCATCCGACGCTCGCGCGCGGGCCTGTCCGATCCGAATCGGCCGAACGGCTCGTTCCTGTTCCTCGGCCCGACCGGCGTCGGCAAGACCGAGCTGTGCAAGGCGCTGGCCGAATTCCTCTTCGATACCGAAGAGGCGATGGTGCGCATCGACATGTCCGAATTCATGGAGAAGCACTCGGTCGCCCGCCTGATCGGCGCGCCTCCGGGCTACGTCGGCTACGAGGAAGGGGGCTACCTGACGGAGGCCGTGCGCCGTCGTCCCTATTCCGTCCTGCTGCTCGATGAAGTCGAAAAGGCGCATCCCGACGTCTTCAACGTGCTGCTGCAAGTGCTCGACGACGGGCGCCTGACGGACGGCCAGGGGCGCACGGTCGACTTTCGTAACACCGTGATCATCATGACGTCGAACCTGGGCTCGCACGTCATTCAGGAGCTCGCGGGCGAGGCGAACTACGCGAAGATGAAGTCGGCCGTGATGGAGATCGTGCAGCAGCACTTCCGGCCCGAGTTCATCAACCGGGTCGACGACATCGTCGTGTTCCATCCCCTCGGCAAGGACCAGCTGCGCTCGATCGTCGATATTCAGCTCGGCTACCTGCGCAAGCGCCTGGCCGATCGCGACATGGACCTCGTGATCGACGATGCGGCGAAGGATGTGCTCGGCGAGGCGGGCTTCGATCCGGTGTACGGTGCCCGGCCGCTCAAGCGGGCGATCCAGCAGCAGGTCGAAAACCCCCTCGCGCAGCGGATTCTCAAGGGCGAGTTCGGTCCGGGCGCGAAGGTGCGGATCACGGCGCGAGACGGACAGCTCGAGTTCTCTCGCACCTGACGCTTGAACAACGCGGGCGCGCCTCTATGATGCGCTCGCGTTGGACGACAGAGGCTTGGCAATGCCCTTTTACGAATACGAATGCGCCGCCTGCAAACATCACACTGAGGTGCTGCAAAAGATCTCCGATGCGCCGCTCAAGAAATGTCCCGAGTGCGGCAAGTCCGCGCTGAAGCGGCTCATTTCGGCGCCGGTGTTCCGCCTCAAAGGCGGCGGCTGGTACGAAACCGATTTCAAATCGGACGCGGAGACGAAGCGCAATCTCGTGAAGGACGAGGCGCCGGAGTCCAAGAGCGAAGAGAAGTCGGAAGCCAAGGCGGAAACGAAGCCCGCCGCGACGACCGAGTCGTCACCGGCCAAGGTCGCGCCCAAGAAGGCCGCCCCGAAGCCGGTCGCGAAGGCGAAGAGCAAGCCTGCCAAGGCGTCGAAACCGGCCAAGAAGAAGGCGCGCCGGTAACGTCGGATCGCACGCGGGGCCGGCTGTCCAAGGTCAGACGTCGGTGCGGCTGCGGCCGCTGGTCGCCCGCAGGTGGCGGTTTCCTTGCGCCGCCAAGGGCGACTTCCGTAACATCGCGCGCTCGCGGAAAGGGCAGGCTGTGAGCCATGGGTTGTAGGCTTTAGCCGGAACCGGTCGCCCAGCGCCGGTTCAGCTTCACGGCAGGTGGTCGTGATTCCGCTCAAGAACCTACAGCCGCCAGCCTACAGTCTTCTCCATGCGCTCCCATTACTGCGGTCAAGTCAACGAATCCCTCATCGGCCAGCAAGTCAGCGTCGCTGGCTGGGTCCATCGGCGTCGCGATCACGGCGGCGTGATCTTCGTCGATCTGCGCGACCGCGAAGGTCTGCTGCAGATCGTCTTCGACCCCGATCGCAAGGACGTGTTCGCGAACGCCGAGCGCCTGCGCAGCGAGTTCTGCGTGCGCATCACGGGCCTCGTACGCGCGCGGCCGGCCGGCACCGCGAATGCGACGCTGGCCTCGGGCCAGGTCGAGCTGCTCGCGCAGGAGCTCGAGATCCTGAACCGCGCCGAGACGCCGCCGTTCCATCACGACGAAGTCACGAACGAGGAGCTGCGGCTCAAGTATCGCTACCTCGATCTGCGTCGTGACGTGATGCAGCAGCGGCTGCGCCTGCGTCACAAGGTGACGCGCGCCATGCGCACGTTCCTCGACGACAACGGCTTCATCGACATCGAAACGCCGATGCTGACGAAGGCGACGCCCGAGGGCGCGCGCGATTATCTCGTCCCGAGCCGCACGCATGCCGGCGCCTTCTTCGCGCTGCCGCAGTCGCCGCAGCTGTTCAAACAGCTGCTGATGATGAGCGGCTTCGATCGCTACTATCAGATCGTGCGCTGCTTCCGCGACGAGGACCTGCGCGCCGACCGTCAGCCCGAATTCACCCAGCTCGATATCGAGACCTCGTTCATGAACGAGGCGCAGATCACCGCGCTGATGGAGGAGCTCGCGCGCTATCTGTTCAAGCAGGTGTTGAACGTCGAGCTGCCGAATCCCTTCCCGCGCATGACGTACGAGGAGGCGATGCGTCGCTATGCCTCCGACAAGCCGGATCTGCGCATCGCGCTCGAGCTCGTCGATGTCGCCGATCTCGTGAAGGATTGCGAGTTCAAGGTGTTCGCCGGCCCGGCCGCGAACCCGGACGGCCGCGTCGCCGCGCTGCGCGTGCCCGAAGGCGGCACGAAGATGACGCGCAAGGAAATCGACGATTGCACGACATTCGTCGCTCGCTACGGCGCGAAAGGCCTCGCCTATGTGAAGGTCAATGACAAGGCGAAGGGCCGCGACGGTTTGCAGTCGCCAATTCTCAAATTCCTGAGCGACGCCGCGATCGCTGGAATCCTCGAGCGCACCGGCGCCGTCGACGGCGATCTGATTTTCTTCGGCGCCGACAAGGCGAAGGTCGTGAACGATTCGCTTGGCGCGCTGCGCCTGAAGATCGGTAACGACCTCGGGCTCGTGCAGACGGGCTGGAAGCCGCTGTGGGTCGTGAACTTCCCGATGTTCGAGTGGGATGCGGATGAGAAGCGCTGGGTGGCGATGCATCACCCGTTCACGGCGCCGCGTGATCCCGATGCCGCTGCATTGCGCGCCGATCCGCGCAACGCCGTCAGCCAGGGGTACGACATGGTGTTGAACGGCTCGGAAGTGGGTGGCGGCTCGGTGCGTATCCATCGCGGCGAGATGCAGGCGGCGGTGTTCGATCTGCTCGGCATCGGCCCCGAGGAGCAGCAGCGCAAGTTCGGCTTCTTGCTCGAAGCGCTCAAGTACGGCACGCCGCCGCATGGCGGCATCGCGTTCGGTCTCGACCGCCTCGTCATGCTGATGGCGGGCGCCGACAGCATTCGCGACGTGATCGCGTTCCCGAAGACGCAGACCGCCGCCGATCCGCTCACGGATGCGCCGACGCCGGTGAGCGAACAGCAGCTGAAGGAGCTGCACATTCGCGTGAAGCTGCCGGTGAAGGCGGAGTAGCCGCCGCCGTCCTGGCGGCAGCGCAACGTACGTGGCAGGCCGCGCGCCGATCGTCGTTCTCGTCCACGGATTGTGGATGGCGGGCTTTCAGCTCGGCGTCCTCAAGCGGCGCATCGAGGCGGCGTCCTCGTTGCGCGCGGTGTGCTTTTCCTACCCGACCGTGAAAGGCTGCATGGCCGATCACGTCCGCAGCCTGATCGAATTCGCCCGCGCCCAGCCGACGGACGAACTGCACTTCGTCGGGCACAGTCTCGGTAGTCTCGTCACGTTGCGCGCGCTCGAAGTCACGAATGATCTGCCGCCTGGCCGGGCGGTGCTGCTCGGGCCGCCGTGTCAGGGTAGTCGTGCCGCACAGGGCGTCGCGCGATTGCCGTTCGGCCGCGCGATCCTGGGGCGCGCGATTCATGAAGAATGCATCGAGTGCGCGTCGCATCAGTGGTCGGGGCGACGCGAGATCGGGATCATCGCGGGATCGATGCGGATGGGTCTCGGGCGGCTGTTCGCGAAGCTGGATGCCGATCACGACGGCACGGTGCTCGTCGAGGAGACGCGGCTACCCGGCGCCAAGGATCATCTCGTGCTGCACACGTCGCACACGTCGATGCTGCTGTCGACCGAGGTGGCGGAACAGGCGGTCGCGTTCTTGGAGAAGGGAACGTTTAAGCGGTAGGTGCTGCTGCTCGGAGGTTGGCTGCTCGCCGCTCGCCGCGCCCACTTCCTGTCCTTGCCTACATACAAGGACAGGAAGGGGGGACGGTCAAATCGAAGACAAACCTACCCGCGAGCGGCCAGCAGTTTCTTCAATTCATACAGGACGTCCAAAGCAGCCTTTGGCGTCAACCCGTCCGGATCGATCTCCCGCAACGCCTGCACGGCCGCGTGCTCTTCCGGCTCCTCGTTCGGCAGCTCCAGCAGCAGCTCCTGCTGCGGCCGCGGCGCGTGCGTCTGCGCCGAGCGCCGCTCCAGCTCCTGCAAGTACTTCTTCGCCGCCGCAATCACCTTCGGCGGCACGCCGGCGAGCGCCGCCACCTGCAATCCATAGCTCTGATTCGCAGGACCGGCCTTCACCGTGTGCAGGAAGATCAGCTTGTCGCCGTGCTCCGTCGCGTCGAGATGCACGTTCGCGCAGCCGTCGATCTCCGTCGCGAGCGACGTCAGCTCGAAGTAATGCGTCGCGAACAGCGTGAACGCCCGCACGTGCCGCGCGATGTGCGTGCCGCACGCCCAGGCGAGCGACAAGCCGTCGTACGTGCTCGTGCCGCGGCCGATCTCGTCCATCAGCACGAGACTGCAGTCCGTCGCGTTGTTCAGGATGTTCGCGGCTTCCGTCATTTCGAGCATGAACGTGGAGCGTCCGCCCGCGAGATCGTCGCTCGCGCCGATGCGCGTGAACACGCGATCGATCGGCCCGATGCGCGCGCCGCTCGCCGGCACGTAGCTGCCCATGCGCGCGAGAATCACGATCAGCGCGGTCTGCCGCATGAACGTCGATTTGCCGCCCATGTTCGGTCCGGTGATGACGAGCATCTTGCGCTTGGCATCGAGGTTCAGATCGTTCGGCACGAACGGCTGATCGATGAACTGCTCGACGACCGGGTGACGCCCCGCCGTGATCTCGACGACCGGCTCGTCCGTCAGCTGCGGCGCCGTGTATCGCAACGTGACCGCGCGCTCGGCGAGATTCGCGAGCACGTCGAGCTCGGCGAGCGCTGCCGCGGACGCTTGCAGCTCGGCCAGCCGTGCGATCAGTCGATCGAGCAATTGGTCGTAGAGCTGCTTCTCGCGCGCGAGCGCCCGATCGCGTGCGCCGAGCACCTTGTCTTCGAATTCCTTGAGCTCGGGCGTGATGTAGCGCTCGGCATTCTTGACGGTCTGCCGGCGGTGATAGTCCGTCGGCACCTTGTCGGCGAGACTGCGATTGATCTCGATGTAGTAGCCCTGCACGCGGTTGTAACCGAGCCGCAGGTTCGCGATGCCGCTGCGCTCGCGCTCGCGCGCTTCGAGATCGAGCAGGAATTGGTCGCTGTGCTCGCTGATCTGTTTCAGCTCGTCGAGCTCGGCGTCGTAGCCGGGCGCGATCACGCCGCCGTCGCGCAGGATCGGCGGCGGCGCCGCGACGATCGCGCGCACGAGCAGGTCGTGCAGATCCGGATACGTGCCGGCGCAGCGGGCGAGCGCGTTCAAGAGCGGCGCGTCGACCTCGGCGAGCATCGTTTGCAGCTCGGGCAGCTTGCCGATCGCATCGCGCAGCTGCGCGAGGTCGCGGGGACGCGCGCTCTTCAGCGCGACGCGCGCCAGGCCGCGCTCGATGTCGCCGACATGCCGCAGCAGCTCATGCAGCGGCGAGTACATCGCGCGATCGATCAGTGTGCCGATTGCATTCAAGCGCAGCTCGACCGTGTGACGGTCCCGCAAGGGCCGATGCAGCCAGCGGCGCAGCTCGCGCCCACCCATCGCGGTTGCCGTCTGATCGAGCACCGCGGCGACCGTGCATTCCGGGCGGTCCGCCAGGCTGATGTCGAGCTCGAGATTGCGGCGCGTCGCCGCATCGAGCAACACGGCTTCGCCGCGCTGTTCGACGCGCAAGCCGCGCAGATGCGGCAGCGCGCCCTTCTGCGTGTCGCGCACGTATTGCAGCAGGCAGCCGGCTGCGCAAATGGACAGCGTCTGCTCGGCGGCGCCGAAGCCGGCGAGATCGCGCGTCGCGAATTGCTCACACAAGAGCCGCGTGCAGGTTTCGAAATCGAAATGCCACACCGGACGTTCGCGGGTGTGTGTCGTGATGCCCGCGAGCCGCAGCTGCTCCGGAATCAGCAGCTCCGCGGGGCGCAGCCGCTCGAGCTCGGCGAACAAGGCTTCGTCGTCTTCGAGCTCGATGACGCTGAAGCGGCCGCTCGACAACTCGAGCCACGCCAGACCGTAGCGCTGGCCGCTCGCGTGCAGCGCGGCCAGCAGCGTGTCGCGGCGATCGTCGAGGAAAGCATCATCGGTGACCGTGCCCGGGGTCACCACGCGCACGACCTGGCGCTCGACCGGGCCCTTGGATTTCGCGGGATCGCCGATCTGCTCGCAAATCGCCACGGATTCGCCGCGGCGAACGAGGCGCGCCAGATAGTTCTCGGCGCTGTGATACGGGACGCCCGCCATCGGGATCGGCTGGCCGCCCGACTGGCCGCGCGCGGTCAGCGTAATGTCGAGCAGACGCGCGGCGCGTTTCGCGTCTTCGAAGAACAGCTCGTAGAAATCGCCCATTCGATAGAACAGCAGCGCGTCCGGGTACTGCGCCTTGAGGCGCAAGTACTGCTGCATGACTGGCGTGTGCGTTTCGAGCGCAGCGGACATGGGACGTGGCGGCTTTCGGATCGGATTTCGAAGGTGCGCACGATACACAAATGATTCTGGTTGGGCAGCAACAAACCCGGCTCGGCACGCAGCCTCTGGTCGCGTGCCGACGTCCTCGAGCTGCCGTCGCGAGCGACGCGATTCCTCGTCTTGACGCACGTGTCGATCCGGACTATGCAGCGCGTATGAACTCCGATGCGGAACTGTCGGCGCTGAGCGCGCAACTCGGTCGATACCTCCTCGAGCGCAACTTGCGCATGGTGACCGCGGAGTCATGTACGGGCGGTTGGATCGGCAAGGTGCTGACCGACATCTCGGGCAGCTCGGCGTGGTACTTGGGCGGAGTCGTCGCGTACAGCAATGCCCTGAAAGAAACGCTGCTCGGCGTGCGAGCCACCACACTCGTCGAGCACGGCGCCGTCAGCGAACCGGCGGCGCGCGAAATGGCGATCGGTGCATTGCAAGCGCTCGGCGGCGACATCGCGGTCGCGGTGACGGGCATCGCCGGGCCGGACGGCGGCACGGCCGACAAGCCGGTCGGAACCGTGTGGTTCGCCTGGGCCTGGCGCACCGGCGATACGATCGGCGTTCGCGTCGAACACGAGGTGTTCTCCGGCGATCGCGATCAGGTGCGGCGTGCGACGGTGCGGCTCGCGCTGGCCGAGGTAGTGGCGCTTGATCGCTGAGCCGGCGCCGCGCGTCGCGCGGCACCGATTGTTTTTCGCGCTATGGCCGGACGACGCGCTGCGCGAGCGTATCGGCCATGCGGTGCAGCCGAAACTCGCAGGCCGGCGAGCGCGCAAGGTGCCGAGCGCGAATCTGCACGTGACGCTCGCGTTTCTCGGTGCCGTCCTCGATGCCGATCTCGCGAAGGTCGTCGACGCCGGTGATCGAACGCATGGCCAGCCGTTCGAATTCACGATCGATCGGCTGGAAAGCTGGCGCGCCGCTCATGTTGCGTGCTTGATGATCGAGCCCGTGCCAGGGCCAATGGCCGCGTTGGTCGAGCGCTTGCGATTGAACTTGTCCGAACACGGCATCGATGTGGACCGGAAGGACTTCCGGGCTCACGTGACCGTCGCGCGCGATTGGCGTGAGCAGCGGCTCGAGGAGCGCATCGGTCCGTTCACCTGGTGCGCGCGCGACTTCGTGCTCGTCGCATCGCAACCGGGGCGTGACGGGTCCGAGTATCGGGTGCTGCGGCGCTGGGCGCTGCGGGATGCGGACGGCGCATAACGCCGCAAATGCCCGGCTTTCTCGCGCCCGCCGCGGCGATTCGCTGTGAAATAATGGTTGCCATATCGCCGCTGTGACTTTATACAGTACCGGTGGCGCGTCGCACCACCAGTCTCGCGGTTTCACCCCGAGGCTCAACCATGATTGGGACACATCCAAATGGAAGAAAACCGCAAGAAGGCGCTCTCCGCCGCACTGGGTCAGATCGAGAAGCAATTCGGCAAGGGTTCGGTCATGCGTCTGGGCGATGCGTCCGCCTCGTACGACGTCGAAGCCGTGTCGACAGGTTCGCTCGGGCTCGACATTGCGCTCGGCGTCGGCGGTTTGCCGCGCGGCCGCATCATCGAGATCTACGGCCCGGAGTCTTCCGGTAAGACGACCTTGACCTTGCAGGTGATCGCCGAGGCGCAGCGCGCCGGCGGCACGGCGGCGTTCGTCGACGCGGAGCATGCGCTCGATCCGGTATACGCCGAGAAGCTCGGCGTGAACGTGCAGGAGCTGCTCGTCTCCCAGCCGGACACGGGCGAGCAGGCCCTCGAAATCACGGACATGCTCGTGCGTTCCAGCGCGGTCGACATCATCGTCGTCGACTCCGTCGCGGCATTGACGCCGAAGGCCGAAATCGAAGGCGAAATGGGCGATGCGCACGTCGGTCTGCAGGCGCGCCTCATGTCGCAGGCGCTGCGCAAGCTCACCGGCAACATCAAGCGCTCGAATACGGTCGTCATCTTCATCAACCAGATCCGCATGAAGATCGGCGTGATGTTCGGCAACCCCGAAACGACGACCGGCGGTAACGCGCTCAAGTTCTACGCCTCCGTCCGCCTGGACATCCGCCGCATCGGCGCCTTGAAGAACGGCGAAGAGGTGATCGGCAACCAGACCCGCGTCAAGGTCGTGAAGAACAAGGTGGCGCCGCCGTTCCGCGAGGCGGAGTTCGAGATCATGTACGGCGAGGGCATTTCGCGCACCGGCGAAATCATCGACATCGGCGTCGCCCAGGGGCTCGTCGAAAAATCCGGCTCCTGGTACAGCTACAGCGGCGAGCGGATCGGCCAGGGCAAGGAAAATGCCCGCACGTTCCTGAATCAGCACCCTGAAATCGCACGGGACATCGAGAGCAAGATTCGCGAGAAGCTGCTGCCGAAAAAGGGCGAGGCCGTAAAGGGTGAGGCGGTTTAAGGCCAAACGGCCGGATGGCGGAGGGCGGACCGGAACGGGTCCGTCCACCGGCACGGATCGGGCGACCACGGACGACAAGACGACCGAAATCGCCGCCGTTCGGTTGCTCGCTCGCCGCGAGCACTCCACCCGGGACTTGAAGCGCAAGCTCACGGGCAAAGGGCACGACTCGGAATCGGTCGAGCGCGTCGTCGGCAAGCTCAGCGACAAGAAGCTGCTGTCGGACGAGCGCTTCGCGGCTACGTTCGTCCTCCACCACGGGCGGCGCGGTCAAGGTCCGGTTCGCATCCGCGCGGAGCTGCGTCAGCAGGGGGCCTCGGATGAGGTCATCGACGCCGCGCTTGCCGGCGCGGAGCTGGATTGGGCCGACATCGCGTCGCAGACCCGAGTACGGAAGTTCGGCGCCGGTGCCCCAGGCAGCCTGCCCGAGCGTGCAAAGCAGGCGCGGTTCCTTCAATATCGCGGCTTTAGCGCCGACCAGATACGCGCTGCACTAAGCGGAAGCGCCGCCCCAGCGGCCGACGACGAGTTGGGGCTTGCAGGTCCAGACGGCTTCGACTGACCGCCCTGGTTCTGACTGCCACGATGCCTTGCGGCTCGGGCTCGCTCATTGTCCGTTTGCAGCGCTAGGGCGCTTCAGAACCGACCCGGACCGCTAACCGCCAACTGTCCTCTCATGACGACCCCCAAACGCCTCTCGAGCGCGGCGTTGCGCTCGCTGTATCTCCAGTTCTTCGCCGAGCGCGGGCATCAGATCGTGCCTTCGAGCTCGCTCGTGCCGGGAAACGACCCGACGCTGCTGTTCACGAACGCCGGCATGGTGCAGTTCAAGGACGTGTTCCTCGGCAAGGACAAGCGCAGCTACAGCCGAGCCGCGAGCTCGCAGCGCTGCGTGCGCGCCGGTGGCAAGCACAACGACCTCGAGAACGTCGGCTATACGGCACGGCATCACACGTTCTTCGAGATGCTGGGCAACTTCAGCTTCGGCGACTACTTCAAGCAGGACGCCATCCGCTTCGCGTGGGAGTTCGTCACCGGTCGCGATTGGCTCGGTATCGATCCACAGCGGTTGATGGTCACCGTCTATCACACCGACGACGAGGCGTATGACATCTGGCACAAGGAGGTCGGTGTCGCGGCTGACCGCATCGTGCGCATCGGCGACAAGCCCGGCGGCGGGTCCGACAACTTCTGGCAAATGGGCGAGACGGGTCCGTGCGGTCCTTGCACGGAGATCTTCTACGACCACGGTGCGCACATCCCTGGCGGCCCGCCGGGGTCGCCCGATGCCGATGGCGATCGCTGGATCGAGATCTGGAATCTGGTGTTCATGCAGTTCGATCGCTCGGCCGACGGCGTGCTCGCGCCGCTGCCCAAGCCTTCGGTCGATACCGGTATGGGACTCGAGCGCACCGCCGCGGTGATGCAGGGCGTGCATTCGAATTACGAGATCGATCTGTTCGTGAATTTGATCAAGGCGGCCGCGACCGCGACGCGCGCGAGCGATCTGTCGTCGAGCTCGCTGCGCGTGATCGCCGATCACATTCGCGCCTGCTCGTTCCTGATTGCCGATGGCGTGCTGCCGTCGAACGAAGGCCGCGGCTATGTATTGCGTCGAATCATTCGACGCGCGATTCGTCACGGCTACAAGCTCGGTCAAACCCAGCCGTTCTTCTACACGCTCGTTGCGGCGCTGGAAGCGGAGATGGGCGAGGCCTATCCGGAGCTGACGCAGCAGCGCGCCCACATCGAACGCGTGCTGAAGCAGGAAGAAGAGCGCTTCGCGCAGACGCTGTCGCGCGGCATGGCGCTGCTCGAGCAGGAGATCAAGAACCTGCAGACGAAGGAGATCCCGGGCGATGTCGTGTTTCGGCTCTACGACACCTTCGGCTTCCCCGACGACATGACCGCCGATGTCGCGCGCGAACGCGGCTTGACGATCGATCAAGCGGGCTTCGATCGAGCGAAGGCGGAGCAGGTCATCCGCTCACAGGAAGCGAGCAATTTCGGTGTGGATCTGCGCGCGGGCATCACGCTCGAAGGCAAGACCAGCTTCAGCGGCTACGACAGGCATGCGGACACCGTGAAGGTGGTCGCGTTGTTTCGCGGCAAAGAGCGCGTCGACGTGCTGCGGTCGGGAGAAGAAGGGCAGATCGTGCTCGAGGCTACGCCGTTCTACGCGGAGAGTGGTGGCCAGGTGGGCGACATGGGAATCCTGCGCGGCGCGAGCTCGTGCTTCGAGGTGATCGACACGCAGAAGGTGGGTGGCGCATTTGCTCACATCGGCCGGGTCGCTAATGGTGAGATCAAAGTCGGGGATGAGCTCGATGCACGCATCGATGAAACACGCCGCAATGCGATTCGCCTGAATCACTCCGCGACGCATTTGCTGCACGCAGCGTTGCGCAAGGTGCTGGGAACGCACGTCACGCAAAAGGGCTCGCTCGTCGCGCCCGATCGACTGCGCTTCGATTTCTCGCATTACGCCGCAGTCACGTCCGAAGAGCTGAGACGCATCGAGCAACTCGTCAACGCCGAAATTCGCGCGAACTCCGCCGCCGAAACCCAGCTGATGCAATACGACGCGGCTGTCGCAGCGGGGGCAATGGCGCTCTTCGGGGAGAAATACGAAGACGAAGTGCGCGTGCTGCGCTTCGGTGATTTCTCCACTGAGTTGTGCGGCGGCACGCATGTGAAGCGCACCGGCGACATCGGCCTGTTCAAGATCATCAGCGAGGGTGGCGTCGCCGCGGGCGTGCGCCGCATCGAGGCCGTGACGGGAGAGGGCGCTCTCGACTGGGTTGCGCAATCCGAACACGCGTTGCGTGAAGTGGCGACGCTCGTGAAGGGCGGCCGCGAAGATGTCGAAGACAAAGTGCGTCAGCTGCTCGACCGCAGTCGCAAGCTCGAGAAGGAAATCGCATCGCTGAAGCAGAAGCTCGCGAGCGGCCAGGGCGGTGATCTCGCGTCGAGCGCTGTCGACGTGCAGGGGATCAAAGTGGTCGCGACCCGCGTCGACGGCGTCGATGCGCCCGCCTTGCGTGAGGCCGTGGATCAGCTGAAAAACAAGCTGAAATCGGCTGCCATCGTGCTTGCCTCGGTGCAGGCGCCCGACAAAGTCGTGCTCATCGCGGGTGTCACCGCGGATCAAACGTCACGCATCAAAGCGGGCGAGCTCGTCAATGTTGTCGCACAGCAAGTCGGCGGTCGCGGCGGTGGTCGCGCGGACATGGCGCAAGCCGGCGGCAACGATGCATCGAAGCTCGACGCTGCGCTCGCGTCCGTGAGCGGTTGGGTCGCGGCTGCGTTGAGCGCTCGCTGAACTCACGCACGCTCGGCGCGTTATGTTGTGGCGCGCGATACGGTCGCGCGCACGATTCGCCGCGTTTCGAGTGCATCGTTACTGTGACTCGATGCACGAGAGTCGCGACGAGCTTGTCAGTTATTTCGACGCTGCTTGGATGCGGAAACTTCTGTCGCATGCGATGAATCTCGATGCGAACATAACTCGCAAGAATTTGTTTGTTCTTGTGAGGGAGTTTTCGATATTCAGGGAAATCCCGATCCCCAAAGAAAACACCCTGCCCTACTCTCGATTTCGAGTGAGAAATTTTTGGTGAGCTTGTGGGAGGGCAATGATTCCATTGCCGGCGAGCCAGGAACGAATCACTCGGCTGCAAAAGCAAGGAGCTGATATGTTGATTCTGACACGGCGCGTCGGTGAGACCGTGATGATAGGTAACGACATCACAGTGACCGTTCTAGGCGTCAAAGGTAATCAGGTTCGCGTCGGCGTGAATGCGCCGAAGGAAGTTGCGGTTCATCGCGAAGAGATCTACGAGCGCATCAAGCGCGAAGAGCAGGCAGCGGGCGGCGCGGTGCGTCACCCTGGTACCGGCACCGGATCTTGAGCGACGCAGCGTCCTGACCGCGGAGTGAGGTCACTCCCCACTCTGCGGTTCGTCGCTCCTTGAATTTCTCTCGTCTTAAAGTCTTTACCTCACGCCCTTCGGCCAGTATTCTTCCCGGCCTTCGCGGACCGGGTGTTCTCCCGGGATCATCCCGAAGCGGCACACCCGCTGCCGACAATCAGTCCAGGTTTCGGCTCTTGGTGCGATTCCGCATCGGTGGGCTGCGGCCGCGACGATGGCGTGTGTAGATTTCGAGCTCTGTAAGGGCGCGAGATTGGTAGGTGGATGAAGCGCCGGAGAGATGGCCGAGTGGTCGAAGGCGCACCCCTGCTAAGGGTGTATGGGTCAAAAGCCCATCGAGGGTTCGAATCCCTCTCTCTCCGCCAGTTTGCAGACGTCATCGACTTCGTGGCGGTCGATACGTGGGACTCGATGCCACAGCCGCACAGCGCGCCCGTAGCTCAGTTGGATAGAGCGCATGGCTACGAACCATGAGGTCGGGAGTTCGAATCTCTCCGGGCGCGCCATCTTCCTCTCTACTTTCCATCGTTAAGAGCAAAAGGTGCCAACAATTTGGCACCCTCGCGGCGCTCTCTTCCAGTGTCACCCCTCCCTCAATCACGAGGGTAGCGTGTGACTCTACGCAGGACGCGTTCGGCTCACGCCAGCGCAGATAGGGAGAAGGAGTTGCGCAACTGACGAAACACGCGTCAGAACCGGGTTCCCGGCACGGAGGATTGGATTGGCGATGAGGTCCTCCCGTGTGTGTACGAGCGTACTGGCGGCAAATCCAACGGTTCTCATGGGTGGCCTGTACTCCACCGTCCGCTTACCTTTGATCTCAAGCACATGATTTCACATCTCCCGCACAAAGCGGACGTCTCGCGGTTATCGCACGCGTACCTGTAGACTGCAGGAACGGCGTGTAGAGCTTCACCGAAATGTTCGGCGCATTTCACGGAGACGAGTGTATGGATGAGCAGTCGATCCAGCCGCAAGTTGACGTGCAACGTCGTCCTCACGACACGTGACGTGCATGAACATCACCAAACGTCCCTTGAGAAATGCTCAAGCAGCGTTTTTTGCCCCAAGCGGCGATCGGATCTACACCTCAGGGGACTACCTGTGTGGTTACGCGATCCCAACGCTGGAACGCTTGTTTCGAACTCGGGGTCGCATAGCTCCGCGCTGCGTCGCGGTGTGTCCGCACGGCGATAATTTGATGCTCGCGTATGCGAATGGTCTCGTAGACATCAGAGATGGGCTCACGGGCGCGATCCGCCAGACGTTGCAGCTGGATACCGCGATTCGTCACTTTGCAATATCGAAATGTGGTCGCTTCGCCTTGGTGAGCAAGCCCTCCGACGAGGTTGCTGTCTTCGCATTGCAATCGTCCGAAGAGCTGTGGCGGTTAGCCAAGCCGGCAAAGCATGTGGAGTGGCTGCAGACGACTTCTGCCTTCGCAGTCGTCACGAGCGAGTCGAAGGTGGAGACTTGGGCCTGGCCTCCCGCGGAGCGTCCGCGTTCGACGATTCAGCTTCCAAGTTCGGTTCATCGCCTGGTGTTGTTCGGATCCCGAATCGCCACGGACTCGTATCCTGCCATCACGGTGAAGGATCTGAGTGACGATACGGAGATCTTCTCCATACCCTACTTGGCCATCTCGACACCGTCTTGGCTCGGCGACGGTAAGCTCTTCATAGCGCGCAAAGAATCATGTGAGCTCTATGGAGCAGATGGAGTCTTGCTACGCAAAGTCGCCGCGCCCTCGCTCATGGCATGTGGGCACGCGTTCAGTCCAGTGCGCGACGACGCAGTGTTGTGCTACTTCGACGGTATTGTGTTCATAGAAAATTTTCAGTCACTGATGGCAGCCCGCGCGGAGTTGCCGGTTCCATTTCTCCCGCGCGAGCAACGAGCGCCGACTTCGGCTGACGTCTGCAACTACCCTCAAGAAGCCGAGGAGCAGACGACCATCGACGCAACGACATCGGAAGAGCTAGTGCGAGCGCTCCAGGCATTCGCGAGGACTGTTTGGCTGCCGACACTCGTCGAGCAGCGCAGCGCGGCGACGTCCTCGAAGCTCGGTGGCATCCCTTGGTTAGGCGCTGATGATTCGTGGCCGAGATGCGGGCAGTGCGACAGCTACATGAACCTCTTTCTACAGCTGAATAGTGCTGAGTTGCCAGAGGAGGCTCGCGAGTACTTCGATGGATTGCTGCAGGTATTCGTATGCACGTATGAAACAGCTCACGAAGGCATGTGTCAGTCGTACGAAACATTCTCGAACGCCGCGCTGGTGAGAATCTGTGGCCCGGCCGGTCCGTCTGCCTACAGCGAACTCCCTGATCCCGAGCTTTACGACGAGCAACACATCGTCGGATGGACGCGCAGGTTGGATTTTCCGAGCGGTCCCGAGTTGAGAACCCTGGGCGTTACTCTTTCAGACGAGCAGGGCTTGATGCGGATCGACAACCCGCTCGAAGGAGACAAGCTGCTTGGCTGGCCCGCTTGGCAACAGAATGTCGAACGCCATGAGTGCCCGGTGTGTCACGAAGCGATGCGGCCGATCTTTCAAATCGATGCCTGCCATGGAGTCCCCGCGTTGCTCGCGGATGGTGGGCGGGGCTGGGTCGTCCAATGCCCGCAACATCGCGAAACTGTGGCCTTTCATTGGACGTATTGATACTGATGCCGGCAGAGCTACGCTGAGTTGGGGTCGCACCGCTTCTGATCCGAATGTTGGCCCATTCCTTCAGCGTCGCGACGGTCAGCTTCAGAAGAGTTTGACGTTTCTCTCCCGGGCGCGCCATGTTCCATCCGGTCCATTCCGCGTACATGGGCAACGGATTATTCCGGAGACACAGGTACACCTGTGCCTGGAGATTCGGCGCGCAGCTACGCGTTCCGACCTCGTGATCGAAGCGCCCCAAGCCGTAGTGCATTAAGCTCACCAGTCAGATCTTCTTCGTCCCTTGGTCCCGTCGATGGTAAGTCTCTCGACGCGCGCTAGTACGCCGACTTCGGTGCCGGTCCGGCCACATCTGCAAACTCCTTTCCGAAATCATCATCGGTGAGTGACTTCAAGAACTCGATGAGGTCCACTTTCTCGAGATATCGGAGATCGAGCGGCCTGATTCGTGGGTCGGTCCATTGCGAGCGCACAGGGTTGAACGTCGGAAATCTCAGTCCTCCGCGATTGTAATGGTCGATGACTCCCTCCAATGTCCCGAACGTGCCATCGTGCATGTATGGCGCTGTCAAAGCGACGTTTCGCAAACTGGGAATCTTGAATTTGCCCATGTGCTCATCCCGCCCAGTGATTTCCTTCAGTCCAATATTCGATGGTTTGTAGCTTCCTCTTCCGTCCACGTCGTACAAACCGTTGTTGGCGTAGCCGGTGAAATCGCTTTCGGCCGTGCGCGAACTCGGCGGGATCATGGGTCCACTGAAATTCATGCCCGCATGACACTGGCTGCAGGCAAGCCGCTCCGAGAAGAACAACTCCATGCCGCGTCTTGCTGATTCGGAGAGTGCGCCCTCGTCGCCACGCACATAGCGGTCATAAGGGGAGTTTCCCGATAGAAGGGTGCGCTCAAAGGCGGCGATTGCCTTGACAATGGTCGATACGGAAATCGGCTCCAGCTCGCTCGGAAACGCTCCTGCAAAGGCAGCGGCGTAGCTTTGGTCTTGACGAAGCGCGCTCAGGATCTCCTGCTCGCGCAGCTGGAAACCCATCTCGATCGGTTGGCTTCCAAGCAGCGGCACCAGCGCCTGCTGCTCAAGTGTCACCAGTGATGGATCTGCCCAGGTAAGTTGCTGCGCATACGCGACGTTGGTCAAGGACATGGCATTTCGCCGCCCGCTCACCCCCGTTGCGCCGACCGAGACTGTGTTGCCATCCGTGAACGACCTCCGCGGATCATGGCAGCTCGCGCATGATATGTTCCCGGTCGCGGAGAGAACTGGATCGAAGAAGAGTCGCCGACCCAAGTCAACCTTCTCCACCGACATGGGGTTGTCAGGCGGCGCGACAGGTGCATGGAAACCGGCGGGCAAATCCCATCGAAACTCTGCATTCGCGGCCACCGCGGAATTCACGGTGGAACCGAGCGACAGCCC
>JAEYXD010000056.1 GCA_023428645.1 Pseudomonadota bacterium
CTCCAACACATATATATGTGGCGGCTCTTTCGCGGATGCCCCCCCGGCACTTGGGCTCCCACCCGGCGCGGGCTCATCGAGCAACTCGAGCACGGGCCGACCGAGGTTGCCCGCGGCGATCGCGCGCCGACCGGCCGCATTCGCCATGAGCGCGACGAGCGTCGTCACTGTGCTCTTGCCGTTCGTGCCGGTGATCGCCGCGATCGGCGCCTGAGCTTCGCGCACGAACAGCTCGATGTCGCCGACGATCGCGATGCCGCGCGCCGCGGCGGCCTGCAGGAACGGCTCGTCGAGCGATACGCCAGGCGATGCGACTACCTGCGTCGCGCCATCGAGCAGCGATTGATCGAAGCCGCCAAAGCGCATGTCGATGTCCGCACCGAGCTCGCGCAACGCCTGCGCTTCGGGCGGCGCGGCGCGGCTGTCGGTGACGGCGAATCGGATGCCGCGCGCGTGCAAATGACGCGCGCACGACAACCCCGTGCGCCCGAGGCCGACGACGATCGTGCGTCCGGCGCTCGCGACGTTCGACAGGTGCGTGTTCGATCGCGGCGTCATCGTCAGCGCACCTTCAGCGTCGCGAGACCGACGAGCACGAGGATCACGGAGATGATCCAGAACCGCACGATGACCTTCGGCTCGGCCCAGCCCTTGAGCTCGAAGTGATGATGAATCGGCGCCATGCGGAAGATGCGCTTGCCGGTCAGCTTGAAGGACGCGACCTGCAGCATCACGGAGACCGTCTCCATGACGAAGACGCCGCCCATGACGAACAGCACGATCTCCTGGCGCACGATGACGGCGACGATGCCTAGTGCCGCACCCAGCGCGAGAGCGCCAATGTCACCCATGAACACTTGGGCCGGGTAGGTGTTGAACCAAAGAAACCCGAGGCCTGCCCCGACCAGCGTCGCGCAGAACACCAGTATTTCACCGGTGCCCTCGATGAACGGAATGCCGAGATAATTCGAGAAGACCGAATTGCCTGTTGCATATGCAAAGACTCCCAACGCCCCGCCGACGAGCACCGCCGGCATGATTGCCAACCCGTCCAGACCGTCCGTGAGATTCACCGCGTTGCTCGTTCCGACGAGCACGAAATAGGTGAGGAACACGTAGCCGAGCCCCAGCGGAATCGCGACCGTCTTGAAGAGGGGCACGAACAGCGCGGTCTCCGCGGGTGTCTTCGCGGTGAGATACAGGGCGATGGCGCAGCCGAGCGCCGCGACCGACTGCCAGAAATATTTGTAGCGCGCGATGAGCCCGCGGCTGTTGCCGACGACGAGCTTCAGATAATCGTCCCAGAAGCCGACGAGCCCGAAGGCGAGCGTGACGAGCAGCGCGATCCAGACGAAGCGATTCGTGAGATCCGCCCAGAACAGCGTGCTCACGGTAATTGCGACGAGAATGAGTGCGCCGCCCATCGTGGGCGTGCCGGCCTTGGGCAGATGCGACTTCGGCCCATCGTCACGCACACGCTGACCGATTTGATATTTCGAGAACGCCGCGATCATGCGCGGCCCGATCAGCAGCGACAGGATGAGCGCGGTGAGCGCCGCGAGAATCGCGCGGAACGTGAGGTAATTGAACAGGCGAAAAAAGGACGCCCATTCCGTGAGAACGTTGGACAGATAAAGCAGCATTTAGGCCATGACCTCCCTCTCCCGCAGGAAGAGGGGTGGGGTGAAAGGGCGCACGATGTGCAGCCACGTCGCGTCCCGCGGGCAACGGGCCGGGACCGGACGCGTAGCGCGCTGATCTTTGTTTCGGGTCCGCAAGGGTTCAGTGTCCATCGCTCACCTGCTGCGGATTCGCCGCGAGCGCGTGTGTC
This sequence comes from Pseudomonadota bacterium, assembly GCA_023428645.1. Taxonomy (GTDB): domain Bacteria; phylum Pseudomonadota; class Gammaproteobacteria; order Steroidobacterales; family Steroidobacteraceae; genus Steroidobacter. Next base: position 1,832 of record JAEYXD010000056.1, read on the forward strand.
ACTCGCTCGAGTCGGTTCGAGCGCGAGCCCTTGATGAGCACGGCAACGCCCGGCGCGAGCGCGCTGCCCGCCTCCGCGGTCAGCGCGTCCATATCGGCGAACCAGCGGGCACCCTTGCCGAACGCCTCCACTGCGAAATGCGAGTGCTTGCCGATCGCGAACAGGCGCGCGATGCCCGCTTCCTTCGCATACCGGCCGACTTCCGCGTGCAGCTCGTCGGCACTGTCGCCGAGCTCCATCATGTCGCCGAGAATCAGCCAGCGTTCGCCGCTGAAGCTCTTGAACGCATCGAGCCCCGCCTTCAGCGAGCTTGGGTTCGCGTTGTACGAGTCGTCGACCAGAAACGCGCCGTGCAATGCCGGCTTGAGCTCCAGCCTTCCCGCGACCGCGCGCACTTGCGCCAGACCCGCCACGAGATCGTCGAGCGACGCGCCAGCCGCCGCGGCGACCGCCGCGGCGCCCAACGCATTGCGCAGGTTGTGCAGCCCACCGAGCCCGAGCGTCGCCGCCTTCGTGCCGAACGGTGTGACGAGCTCGAAGTCGATCTTGAAGCCGTCCTGACCGCCGCTCGCATTCACCTTGTGCGCCATGAAATCCGCGCGCTGCTCGAACCCGAACGTGAACACGCTGTCCGCGCCGCGGTTGTCGCGCCACTGCGCCGAATACTTGTCATCCGCGTTGATCACCGCGACACCCTGCGGCGGCAGCGCTCGAAACAATTCGCCCTTCCCGCTCGCGACACCGTCGAGGCTGCCGAAACCTTCGAGATGCGCCGCGCCGGCGTTCGTGACGATGCCGATCGTCGGCTCTGCGATGCTCGCGAGATGCGCGATCTCACCGAGATGATTCGCGCCCATCTCGATGACGGCATAACGGTGGCTCGCATTCATCTCGAGCAGCATCAGCGGCACACCGATGTGATTGTTCAGATTGCCCCGCGTGATCAGGCACGGACCTAGACGCGACAGAATGGCGCCGATGATTTCCTTCGTCGTCGTCTTGCCGTTGCTGCCGGTCACGCCGATGACCGGGACGGAAAACTGCCGCCGCCATTCGCGCGCGAACGCCGACAGCGCCGCGAGCGGGTCCGCGACGACGACCTGCGCGATCGCGATCGGCAGCGGCCTGGCGACGAGCGCGGCCGCGGCGCGGCGCTCCGCCGCGGCCGCGACGAAATCGTGACCGTCGAAATTCGGCCCGGTCAGCGCGACGAAGAGCGCGCCCGGCGCGAGCGTGCGCGTGTCGGTCGAGACGCTCGTGAATTCACGATCCTCGCCGACCAGCCGGCCGCCCGCGATGCCCGCCAGAGACGCAAGTCGCATCGTGCTCATGCGCGCCCCCGCAATACGGCGTTGACGACGTCGCGATCGCTGAAGTAGCGGCTGACCAGGCCGACGATCTGATAGTCCTCGTGCCCCTTGCCGGCAATGAGGACGGCATCGTTCGCGCCTGCCTCGCGAATCGCACGCTCGATGGCAACCGCGCGATCGCGCTCGATCAGCACGCGGTCCGCCGACTTCATGCCATTCAGGATGTCCGCGACGATCGCGTCGCCATCCTCGGTGCGCGGATTGTCGTCGGTGACGATCACGCGGTCGGCGAGCCGCTCGGCGATCGCACCCATCACCGGGCGCTTGGCGGCATCGCGATCGCCGCCGCAGCCAAACACGCAGGTCAGCTTGCCGGCGCAGTGGCGGCGAACGGCCGCGAGCGCCTTTTCGAGCGCATCCGGCGTGTGCGCGTAATCGACGACCGCCAGCGGCATTGCGGAAGCGCTGAACGTTTCCATGCGGCCCGGCGGCGGCGCGCAGCGCTCGAGGGCGTCGATCGCCTCCGCGAGCGGCACGTCGTACCCGAGCAGCACGCCGAGCGCGCCGAGCACGTTGTCGACATTGAAGGCGCCGATGAAGCGCGAGTTCAGGATGCCGGCGCCCCAGCTGCCGTTCACCTTGATCTGCAATCCCGTCGCGGTGGCCGTGATGCGCTCCGCGAACACGCTGCGCAGCCCCGGCCCGCTCGCGTCCGGCTGCGCACGCGAGCTCACGGCCGTGAGCAGCGCATCGTGATGACGCCCGAACGCAAGCGTTCGACCGAATGCATCGTCGACATTGATGACGGCGTGGCGCAGCTCGGGCCCATCGAACAAGCGGGCCTTGGCGGCGCCATACGCCTCGAACGTGCCGTGGTAGTCGAGGTGATCGTGCGTGAGATTCGTGAACAGCGCCGTATGAAAGCGCACGCCGGCGACACGATGCTGATCGAGCGCGTGCGAGGACACTTCCATGCCGAGATGCTCGCAGCCGCCCTCGCGCAGCTCGGCGAGCTGCCGCTGCACCGTCACCGCGTCCGGTGTCGTGTGCGTGCCGGACTTGATCGCGCCGACCGGCCCGTAGCCGAGCGTGCCCGCGTACGCGGCCGTACGTCCGAGATTTGCGAACGCTTGCGCGATCACGTAGGCGCTCGTCGTCTTGCCGTTCGTTCCCGTGACCGCGGCGATCGACACCGACTTCGACGGCTCACCAAAGAATCGGTCCGCGATCGTACCGAGCAGCGCCGTGAGGGAAGGAATCGCGAGCGCGGTGACGTGCGCGGGAAACGTCGGCACGACGACACCCATCGCCGGCTCCCACAACACGACGGTCGCACCGTTCGCGATCGCCTGATTCGCGTACGCAAGCCCGTGAGCACGCGTGCCCGGCAGCGCGAAGAAGGCGCCGCCCGCGCGCATGCGCCGGCTGTCCAGGCTCAAGTCGGTGACCTCGACATCCGCAATCGCGGCCGAGGTCAGGCCCGCAAGCAAGGCTCGCAGGCTCTGGGTCGGTGCGATGTGGGCGTCGGTCACGGCGGTTCGCCTCGATGTAGTGAATCCGTTCATCACTTGCGAATGTGCGTGGGCAATCGATCGACGAGCATCGTGTTCGGTAAACGCTCGAGCCCATCGGGAGGAACGCCGAGCAGGCGCAATGCGCCAGCCATGACATTCGCGAAAACGGGCGCGGCGACATCGCCCGCGTAGTAATGCTCGCCGCTCGGCTCATCGACGACGACGATTGCCGCCAGGCGCGGCCGGCTGGCCGGCACGACACCGCCGAACGTCACGATGTATTTGCGGGAATCCTGCGTGCCGTAGCCGCCGGCCGCGGCCTTCCACGCCGTGCCGGTCTTGCCAGCGACCCGAAAGCCGGTGAGCGCCGCGCGCTTGCCAGTGCCTTCCTGCGACGACACGACGCTCTCCATCATCTCCAACAGCTCGCGCGCGACGCGCTCGTCGAGCACGCGCTCGCCGGCGACGGGCTCATCGACTCGCCGCAGCGTCACCGGCCGCTTGATGCCACCGGAGCCGAGGGTCGCGTAGGCGTGCGCAAGCTGTAAGGGCGTCACGGACAGGCCGTAGCCGTATGAAATCGTCGCCTGGCCGATGCGCTTCCAATGGACGGCGTCGTTCAGCATGCCGGCGGACTCGCCGGGAAAACCACTGCCGGTGACCTGGCCGAAGCCGAACGCCGTCAGCGTCGAGCGCATCGACTCGGGCGGCAGCGTCAGCGCCATCTTCGTCATGCCGACGTTGCTCGATTTCGCGAGCACGGTCGTGAGCGAGATCGGGCCTAAATTGCGAGTGTCCGCGATGCGATGGACGCCGACGGTCGCATAGCCGGGCGAGGTGTCGATGATCGTGTTGCCGTGGAAGCGCCCGGAGGCGAGACCCGCGGCCGCGACGAACGGCTTGATGCTCGAGCCCGGCTCGAAGATGTCGGTCGCCGCGCGATTGCGATAACGCGACGGCGCGACTTGCTCGCGATCATTCGGGTTGTACGACGGCTGATTCACCATCGCGAGGATCTCGCCGGTCTCGATGTCGAGCACGATCAGCGACGCGGCCTTCGCGCGATGCTCGATCACGGCGGCCTTCAGCTCGCGATAGGCGAGATATTGAATGCGCAGGTCGATGCTGGTGACCAGGTGCGAGCCGGGCCGCGGCGCGCGGATGCTCTCGACGTCCTGCACGACGCGTCCGTAGCGGTCCTGGATGATGCGCTTCTTGCCGACTTCGGCGCCGAGCCAACGATCGAACGCGAGCTCGAGTCCTTCCTGACCGATGTCTTCGTACTTCTTCGTGAAGCCGAGCAGATGACCCGTGACTTCGCCCGCCGGATAGAAGCGCGTGTACTCACGCTGCAGATAGATGCCAGGAATCTTCAGCGCCTTGACCTGCGCCGCGTCGCTCGGCCGCATGTGCCGCACGAGATAGAGGAAGTCGCGCTCGAGGTTGCTCGTCAGCACCTGCTTGAGCCAGGACTCCTGGCGATTCAGCGCCTCGGCGAGCGGGCCGATCTGATCGGCGGCCTTCATCACCTCGCGCGGCACGGCCCACACGGTGTCGACCGGCATGCTCGCGGCCAGCGCCTCGCCGTTGCGGTCGTAGATGTTGCCGCGGTTGGCGTAGAGCGTCGCGACGCGCGTGAAGCGCGCATCGCCCTGACCTTCGAGAAAACCCTCGTCGAGCAGCTGCAAATCGACCGCACGCGCGACGAGGCCGACGCCGATCAACAGCATCGAGCCCACGACGAGACGCATGCGCGCGCGATATTGCTCGGGCGAGAACGCGCGCTTCTCGGGACGAAGATTCGCGCCGCCGATCATGGCTGCACCAGCTGCACTTCTTCGGGCTTGGGAATGACCATGTTCAAGCCCGTGCGCGCCGTTTGCTCGACGCGGCCGTGCGTCGCCCATGCGCTTTGCTCGATCTTGAGCTGGCTCCACTCGATGTCGAGCCGGTCGCGCTCCGCGTGCAGCCCTTGCAGTTCGATGAACAGCGAGCGCGTCTGGTGAATGCTCCAGACGACACCGAGCGCGGACGCGAACAACCCCGCCCACACGAGGAACATGCCGACACGCAGCTCCGAGCTCATGCCGCCAGCCTCTCGGCGACGCGCATGATCGCGCTGCGCGCACGCGGGTTGCGCGCCACTTCCGCCGCGCCCGGATGCACGGCCTTGCCGATACGCCGCAGCTTCGCACGCGCGTGCGCCGGCACTTCGGGCAGGCCCGCGTACATCGGATCCTCTTGCGAGTGGCGTTGCATGAAGCGCTTGACGAGCGTGTCTTCGAGCGAATGAAAGCTGATCACGGCGAGCCGCCCGCCCGGCGCGAGGGCGGCGAGCGCGCCGTCGAGCGCCGCGGTAATTTCCTCGAGCTCGCGATTCACGTGGATGCGAATGGCCTGGAACGTGCGGGTTGCCGGATGCTTGCCGGGCTCGCGCGTACGCACGGCCGCGGCGACGATCTCGGCGAGATCCTTGGTGCGCGTGATCGGCTCGGCGTGGCGCCGCGCGACGATCGCGTTGGCGATGCGCTTGGCGAAGCGCTCCTCGCCGTATTCGCGAATGACGCGCGCGATTTCCGTCTCCGGCGCGCGCGCGAGCCAGTCGGCCGCGGTCATGCCGGCTGCGTTGTTCATGCGCATGTCGAGCGGGCCGTCCTGCGAGAAGCTGAAGCCGCGCGCCGCATCGTCGAGCTGCGGCGACGAGACGCCGAGATCGAGCAGGACGCCGTCGAGCTTTTCGGTCCAACCGAGCTCGTTCGCGATCGACAGCAATTGGGAAAATGGGCTACTCACGAGCGTCAATCGAGGATCGGTTCCAAAACGTTCGCGACCGGCCCGGATCGCCTCCGGATCCCGATCGATTGCCATCACCCTGCCCTCCTTGCCTACTCGCTCCAGAATCGCCGCCGTATGGCCGCCGCGGCCGAAGGTTGCATCGAGATAGCAACCGTTCTGTCGAACATCGAGCGCGTCCAGCACTTCATCGAGAAGCACCGGTGTGTGTTGCCCTGCCATGAGCGCGAACTACAGCGACAGGTTCGCGAGCTCTGGCGGCAACTCCTCCGCGGGCTCGTCAGCCGCGAGCCACTGCTCGCGACTCTCATTCCACTGCGCCTCGTCCCACAGCTCGAAGCGGCTGCCTTGACCGATCAACATGGCCGACTTCGACAACTTCGCGTACTCGCGCAGGCTCGGGGGAACGAGGATGCGACCGCTGCCATCGAGCTCGAGGTCCGTCGCGTGACCGATCATCAAGCGCTGCAGGCGCCGCGCGACGGGGTTCAACGTCGGCAGCCGCTTGAGCTTCAGCTCGATCTCTTCCCATTCGGGAAGCGGGTAGATCAGCAGACAGGGATCGGATCGATCGACGGTCGCGATGAGCCGGCCGTTCGAGCGCTCAAAGATGCGCTCGCGATAACGGGTCGGCATGGCGAGCCGCCCCTTCGCATCGAGCGTGACCTTTGTTGCACCACGGAACATTTCGGACTCATAGATTGGGGTTTTCGTGGCCTGTTATGCCGCTATTCCCCATTCATTCCCACAATTTCCCACCTGTGCGCGATATTGGTTCTGGAGCCCGTGCAAGTCAAAAAAATCTGCGGAATTTCCCTTTTGGCGACAGTGACTTAGCTGTCCGGATATCCAGCCACCATGACGTTCGCAGGCGGCTCTCAATTGAGATCAAGGAGTTAGCAGCACTTGTTGATGTAGCGGTGTATGCACAGATTCCCCACGCCTGCAACCCGCTGCCGCCAGGCGTCGCACCGCCTCGCGCAAGCTCGCGCACCATCAACGAGCGAGAGTGATCCGACAGGGGGCAATCGCCAGCGCCGACCACCCACCGCTCTAGTTCCATTTAACTTGATGATCTCGCGTCATTTCGGCGAAACATGTCGGCATTGTGTCGATAAAATGAATAATCGGGATGTTTCGGGACGCGCCAGGAAATCGCGGCATGCGACGGGCACAGCGCGACGTTCACGTCGACGCGTGGCGTGAGCGAGAAGGGAGAGGAGTCGGCCGGTAAGCCGGGTTCTGTCGTGGGCAATCATTCATCTGGGATGCGCGTCGCCGCGCATCTCGAGCGACCTACCCGGAAGCCTATGTGGGCCACATGTGCGGCCAGGTCCGAGGACCTAGCCGCGTGCTTCCCTATTTGGTCTTGCTCCAGGCGGGGTTTGCCGTGCCGTCGAGTGTTACCACCGACGCGGTGCGCTCTTACCGCACCCTTTCACCCTTACCGCCTTCGTTCTTGCGAACGAAGGTTGGCGGTTTGCTTTCTGTTGCACTTTCCGTGGACTCGCGTCCCCCAGGCGTTACCTGGCGCCTTGCCCTAGGAGCCCGGACTTTCCTCCACGCTTGCGCGCAGCGATTGCCTGGCCGACTCCGGCGCGCATGGTGGAGATGCGACGGCACAGATGCAAGC
>JAEYXD010000066.1 GCA_023428645.1 Pseudomonadota bacterium
GGACCTCGAGCGCGAAGCGTACGAGGCGCAATCGCTCTCGCACCCCAACATCGCATCCGTCTTCGATCTCGATCGCCATCACGACGTGTACTTCGTCGTCATGGAGCTGCTGGATGGTGAGCCGCTGACGAGCGTCATGCAGCGACTCGCAGGCAAGCCAATGTCCCGCGAGCGCGCGCTGACGGTCATCGGTGCGGTTGGCTCGGCGCTCATGCATGCCCATCAGCGCCACCTGGCGCATGGCGATTTGAAACCCGCGGTCGTCGTGCTGACGACGAGCGGGGACGTGAAGGTTCAGGACTTCGGTTTCGCGCGCTCGCACCGGCTGGACCAGTGGGGCGGGGGCGAGCCGAGCGTCGACGGCGCGAACGCGAGCTCGACCGCCGCGTATGCAAGCGCGGAGCGAGTGAGCGGCGCCGAGCCCCAGCCGCGCGACGATGTGTACAGCCTCGCCTGCATCGCCTATGAGCTCCTGTCAGGCCGCCATCCCTATGGCGGCCGATCCGCGCCGCTCGCCCGGGCGCATGGACGATCGCCGCAAAAGATCGCCGGCCTCAGCGTGCGGCAGTGGCAGGCGTTACAGCTCGCGTTGAATTGGAGCCGCGACGAGCGCCGGATCGACGTCGGTGAGCTGTTGATCGCGCTGGGGTGCGCAGACGCGCCTCAGCACATCCCCGTGATGTCGCAATCGGGGCTCGACAACCCCTTCGGGCGCGGCAAGGGCGTGTTGCTCGCCATCGTGCTCGTCGCGGGCGCTGGCGCGCTCGCCTGGTGGCAATTGCCGCGATTCATCGAGCCGTCGCGCGTGAGCCCGGTCGCCGCGCCGGCGGAAGTCGACGCGGAAAGGCCGGCGCCCGTCGCGACGATGCCGCCCCAGCAAGCGATCGTCCCGCCCGCGCCCTCGACGGTGGGCGCTGCGCCGAGTGCGCCGCCGGAACAGGAGTCGGCAAAGAAACTGCCGACCGGGGCCATCGTCGCCGCGACCGCCGATCCGCCACCCGCGTCGACGACGTCGAATGCCAACGGTTCGCGGACGCAGCCTGCCGAATCGGCGCCAACCAGCCCAGCGCCCGAGACCACGGCGCAAGCGGTCAGCACAGAGGGCGCGCCGCGAGCGGCCTCCCGCACGCCGAGCATCGAGTTCGACAAGGACACGTATGTCGTGACCGAAAGCGACGGCATGGTCACGCTGACGGTGCGCCGCAACGGCTCGACACGCGGCGCAGCGCGATTCCGGTGGCAGTTGCGTCCGAACTCGGCCGAGGCGGGCAGCGATTACGCGGCGATCGGTCCGGACATCGACGAGATTCCGGCGGGCGCCCGCACCGCGACGATCTCGATTCCGCTCGTCTCGGATGTCGTCGTCGAAAACACCGAGTTGTTCCTGGTCGAGCTCGAGGCCGTCGATGGCGGGCCGGCAATCGGCGAGCAGGCGCACGCCGCGGTCATCATCGTCGACGACGATTGAACATCAAGTTCTCAAGCGACGCCGTGCGGTGCCGCGTCTCGCGGGCGGAGCTCGATCGCTTGCTGAGCGGCCGGGCGGTCGTGCTCGAAGTGCCGCTGCCGCGCAATCACGTATTCAAAGCGAACGTGTGGCCGGGGGCGATCGGCGGCTGGCAGCTCGAAAGCGATCCTACCGGCATCTGGATCACGATTCCCAAACCCGACCTGCAGGCATTGGCAGACTCGCTGCCGAGCAAGGAAGGCATCGAACGGGAGTTCGACGCCTCGGAAGGCAAGGTGAGGGTGGTCTTCGAGGTCGACGTCAGGCAGTCGCGGTCCGCTGGCACCTGACGCCGCGACGGAGCCTCAGCGCTGCTGCTGCTCGCGTTCGATCGCGCGATAGCCGATGTCGCGCCGGTAGTGGACGCCTTCCCATTTGATCTCATCCGCGAGCGCATACGCCGCGCGTTGCGCTGCCTGCACGGAGTCGCCGAGGCCGACGGCGCACAGCACGCGCCCGCCGTTCGTGACGACGACGTCGCCTGCGAGCTTCGTTCCAGCGTGGAAGACCTTGCCTGGGAGCCGAGCCGCGGCGTCGAGCCCTGCGATCGCATCGCCCTTGCGGACGGCGTCGGGATAGCCCGCGGCCGCGAGCACGACGCCGAGCGCGGCGCGCGAGTCCCAATGGGCCGTCACGCCGGCAAGTCGTTGCTCGATCGCGGCCTCGCACAGATCCACGAGATCCGACTCGAGCCGCATCATGATCGGCTGGGTTTCGGGATCGCCGAAGCGGCAATTGAATTCGAGCACGTTCGGCGTGCCGTCGGGCGCGATCATGATGCCCGCGTATAGAAACCCGAGATAGTGCGTGCCGTCGGCGGCGAGCCCGCGCACCGTCGGCTCCATCACCTCGCTCATGATGCGCGCGTGCATCGCGTCCGTGACGACCGGCGCCGGCGAATACGCGCCCATGCCGCCCGTGTTCGGGCCTTGATCGGCATCGTCGCGACGCTTGTGATCCTGCGAGGTCGCGAGCGGCAGGATGTCGGTACCGGACACGATCGCGATGAAGCTCGCTTCTTCGCCGTGCAGGAACTCCTCGATGACGACCGTATCGCCCGCCGGCCCGAAGCGGCCGTCGAACATGCCGCGCGCGCTTTCGATCGCGCTCTCGACGGTGTCGCAGATGACGACGCCCTTGCCCGCGGCGAGGCCGTCGGCTTTGACGACGAGCGGGGCGCGCTGCCGGCGCACCCACTCGGGATCGAAGCTCGAGCGCGTGAATGTCGCGTACGCTGCCGTGGGAATGCCGTGACGCTTCAGGAAATCCTTCGTGAAGGCCTTCGAGCCTTCCAGCCGCGCCGCCGCCTTGCTCGGTCCGAAGCAGCGCAGGCCGGCGGCCTGGAATGCGTCCACGACACCGAGCACGAGCGGCGCCTCGGGCCCGACGATCGTCAGATCGATGCGCTCGCGCTGCGCGAATTCGAGCAGGCCTGCAATGTCTTCGGCCGCGATGTCGACGTTCGTCACGCCGGGCTCGCGTGCCGTGCCGGCGTTACCGGGCGCGACGAACACCGTCGCGACGCGCGGCGATTGGGCGACCTTCCAGGCGAACGCATGCTCGCGGCCGCCGGAACCGATGATGAGGACTTTCACGAGTGCTCCAGTGAACAAACCAGTCGCCGCGGACTAGTGTCTGAAATGCCGCATTCCGGTCAGCACCATCGCGATGCCGTGCTCGTCCGCGGCGGCGATCACTTCCTGATCGCGCATGGAACCGCCTGGCTGGATCACCGCCTTGATGCCGTACTCGGCGGCGACATCGAGGCCATCGCGGAACGGGAAGAATGCATCCGATGCCATGACTGCGCCGCTGACGGTGAAGCCTTCGTCCTTCGCCTTCATCGCGGCGATGCGCGAGGACACGACACGGCTCATCTGTCCGGCGCCGACGCCGATCGTCATCCTGTCTTTCACGTAGATGATCGCGTTCGATTTCACGTACTTGCAGACTTGCCATGCGAACAACAGGTCGTCGAGCTCCGCCTCCGTCGGGCGGCGCTTCGTCACGACCTTCAGATCGGCCTTCGTGATGACGCCTTCGTCGCGCATCTGCACGAGCAGCCCGCCATTCACGCTGCGGTACTCGTGGCGAATGTTCGTCGGCTTGATCGGGCCGGTCGCGAGTACGCGCACGTTCTCCTTGCGCGCGCAGATCTCGAGCGCCTCGGGCGCAACTTCCGGCGCGATGATCAGCTCGACGAACTGCCGTTCGACGATCGCGCGCGCCGTTGCCGCCGTCAGCGGCCGATTGAACGCGATGATGCCGCCGAACGCGGAGGTCTTGTCGGTGCTGTACGCGCGGTCGTACGCCGCGAGAATGTCGCTCGCGACGGCCACCCCGCACGGATTCGCATGCTTGACGATCACGCACGCGGGCTCCGCGAACTGCCGGACGCATTCGAACGCGGTGTCGCCGTCGGCGACGTTGTTGTACGACAGCATCTTGCCCTGCAGCTGCGTCGCCGTGCCGATGCTCGCGCCGGGCGAGTCGGGGACGGTGTAGAACGCAGCGGTCTGATGCGGGTTTTCGCCGTAGCGCAGGTCGAGGCGCTTGCGGAAATGCAGTGCGAGCGCTTCGGGATATTCCGCAGCGGCGCCTTCGGTGACGCGGCCGAGATAGCTCGCGACGGCGGAGTCGTAGCTCGCCGTGTGCGCGTAGGCCTTCGCGGCCAGCTTCTTGCGGCGCTCGAGCGATACCTCACCCGCGTTCGCGCCCAGTTCCGCGAGCACGCTCGCGTAGTCCGACGGATCGACGATGACCGTCACGCGATCGTGATTCTTCGCGGCCGCGCGCACCATGGCCGGTCCGCCGATATCGATGTTCTCGATGGCATCTTCATACGTGCAATCCGGCTTCGCGATGGTCGCCGCGAACGGATACAGATTCACGACGACGAGATCGATCGGCTCGATGCCGTGCGACTGCATGACGGCGTCGTCGATATCGCGACGGCCGAGCAAGCCGCCGTGGATCTTCGGATGCAGCGTCTTCACGCGGCCGTCCATGATCTCCGGAAACCCGGTGTGCGCGGACACCTGCGTGACCGGGATGTTTTGCTGCTCGAGCAGCGTCGCGGTTCCTCCGGTCGACAGGATCGCGATGCCGCGTTCGTGCAGAGCGCGGGCGAATTCGACGAGGCCGTCTTTGTTGGAAACGCTCAAGAGTGCGCGGCGGATGGGCATGTGCGTGATGGGAGATGAGTGAGAGTGAGTCGTCGCGGGGCGAGGCGCGAGCGCGGCCCCGGCATTCGCTCGCGCTATTGCGCGAGCCCGTAAGTCTTCAGTTTCTTGCGCAACGTGCCGCGATTGATGCCGAGGATGTCGGCGGCGCGGCTCTGGTTGCCCTCGACATAGTCGAGCACGGCCTTGAACAGCGGCTCCTCGACTTCGCGCATGACGAGGTCGTACAGATGCCCGGGCTTGTGACCATTGAGGGTGGCGAAGTACGAGTCGAGCGCTTCGGCGCACAGCGCGCGAAGCGGCACCGCCCGCGTCGAGGTGCGCGCCAACGGCTCCTTGCGAGCTCGCGTTCTTTTCTTTGTGGCCATCGGCACTCCGCCAAATCGATCGTCAACCGGGCGCGCCTCGGCGAGCCGCGCTGTTCTGATCACGCCGCGTTCGAGAGCGACGAGGCGGCCTCGAGCGCTTCGAAATATTCTTTCGCTCGCTCGAGTTGCGTGACCGCATCGTTCGCCTGCATCACGGCATGGCGGAGAGCGTGTCCTGATGGATGACCCTTCGCATACCAATCGACGTGTTTGCGCGCGACCCGGACACCTGCTTCTTCCCCGTAGAAGGCGTGCAGGTCGCGCAAATGGGCGAGCATGATATCACGGACTTCCGCAGCGGAAGGCGCGGGCGCTGGTTCACCGCTGCGCAAATACGCTGCAATTTCCCTGAAAATCCACGGCCGACCTTGTGCACTGCGGCCGATCATCAGGCCGTCCGCGCCCGTTTGCTCGAGGACGAGCTGCGCTTTGCGAGGGGAGTCGATGTCGCCATTGGCGAAAATGGGAATCGACACCGCCTGCTTGACCGCGCGAATCGTGTCGTACTCGGCGTCGCCCTGATACATACACGCGCGCGTACGGCCATGCACGGCGAGCGCCTGAATGCCGCAATCCTCCGCCATGCGGGCAATCGTCACGGCATTCCGCGTCGTGGCATCCCACCCTGTGCGCATTTTGAGGGTGACCGGCACGGGCACGGCCGCGACGACGGCCGCAAGAATCTCGCGCACGAGCGACTCGTCGCGCATGAGCGCGGAGCCGGCGGCTTTATTGCAAACCTTTTTCGCGGGGCAGCCCATGTTGATGTCGATGATCTGCGCGCCGGCCTCGACGTTGCGGCGTGCGGCGTCCGCCATCATGTGCGCATCGCCACCGGCGATTTGCACGACGCGCGGCTCGGGCTCACCGCTGTGATCCATGCGTCGACGAGATTTTTCCGTGTGCCATAGCCGTACATCGCTCGTGAGCATTTCGCCTGCGGCGATGCCCGCGCCCATGCGTCGGCACAACAGCCGGAACGGCAAGTCGGTGACGCCGGCCATCGGCGCGAGCGCGAGATTGTTGGCGAGCGTGTAAGGACCGATACGCATCGAAGGCTACTGCGGCCGCGAGTCAGCCGCCGGAGGAAACAGGAGTTTGCGCGAGCGCCGATGCTACCGCTCGCGGCCGGGCTTGTCTTGGGCCGCCGCACGCGCGGCGACGTGAGTCCCGGCCGGTGCGGGGACGAGTGCCAAGAACGCGCTCCGGTGCACCTACGAACCGGCGAGCGCAGCGACATCAGCCGTCCTGGCTACGGGCTTCGTGCGGGAACTTCCGCCGCGCATACCGGCCCGGCCTTGCCGCGCAAGCAGACGTCGAAGCGAAATCCCTCGGCATCCGGGCCAGGGTCGACGATCAGAATCGTCGCGTTCGTTTGCTGCGCGGGACCCAAGAGCCGGTCGGGCGCCAGGCCTGGATCGAGATACTCGGCGGGATCGAATTCGCGAGCGCGCACCTGGTCACCCCACCGATCCTCGAGCACGAGCTTCAAGAGCGGCAGCGGTTGCGCGTATGGCGCATTGTTCGTGATGCTCGCGCGAACTTTCAGCGTACCTGGGGCTGCGGGGTCCATGCCGACACCCCATTGCTTCACGCCGTAAGCATGCAAGTCCCAGTCGGGCGTGAGCTGCAGGCCAAGCGCTTGATACACGTTCATCAGCGGCGCGCCGAGCCGCGGATGGCGCGCGAGCTCCGCGCGATGGTGGTGCACGAACTGTGCGACCAACAACAGCGCGAGCGGCATGACGAGCACCGCCCACAGCACTGACGTTCGCCGCGCCGGCGCAGAGGCGACGACGAAGGGCGGCTCGTCCGGCTCGCTCATCGCCTCGAGCTCACGCGCGAGTCGGGAGCCGAGAGGCGCGCGTGTCGCGCGCGGCGGCGGTGCTGGCTCCAGCGGTTCGGGTTCCGGCTCCGGCTCGTAGGTCGCGAGGCCGGCCGGCGCGACATCGTCCTGGACTTCTTCAGTCGCGGGGTCGTCCTCGATCTCGACCCACTCTTCGACCCGCTCCTGACGCAGGTGCGGCTCGCCGTCGCCCTCCGCGTCGACGACGCGATAGGTGCCGCTGATCTCGATCCGCTTGCCCTCGAGGGTGATCTCCTCCATGGACTCGGGCTCATCCACCTCGATCGAATCAGGTTCGTTCCGTGGTGGTGTCGACAGAAAGCGGCCGGAGTCGGCGGCGTTCGAGTCGCCTTCTTCGATGAGGCGTTCGAGGGCGTCGAATTGCGTGTGACAGCGCCCGCAGCGTACCTGACCATCCGCCACGCGCAGGATCTCCGCCGTGACTCGGAAGGTGGTCTCGCAATTGGGGCACTGAGTGAGCAATCGTGTTCTACCCCGCTGCGCTCGCGGATCCGTGCGCCCGCAGCATTCGGGCGTCGCGGCCGTCGCGCTTGATCCCGCTGAGTCGCGCCCATTCGTCGCGCGTCGCCATAGGGTCCATATCAAACCATGTGCCGTATAGGCTCGCCAGCCGCGGCGATTGCGCTTGCAACAGTCCCGACAGCACGATCGCGCCGCCCGGTACGACCAGCTGTGCAAGCTGCGCGGCGAGCTGCTCGAGCGGTTCGGCGAGGATGTTCGCGAGCACGATGTCGTACGCCCGCGGGCGGAACGCGTCGACCGTGCACGCGTCGAGACGGTCGGCGACCGCGTTGCGCCGGGCGTTGTCGTTCGTCGCGGTGATGGCCTGTGGATCGATGTCGACGCCGGTCGCGGCGGCCGCGCCCAGCTTCAAGGCCGCGATCGCGAGCACGCCGGAGCCGCAGCCGTAATCCAGCACCGTCTTCCCTGCGAGCGCGGCGCCGTCGAGCCATTCGAGGCATAGCGCCGTCGTCGGGTGCGTGCCGGTGCCGAAGGCGAGACCGGGGTCGAGATCGATGAAGACGGGCGCGCCTTCACTGGCTGCGGGCCGCATGCCGGCGGGGCACACCCACAAGCGGCGGCCGAAGCGCATCGGGCGAAAATCCTTCAGCCATTCGCGCTCCCAGGCGCGGTCCGCGATGTGCTCGATTTCGATCGGCGGCAGCGAGCCGAGCTGTTGCGACAACATCAGCAGGATCGCATCGCGATCCATACCTGCGTCGAACAGCGCTTTCACGCGCACCGTGGGCCACAACGGCGTCGTGCCGGGCGCCGGCTCGAGCACCGGATCGTCGGCGGCGTCCGCCAGCGTGATCGAGCTCGCGCCCGCGGCCAGCAACGCGTCCTCGAACGGCTCCGGATCCGCCGAGCCGATCGCGAGAGTGAGTTGCAAGAAGGGCATGTGAGGAAAGCGGTTGGCGGACGCCAACCGCTGCTGGCTATTTGATGCCCAACCGCCGCTCCAGATAGTGGATGTCCAATCCGCCCGCCTTGAACGCGGCGTGATTGAAGATCTCCTGGTGCAGCGGGATGTTCGTCTTGATGCCTTCGATCACCATTTCCGACAGCGCGTTTTTCATGCGCGCGATCGCGGTGTCGCGGTCTTCGCCGTAGGCAATGACTTTGCCGATCATCGAATCGTAGTACGGCGGCACCGTGTAGCCGCTGTACAAGTGGCTGTCGACACGAATGCCCGGGCCGCCCGGCGCATGGAACAGCTTCACCGGTCCGGGCGATGGAATGAAGCCCTTCGGATCTTCGGCGTTGATGCGGCATTCGATCGCGTGACCGCGAATGTTGATGTCGTTCTGCGACCACGGCAGGCGCTCGCCGCCCGCGACGCGCAGCTGCGCCTTGACGATGTCGATGCCGGTGATGAGCTCCGTCACCGGATGCTCCACCTGCACGCGCGTGTTCATCTCGATGAAATAGAACTCGCCGTCCTGGTACAGGAACTCGAGCGTGCCGGCGCCGCGATAGCCGACATCGCGGCACGCCGCGACACAGCGATCGCCGATCGTCTTGCGTTGCTTCGGCGTGATGCCCGGCGCCGGCGCTTCTTCGATCACCTTTTGGTGCCGGCGCTGCAACGAGCAATCGCGCTCGCCGAGATGCACGACATTGCCGTAGTGATCGGCCAGCACCTGGATCTCGATGTGGCGCGGCTTCTCGAGGAACTTTTCCATGTAGACCTCGGGATTGCCGAACGCGGCGGCCGCTTCGGCCTGCGTCACGTTGATCGCGTTTTGCAGCGTCGCGTCGCTGTGGACGACGCGCATGCCGCGGCCGCCGCCGCCGCCCGCCGCCTTGATGATGACGGGATAGCCGAGCGTGCGCGCGATGCGCATGTTCTCTTCGGGATCCGCGCCGAGCGGACCGTCCGATCCGGGCACGCACGGCACGCCCGCCGCCTTCATGACTTTGATGGCCGAGACCTTGTCGCCCATCATGCGAATCGTCTCCGGCTTCGGGCCGACGAAAATGAAGCCGCTCTTCTCGACGCGCTCGGCGAAATCCGCGTTCTCGGACAGGAATCCGTAGCCCGGATGGATCGCGACCGAATCCGTGACCTCGGCGGCGCTGATGATCGCCGGCATGTTGAGGTAGCTTTCTTTCGACGGCGGCGGTCCGATGCACACGGACTCGTCCGCGAGCAGCACGTGCTTCTGATTGAAATCGGCGGTCGAATGCACGGCCACCGTCTTGATTCCTAGCTCGCGGCAGGCGCGCAGAATGCGAAGCGCAATCTCGCCGCGATTGGCAATGACGACTTTTTCAAGCATTGGTGTTGGTATCCAGCGCGCCGCGTGGCGCGATTCTGGCTAGTGACTGGCAGCTAGCGGCTGGGTGCTGAATCGATGATGTCTCATTCAATGATGAACAGCGGCTGCCCGAACTCGACGGGGTCGCCGTTCTTCACGAGCACCGCGGTGACGCGGCCGGCTTTGTCGGATTCGATCTGATTCATCATCTTCATCGCTTCGATGATGCAGAGCGTGTCGCCGACGTTCACCTCGCTGCCGATATCGACGAAGGGTTTCGCGCCGGGCGCCGCCGACGCATAGAACGTGCCGACCATCGGCGCCGTTACGGTGTGATCGTTCTTCGCTGCAACGGCGGGGACGGGCGCTGCCACCGGTGCGGCCGCGGGCGCCGCGGCGATCTGCGGGGCGGGTGCGACAGGCGCTTGCGCGTAATGCACGACGGGAGCCGCGGCGGCGCCGGTCGGATAGCGACTGATGCGCACCGATTCTTCCCCTTCGCTGATCTCGATCTCGGCGATGCCGGATTCTTCGAGCAGCTCGATCAGTTTTTTTACTTTGCGGATGTCCATGCGATCTCCAGTCGTTCTTATCGATTACTTGCGAGGTGCCGCGAGGTGGTGAGCTGCTGCGCGCAGCGCCAGCTCATACCCGACGGCGCCCAAGCCGGTGATGGTGCCGACGGCCACGTCCGAGAAATACGAACGGTGCCGAAACGGCTCGCGAGCGTGCACGTTCGACAGATGCACCTCGATGAAAGGAATCTTCACAGCGAGCAGCGCATCGCGCAGCGCGACGCTCGTATGCGTGAATGCCGCCGGGTTGAAGATGATGAAGGCCACGTGCGTCGTCGGCGCTTCATGAATGCGTTGGATGAGGTCCGCCTCGGCGTTGCTTTGAAAGGCGGACAGATGGTGGCCCAGTTCGGCGGCCAGATGCGTGAGGCGCGCGACGATCTGCTCCAGCGTGACGGCCCCATAGACCCCCGGCTCACGCGTGCCGAGCAGGTTCAAATTCGGGCCGTTTAGCAGCAGTAGGTGAGCCATGGAGGCGTTACTTTGAGGTCGCACGCGCGCTTTTTGGACGCAGAAGGGCGCGAGTTTTACCAGTTTTACGGATTTTTGGCGATTGTTGCCGGCGAGCGCGCCCGCACAGGCGAATCGCCGCTGACTTCGGCCGCGATGCGGAAAAACGACGAAACGGGGGGCTTCGCTGCGCGCAACCGCTGTTCCGACCCTGCGAATGCTGAGGATTTACGCCTCCGGCAAGTCGAGCTGTTCGAGTTGCATCGCCGCCATCGTGCGCCCCGCGGATGGCGTCAGCTCGCCGCTGTTCACGCGCGCGATGACCCCTAGAATCACGTCCGCCTGGGGCTTGTGCAGTTCGCCCAGATGGGTCAGCACGATGCGATGCTGATTGTCCGTGAACACGGTGAAGGGGAAGCCGATGGAGCCGAGCCCGAACTTGCCGACCGCCTGCAGCGCGTCCTGTTCGCCCATGATGAGCGGGTAGTCGATACCGATGTCGCTCGCGTACTTGAGCACTTCCTCGCGCACGTCGACCGCGACGCCGACGACCTGGAAGCCTTCGCCGCCGCGCGTGTGCTGCAGTTCCTTGAGGAGCGGGATCTCGCGGCGGCAGGGCGCGCACCAGGTGGCCCAGAAGTTCACGATCATCGATTTGCCATCCCAGCTGCGAATCGAGCGCTGATTGCCGTCGATATCCGCGAGCGAGAACTCGGGCAGGACTTCAGGGACGCCGCTCGGTGCTGCGGACGCCTCCGCTTGGTCGCTCGTGATGATCGCTTCGCTGCCGGGTGCGGTCTGCGGCTCGGCCGCGAAACGGTAGATCGCGAATCCGGCGGCGCCCGCGGCGAGCGCAACGACGAGGTAGGTCAAAACTTTCATGCGATGCTCCGATCCGGTGCGTTAGCGGCCGCTCATCTTAGCTTGCGCGGCCGCGCGCTCGAATACTCGATGGGTGAGGAAAGGATTAGCGGGCGGTTGCCGGAAGACTCCACTCGGGCTGCCCCCGTGAGCTGCCCCCTCCCCTAACCCTCCCCCGCTTTGCGGGGGAGGGGGAGTCGGATGAAGCCGTTTATTCAAGGGCAGCCGCGACGTGGCCGCGGAATTTCTCCGCCGGCGAGAAGCCCACGAGCCGATAATTCTTGCGCTCGACGCCGTCGGCGCCGAAGAACGCAATCGTCGGCGGGCCGAAGATGCCGAAGTGCTTGAGCAGCTCCTGGTCGG
Organism: Pseudomonadota bacterium; assembly: GCA_023428645.1. GTDB lineage: Bacteria > Pseudomonadota > Gammaproteobacteria > Steroidobacterales > Steroidobacteraceae > Steroidobacter. The sequence continues at coordinate 11,936 of JAEYXD010000066.1, forward strand.
CGGCATCGTTTGCGGTCACATCGGCCTGAAGCAGCACGACGTTCGCGAGGAGCGCCTGCACTTCCGGATCGGTGAACGTGTACCGCTCCATCTCTTTGCACGACACGCACCAATCGGCATAGAAATCCAGCATCACGGGCCGATTCGCCGCGCTGGCCGTCGCGACCGCTTGCGTCAGGTCGACTACGGTCTTGATACGCGAGAACGTCAGCTCGTGCGCGGCTCCGCCGCCCCCGGCATTCGTGCCGACGCTCAGGCGATCGAGCGGACGCAGCGGGTCCGTGCTGCCGGAAGCCGCGCCGATCAACACCAGAATTCCGTACACCATCGCGATCAGGCCGGCCGCGCGAATCGGCGCGAAGGCCGGCGCGCCGTCGCGCTGCTTGAGCGAGAAGATCCAGAAGCCGGCCGTGACCGCGAGCACCGACCACAACAGCATCGACACGGCCTTGGGCACGAGCGGTTGCAGCAGATAGATCGCGACGCCGAGGAACAGCACGCCGAACAGCTGCTTCACCGTATCCATCCACGGCCCGACCCTCGGCAGCAGCGAGCCCGCGGACGCGCCGACGATCAGCAACGGCACGCCCATGCCGAGCCCGGTCGCGTACAAGGCGGCCGCGCCGCGAAAGACTTGCTGGCTTTGGCTGATGACGGACAGCGCCGCGATGATCGCCGGGGCGACACACGCGGTCACGACGAGCGCGGACAGCGCGCCCATGATGAACGTGCCGACGTACGTACCCGACTTCTGGCGATTGCTCGCTTCGGTCAGGCGCGTCTGCAGTGCGCTCGGCAATTGCAGCGTGTACGCGCCGAACATGGCGAACGCGAGCGCCACGAACAGCAGGACCATCAGCGTGATGATCCAGGGCTGCTGGAAAAATGCCTGCGGCGCTTGTTTGAAGGCGAGCACGAAGATCGCACCGGCGGCCGCATAGGTGAGTGCCATGCCCTGCACATAGGTGAACGCGAGCGAGAAGCTCCGCGCGCGCGTCACGTTCTCTCCCTGTCCGACGATGATGCCCGAGAGAATCGGGATCATCGGCAGCACGCACGGCGTCAGCGACAACAGCAGGCCGGCGCCGAAGAACGTCAGGAGCGCGTAGACCAGGTTGTCGCCTTGCAGCGCCGCGGCGAGGCGATCCTGCTCGGCGACCGGCTCCGCGGCGCCCGAACTTGCCGGTCGTTCGATCTGCGCGGGCAGCGTTGTCGCGACGTCGGTCGGCGGCAGCTCGAGCGCGACGTTCTTCGTGATCGGGTTGTAGCAGAGCCCGCCTTCGGCGCAGCCCTGATAGGTCACCTTGAGGTCGATCGTTCCGGTAGACCCCGCTGCGCGCGCGACCGGCACGCTGGCTTCCGCGAACTGGTGGTAGACCTCGGTGTTGCCGAAGTATTCGTCCGTCTTGGGTTCGCCTTGCGGCAGGATCGGCGCGCCGATCTGCACGTTCGGCGAGTCCGTCACGACCTCGATGCTCGACTTATAGAGGTAGTAGCCGTCCGCGATGATCCAGGTCAGCGCGACCGAATCGGGGCGCTCCATCGCCGCGCCAAATTTGAAGGCCTGATCGGGCGGCAGGAACTCGTCGCTCGCGGTCATCGGCACTTTCGATGTGAACAGCGAGCGCAAGCTGGGCTTCTGGCCGCTGGCCGCCGGCAGGGCGACGTCGCTCTTCCACGTCAGCGGCGGATAGCACAGCCCCGCATCGGCGCAGCCTTGGAGCTTGAGCTCGAGCGGCAGCTTCGCGGGACGCGCGCCCTCGAAGGCCATCGCGACGGGAATGTCGACCGTGCCGCGATAGATCTCCTGTTCGCCGAAAAACTCGTCCTTGTGCAGCTCGCCCTTCGGCCAGGCGGGAGTCAGCGTGACGGAACGGGAGGCTCCTCTCCCATCCTCCCCGCGCTCCGCGGGGGCAGGGGCGCCGGTCGCCGTCGCAACGGCGACAGCCAGCTTGTTCTTATAGAGGTAGTAGCCCTTCTCGATCTTCCAGGTCACGACGAGCTGATCGCCGTCTACGCGGGTCGAGTACTTGTACGCCTGCTCGGGCGGCAGGAAGTTGTCCGCGGCGCTGGCGGCGCGCGCAAAGCAGAGCGCCCCCAACAGCGTCAGTAACAACAGTCGCCACGATGCCCGATATCCGCTCATGCTCGATCGCCTTCGGAACGCACGTTCCGTCTGATCCAATCAAGATATTGTTCGTTCCCGGCATCCGCCGAGATGACCACGAATTCTGGCAGGTCGTACGGGTGCAGTTCCTTGAGCCGCTGCTCCAAAGCGGGCGCGACAGCCAGCGTGGATTTGATGATCAGCAACACCTCACCCTCGTCCTGGACCGTGCCGTTCCAGACATAAGTCGAGCGAACGCCGGGCACCCGGTTGACGCAGGTCGCGAGCCTTTCGGCCACTAACGTTTGCGCAATGTGCGCCGCGACGGGCTCGTCGGGGAGGGTGGACAGGGCAAGAATCACTTGCTGGCTCATGGAGTTATCAATTGCCGTCGCGGCTCGCGAGGATAGCCGTCGGTGCCTGCCATGTCACCGAAGGGCCACAACTCCGGCCTTGAAATAAACCTTTGCCTCCCTATTATTAGCACCCGCTTGGGGTGAGTGCTAAGGCCAGTCGAGGCTACGGGACAGTGACGTCGCGGTGCCGCGGCGCCAAGGCCAGCCGAAGATCACTCAGCCCCGCGAATTCAAACGTGTCCACATCCTATCGATCTCACAATCGAGGTTTGAGCTATGGCTGACAAACTGAAAATTCGTCCGTTGCACGATCGCGTGATCATCAAGCGCCTCGAGGAAGAACGCACTTCCCCGGGCGGCATCGTGATTCCGGATTCGGCGACCGAAAAGCCCATCAAGGGCAAAGTCATTGCCGTGGGCAAGGGCAAGATCCTCGAGAACGGCGAAGTGCGCCCGCTCGACGTGAAGGTCGGCGACAACATCCTTTTCGGCAAGTACAGCGGCACCGAAGTGAAGGTCGACGGTGAAGAGCTTCTCGTCATGCGCGAAGAAGACGTGATGGCCGTCATCGAGAAGTAACCCGCTTCGTTCCCACCAGAATTCAAAGTTAGAGGTTGAACTCACATGGCAGCTAAAGACGTACGTTTCAGCGATGACGCTCGCGCCCGCATGCTCAAGGGCGTGAACATCCTGGCGAATGCCGTTAAGGCGACGCTGGGCCCCAAGGGCCGCAACGCGGTGCTCGAGAAGAGCTTCGGCGCCCCGACCGTCACGAAGGACGGTGTGTCGGTCGCGAAGGAAATCGAGCTCAAGGACAAGTTCGAGAACATGGGCGCGCAGATGGTGAAGGAAGTCGCTTCCAACACCTCCGACGAAGCCGGTGACGGCACGACGACCGCGACCGTGCTCGCGCAGGCGATCGTTCGCGAGGGCCTCAAGGCCGTCGCCGCCGGTGCGAATCCGATGGACCTCAAGCGCGGCATCGACCAGGCGGTCGCGACCGCGGTCGAAGAGCTGAAGCGCTTGTCGAAGCCTTGCAAGGACCAGAAGGCGATCGCGCAGGTCGGCACGATCTCCGCGAACTCCGACGAGTCGATCGGCAAGACGATTGCCGATGCGATGGAAAAGGTCGGCAAGGAAGGCGTGATCACGGTCGAGGAAGGCTCGGGCCTGCAGAACGAGCTCGACGTCGTCGAGGGTATGCAGTTCGACCGCGGCTATCTGTCGCCGTACTTCATCAACAACCAGCAGAACCAGACTGCCGAGCTCGATAACCCGTACATCCTCCTGTACGAAAAGAAGATCTCCAACGTTCGCGAAATGCTGCCGCTGCTCGAGGGCATCGCGAAGGCTGGCCGTCCGCTGCTGATCGTGGCCGAAGACGTCGAAGGCGAAGCGCTCGCGACGTTGGTCGTCAACACGATCCGCGGCATCGTGAAGGTTGCCGCCGTCAAGGCGCCTGGCTTCGGCGATCGCCGTAAGGCCATGCTGCAGGACATCGCGGTGCTCACGGGCGGCGTCGTGATCTCCGAGGAAGTCGGCCTGTCGCTCGAGAAGGCGACGCTGAACGACCTCGGCGAAGCGAAGAAGATCGTCGTCGAGAAGGAGAACACCACGGTCATCGACGGCAAAGGCAAGGCGAGCGAGATCAACGCGCGCGTCGAGCAGATCCGCAAGCAGGTCGAAGAAGCGACCAGCGACTACGACAAGGAGAAGCTGCAGGAGCGCGTTGCGAAGCTCTCGGGCGGCGTCGCCGTGATCAAGGTCGGTGCTGCGACCGAAGTCGAGATGAAAGAGAAGAAGGCTCGCGTCGAAGACGCCCTGCACGCCACGCGTGCGGCCGTCGAGGAAGGCGTGGTCCCGGGCGGTGGCGTTGCGCTGATCCGCGCGCAGAAGGCCGTCGAGAAGCTCGTGGGCAAGAACGAAGACCAGAGCTTCGGTATTCGCATCCTGTCGCGCTCGATCGAAGAGCCGCTGCGTCAGATCGTCACGAACGCCGGTGAAGATGCCGCTGTCGTCCTCGCGAAGGTGAAGGAAGGCAAGGGCACCTACGGCTACAACGCGGCGACCGGCGACTACGGCGACATGCTCGAGCTCGGCATTCTCGATCCGACGAAGGTCACGCGTCTGGCGCTGCAGAACGCAGCTTCCGTCGCCGGCCTGCTCCTGACGACCGAGGTGATGATCGCCGAGGCTCCGAAGGAAGAAGCCGAACATGCGCACGGCGCCCCGGGCATGGGCGACATGGGCGGCATGGGAATGTAAAGCGGAGCGGTTGGCGGCCTGGCTGCCAGCCCTCAGGCTGAAAGGGACCGGAAAGCCCCGCGCAAGCGGGGCTTTCTTTTTGGCAAGGTTGAACCGCGGCCACTCGGTGTTGGCGGACTCGCCTGTAGCACACAGGCGTGCAGCAGTGCCCGTTGCCGGCGCTGCCGCCCCTGTCGTTCGCGAACTAGTAGTCCGCGACCGCGCCGATCGCGGGCCGCATGTCGGTCTTGACGATGCGAATGCCGGTCTTCGTCGCGACCTCCGCGAGCGCGATGTCTTCGTAGACGATCTCGTCCAGCCAGCGCGCGTAGTAGAGCGAGCTCCACAACACGCGCCACAGCGCCGCGCGATTCAATACATAGCCGGCCGATCCGGCCGCCCATTTCACCGGCGTCGGCATCTCGAGCACCTGAGCGCCGATCGGCGCCCTGCCGCACTTGCCGAAGTGCCAGGCGCGATGATGCGCGGACGGTAATGGGGTGCGATTCACTTCACCGAGCTGCACGGCATCGGTCGTGCGCGCGGCATAGTCGAGGAGGCGGTCTGCTTCCGTCGCGTCCGCGAGTCGATGATCGTCATCGAGCTTCAGAACGCACGCCGGGTCGCATGCTAGCGTCAGCAGCGCGAGCGCCTGGAACACTTTCTGCGGCAAGCATTCGTAGGTATCACGGCTCGGCACACCGAGCAGCCGATGCTCCGCATCGAACGTGTAGCGCTCGCCCGTGCCGATCAGCTTCAGATGCGTCAGCGCCACCGTGCCGAAACTTTCGATGCTGCGCTCGGCGCGCGCGATGCGCGACGCGCACGTCATGTGCAGGACGATGCGATCCGCGCAAACGCCGCGCACGTCCGCAATCGTGCGCTCGTTCGCGAGCCACAGAATTGCGAGATACAGCGTGAAGGCCTCGGCGCTGGCCGGCTCCAACGAGGCGATGCGCATTGCCGCGCGCAACGCGCCTTCATCGAGCGCCAGAGGCGCTGACAACCGGTTCGCAAGCAGCGCGACATCCGCCGCGCGAATGCTGACGATCGACGGTGAGCCTTTGCGGGGCGCGGGCTCCGGCGCGCTTTGCAATCTGCGGATGATCTCGCGAGCGGTCCGCAGCACCTCGTGCGACGTGCGCCAGCGAACGGCTGCGCCGACCGTCTCGGTCAAATGCAAACTGAAATCGCGCTCGCGTCGTCCGCTCTTGCGCATCTCGAGCAGCGCGGCGAGCAGCTTGCGTCGATGAGCCCACGCCTTCAGACGGTGCAGCGGGCCAGTGCGCGTGGAGCGGGAAGGGGCAGTCGCGGCGTGATCCGAAGTGATTGCCGAGTCCGTTCCTGATCGCAATGCTTGCCTCCTCGTTCGATGAGCGTCGGAGACTGTAAGCATCGAATGCGAGCGCCGCAATGTCGTGACGAACTTACATACCGAGCAGGAACTGATCGCCCGCTCGCCGCATTCGTGCTGCTTCGTGCGCGCTAGCACCGCGCTGAAATCGTTTGTAATAAGTGCACGCGCGCGGGAGCGCTGTCGCCCACCGCAGACCCGGTGCGATTCATGCATCAATGTCCGAGTGTTCGCATGCGCGTGCCGTGCACCGCGCGCGCCGGATGCGGCTACGATGCGACCCTCGCGCGAAGAATCGCACGCGCATGTTCAACTGCAGCTCACCAGACACGAATCGATGAATGCCCAACTCGCAGAGCTCACACGATTGCAGCCAGTCGCGGACGAAGCGCTGGCGAAGCTCGCCACTGTCGTTCCCGCGGGCAGCGTCTGCGCGCTGCTCGATCATCCCGACTATCCGAATGTCGGCGACAGCGCGATCTGGCTGGGCCAGCGCGAGTTTCTCCGCAGCCGCAACGTCCGCGTCGCCTATTCGTGCAGCATCAAGACGTTCAACGAGGCGGCGCTGCGGCGTGCGATGCCGCGAGGCATCGTGCTCATCCAAGGCGGCGGCAACTTCGGCACGCTCTGGCCGCATCACCAGGTATTTCGCGAAACGCTGCTCGAGCGTTTGCGCGACTACCCGATCGTGCAACTGCCGCAGAGCATTCGCTACGAGGACGAGGCGGCATTGCGGCGGACCGCCGAGCTGATCGCCGCGCATCCGCGCTTCACGCTGTGCGTGCGTGACCACGCGAGCCTGCGCATCGCGACGGAGCAGCTCGGCGCGAGGGCGCTCCTGTGCCCCGATTCGGCGTTGCTGCTCGAAGGCAAGCTTGAACGCCACACACCCGATGTCGATTGTCTCGTCCTCGCGCGCACGGACAAGGAACGCGCGTTCGAGGGGCTCGAGCAGGTCTTCGCGGCATCGGGGATGTCCGTCGCCACGGCCGATTGGCTCGATGAGCCGCGCACGCGTCTGCATTCGCTGCGCGATCGCTTCGCGCGCGCGAGCCGTCGGGAGTGGGCCGGCAGCACGCTGTTTCAGTTCGCGATGCTGCATGTGTGGGACCGGCTCGCATGGCAGCGCACGCAACGCGGCTGCGATCTATTGAGCCGCGGCCGCATCGTCGTCACCGATCGGCTGCATGCGCACATCTTGAGCACGCTGCTCGGCATTCCCAACATCGTGCTCGACAATAGCTACGGCAAGCTGAGTGGATTCATCTCCGCCTGGACCGCGAACAATCCACTGTGTCATCAGGCGGCGTCGGTCGACGAGGCGAAGCGCATCGCTCAACGACTGATGCAGGGATGAGTCACGGATCGCCAGCATGGCCCCACATCTGATCGCAACGCCGCCCTCGCGCTTCGCGCTGTTGCTTGCAGCCCTGCGCGCGACGAAGCACACGACGCCCGCGCAGCTCTCGCACTGGTCGGTGCCGCCGCCCGCGCCGGGACTCGAAGAGGCGCGCGCAGCGTTGCAGCGTCTCATCGACGCGGACTGCAGGGCGCCGGCAAGAAAAGGCGAGCCCAACACCGCGGCGCTCAAGCGCGACATGGCGCTCGATCTCGAGGCCCGCTTGCGGTCCTCGGCAGGTTGCATCGACGCGCGGACGCTCGAGGCGGCGCATCGGTTGGCGTCGCTCGACATGTCGGATCGCGCCGCCTTCGCGAGCTACGTCGGCATCGTCACGCATGCGAACGCCGGCGTACTGCAGAGGCTGCGCGCCGCCCTGACGGCGCATGTCGTCATGCACCTCTCGTGCGCCGCGCGCATCGAGCGGGCGAACGCGTCCTGCGACAGTTTCGCTGTAGCGCAAGCGCAAGGCGTCTCGCAAGTGATCGTCGTCGGCTCGGCCGACACCCACGTCTTCGAGTTCGACGCCGAGCGCGGCGTGCTGACCGTGCCGGCGCCCGATACCTACGAGCATCTGCCCGCCAAGGTGATCGGCGCGATGTTCCTGTTCGCGCTCTGCGGCAACGTCGCCGCCGTGCTCAAGGTCGATGACGACCATCGGTTGCGGGATGTTCGGCAGCTCGTGCGCGGATTCGCCCGCGCCGCGCGACAGCGGTATCCGGTGCAGATGGGCAAGCGCAACAACATCGGCGTGCTCGGCAATCATCTGCGCGTGTGGCACTTCGGCAAATGCGCAGATCCGACGCTGAACCCGAGGCCGTTCACGCTGCCGGGCACAACACGCTGGATCAACGGCGCGAACGGCTACTTCGTGAACCAGGCCGCATTGCGGCTGTTGTTCTGGTCGCACATCTATTTTCCCGATTACATCCGCATCGGCTTGTATGAGGACATGACGGTCTCCGATCTGCTGGAGCGGCAGGGAGCGCGCTTGCTGTCGGCCGATATGTCGCGCGCGCTCGCGGCAACCGGTCAGTACTGAGTCGTGAGCCCGAACGAATCGCAAGCCCGCGGCGCGCGAGTGGCACGCGCATGATCACCGCAAGTGCGATCGTCAAGCACGTTCGCTGGGCCGCCGTCGGTACTTGGGGCAGCAAGATCGTCTCGCTCGCGATCTTCGTGCTACTGACTCGCCTGCTGCCGGTCGAGGCCATCGGCGCGATCGCGATGATCGCGGCGTATCTCGCCATGCTGCAGCTGTTCGGCGAGGCGGGACTGGCCGATTACCTCGTGCAGGCGAACGAGCGCGATGCGGCTCAGGAGCAGACGGTGTTCTGGACCCAGCTCGCGCTCGGCTGTTGTGTCGCCGCGCTGTTGTGGCTCGCGGCGCCGCTCGCGGCCGCGTCGATGGCGGACTCGGTGCCGGCAGAGGCGCTCGTCAAGGCGATGGCCTTGAACCTGCCGTTGGTCGCGGCAGCGCGCGTGCCCGACGCGTTGATGCGCAAGCAGCTCGAATTCAAGAAGCTCGCGTTTCGCAATCTGGCCGCCGCGCTGTGCGGCGGCATCGTCGGCGTGATCTGCGCGCTGCGCGGCTACGGCGTGTGGTCGCTCGTCATCAAGCAGCTCGTCGAATCGGTCGTCGCGCTGCTCGCCGTCATGCTCGGCGCGCGGTGGCGGCCGCGCTTGCGCTATTCGCGCGCGACGCTCGGCGCGCCGCTGCGTTACGGGCTCGGCTTTCTGGGCGCACGCAGCCTGAACGTGCTGCACGGGCGGTTGGACGTGCTCGTGATCGGCTGGTTGCTGGGGCCGCTCGCGCTCGGCTACTACTCCGTCGCGATGCGCGTGTATCAGGTCGTCACCGAGATGTTCACTTCGGTGATCGACTCCGTCGCGGTGCCGGTGCTCGCGCGCGCAAAGCATGAGACGGACGAGCTCGGACGCAATTTTCTGCG
>JAEYXD010000077.1 GCA_023428645.1 Pseudomonadota bacterium
CATCGATGCCGCGACCGCGGCACGCGCGGCCGCCAAAGCGGCGTTCTATCCGAACATCAACCTGAGCGGCTTCGCGGGTTGGCAGGCGATCGGGCTCGACAATCTGCTCGATGCCGGCAGCCGTACGTACGGCGCAGGCCCCGCCCTCAGCTTGCCGTTGTTCAAGTCCTCGCAGCTGAAAGGCGAATACGACCGCGCGACAGCGGCGCAGGACGAAGCGATCGCCGCGTACAACGACACGGTGGTGCGCGCCGTGCAGCAAGTCGCCGATCAGCTCACGCTCGTGCACTCGACCGCGCGTCAGCTGGAGCACGCTCGCGACAGTCTCGTCGCCGCCGAGGACGCCTATCGCCTCGCCCAGCGCCGCTACGAGGCCGGCTTGGCGAGCTACCTGTCCGTGCTCACGACGGAGACGCAAGTCCTGAGCGCACGCACGGCGTACGTCGACGTGCTCCATGCGCAAGCGCTCGCGCGGGTGTCCTTGCTGCTCGCCGTCGGCGGCAGCTTCGAGCCGCCGCGCTGAAGACACATTCATTCGACTGAACGACATCGAGCGAAGAAGCCATGAATGAAGCGAATCCCTCCGACCGCGAGCCCAACCCCCGCAAGCGCCGCCTGCTGATCTTCGCGGCGCTCGTGGCCATTGCGGGCATCGCGTACGCGGCCTGGTGGCTCATCGTCGCGCGCTATTACGAAAGCACGGACGACGCCTACGTCGCGAGCGACATCGTGCAAGTCACGAGCGAGATCCCCGGCACGGTCATCGCCGTGCACGTCGACGATACGCAGACCGTCGCCGCCGGCCAGGTGCTCGTCGAGCTCGACCCCGCCGATGCGCGCATCGCCACGGCCGGTGTCGAAGCCGATCTCGCTCGCACCGTCCGCGCGGTGCGTGCGACGTTCGCGCAAGCCGAGCAGCTGCGCGCGCAGATCGTGCAACGCGAGACCGTGCTCACACAGGCAGAGCACGATTACGAGCGCCGGCGCTCGCTCGTCGCGGACGGCGCCGTGTCCGGTGAAGAGCTGGCGCACGCGCGCGACTCGATCGCCCAGCTGCGCGCGGCCTTGGACGCCACGCACCGCGAGCTCGACGCCGTGCTCGCGCGGATCGAAGGCACGACGCTCCAAACGCATCCCGAAGTGCTCGCGGCCGCCGCGAAGCTGCGCGACACCGCACTGTCGCTACATCGCACGCGCATCGTCGCGCAGGTCGCGGGTGTCGTTGCCAAGCGCGCCGTACAGCTCGGCCAGCACGTCGCGGCCGGCGCGCCGCTGATGGCCGTCGTGCCGCTCGATGACGTCTGGGTCGACGCGAACTTCAAGGAAGTGCAACTGACGAACGTGCGCATCGGTCAACCCGTCGAGCTGCGGGCGGACCTCTACGGCAGCTCGGTCGACTATCGCGGCACGGTTGCGGGCCTGTCCGCCGGCAGCGGCAGCGCGTTCGCGCTCCTGCCTGCGCAGAACGCGTCCGGCAACTGGATCAAGGTCGTGCAGCGCGTTCCCGTGCGCATCACGCTCGATCCGGAGCAGGTGAAACGGCACCCGTTGCGTGTCGGCCTCTCCATGCACGCGACGATCGACGTGCATGACGTCTCCGGCCCGGTGCTCGCCGAGCGCGTGCGCACCACTCCGCCGCCGATGCATACGAGCGACGGTGACGATCCCGCGGTCGACGAGCGCATCGCAACGATCATTCGCGAGAATGCAGCGGATGCCCTGGCGACGACACGCGCATCGAAGCTCGATGCCACGCGCAAGCGCGCCGCCGCGCTCGCCGGCGCTGATCGCGACACGGTGGCCGCGGCGCCGTGAGCGCACCAGCCACCAGCGCCGGGCCCGCGCCGATGCAGGGCGCGCAGCTCGCGATCACCGCGATCGCGCTCTCGCTCGGCACGTTCATGCAGGTGCTCGACACCACGATCGCGAACGTGTCGATTCCGACGATCACCGGCAACCTCGGTGCCTCGGCCGATCAAGGCACGTGGGTGATCACGTCGTTCGCGGTCGCGAACGGCATCAGCGTGCCGCTGACGGGCTGGCTGATGCAGCGCTATGGTGTCGTGCGCATGTTCGTGCTTTCGGTGCTCGGCTTCACGGCCGCGTCGTTCCTGTGCGGCATCGCCTGGAATCTGTCGTCGCTCATCGCGTTCCGCGTGCTGCAGGGAGGCCTGTCCGGCCCGATGATGCCCGGCTCGCAAGCGCTCTTGTTGATGATGTTTCCGCCGGCGCGGCGCAATCTCGCGCTCGCGCTCTGGTCGATGACGACGCTCGTCGCGCCGATCTGCGGGCCGTTGCTCGGCGGCTGGATTTCCGACAACGCAACGTGGCCGTGGATCTTCTATATCAACGTGCCGGTCGGGCTCGTCGTCGCGGCGGTGTGCTGGACGAATCTCCGCGAACGCGAGACACCGACCCGCATCCTGCCCGTCGATCGCGTCGGCATCATCTTGCTCGCGGTGTGGGTGGGTGCGCTGCAGATCATGCTCGACAAGGGCAAGGACGAAGACTGGTTCGACTCGTCCATCATCATCTCGCTCGGGCTCATCACGCTCGTCGGCTTCATCGCGTGGCTGATCTGGGAATGGACGGAGCGCAATCCGATCATCGACTTCTCGCTGTTCAAGAATCGCAACTTCACGCTCGGCCTGATTCCGATGAGCCTCGGGTATGCGGTGTTCTTCAGCAACATCGTGCTGCTGTCGCTGTGGATGCAGACGCAGCTCGGCTACACCGCGACGTGGGCCGGATTGGTCGCAGCGCCGGGCGGCATCGTCGCGGTGATCATCTCGCCGTTCATCGGCCGCATTCTCGGGCGGACCGACCCGCGCTGGCTCGTCAGCGCCTCGTTCGTCGCGTTCGGGCTGTCGTATGTCCTGCGCTCGCGCCTGACGACGGACGCCGCCGTCATCGACTTCGTGATCCCGCAGCTCATCATGGGCCTCGCGATGGGCACGTTCTTCGTCGCGATCCTGGCGATCCTGCTCGACGGCATTCCGCCGCTGCGCGTGCCGTCGGCGTCCTCGCTCGCGATCTTCTGCCGCACGATCGCGGCGAGCTTCGCGACCTCGATCGCGACGACGCTATGGGATCGGCGCGAGGCCTTTCACCAGGCGCACCTGGCCGCGTCCACCAGCGCTTACGATCCGTCGTTGACGCAGGCGCTCGCGCAATTGAAGTCGATGGGACTGAGCGACATGGCGGCGATCGCGGTGCTCGATCGGCAACTCGTCGGGCAGTCGTACCTGCTCGCGTCGGTGGAGTTCTTCTGGCTGTCCGCGATCATCTGCTTCGCGCTCATCGGGCTCATCTGGCTGACACGCCGGCCGCGCGGGACGGCCGGCGCGCAAGTCGCCGCGGAGTGAGTCTCAGCCCGCGTGCTTCGCGGACGCCGACGCCGGTGGCAGCGGGTCGGGCACGCGATTCTTCACGACCGGAACGCTCTTCAGGTACGTGAAGATCGCGACGAGATCCTCGTCGGTGAAGTTCTGGTACGTCGGGATCGGCATCGGCGGCAGGATCTTGCGGCCGCGCCCCATGTGCCGCCCGGTACGAATCGTCTGCGTGAACGTCTGCTGCGTCCACTTGCCGAGCCCGGTCTCGCCATCCGGCGTGAGATTCGCGGTGAAGCTCACGCCCCACGGCCCCGACCACGCGGTGTTCGTTCCCGTTGCCGCGACCAGCCATGGCCCGGCGGGCACGCCCGTTGCCGGCGCCGTGATGACGAGACTCTCGGGATGGCCCGAGAGCATGCGGCTCATGTCGGGCTCGGGGCCGTTCGCCCCTTCCTTCAACGGTGTGTGACAGTCGTTGCACCCGGCGACCGTCACGAGGTACTTGCCGCGCGCGAGCGTCGCGCCCGCGTCGTCGCTCGCCAGCGCAGGCGCTGCCATCGCGCCGACGAGTGCCCCTAGTGCCAACGCGCGCCCCAACTCACGCCCATGCATTCGTGCCGTATGTTGCTTCATCTGCGTGCCTCCCTTGATGTGTGTGACCGTTCGGTGATCCAGCGCGCGAGCAGCGCGATTGCCTCGACATCTGGCAGCTGCGTGCCGAGCGGAGGCATCTGTGTCCGTGGATTGCGTGAGCGCACGCGCGTGAGAAGCACGCTGCGGTTAGGCTCGCCGGGCGCGATCAGGGGCGCTTCGGCGTCGAGGCCGTGACCGCGAAAGCGGCTGCGCGCATCGAACATCGACTGGAGCACGCGGTTGGCGCTGCCGGCGCTCGGAGTCGCACCTTGAGCCAGCGTGAGCTCGACCGGCGCGGCGGCGCCGTCGTCGTTGTGGCAATGCGCGCAGTTGCCATGCAGGTAGCCGAGCGCCGCGCGCTCGGTCGGCGAGGCCGCGACGATGCGCGGCGGCGACGCGATCACCGCCTCCGGCAAGTTCTCGATGAGCCCGCGAGCAACGAGCGCGCGCAGGTCCACCCCCGCCGGCTCCGCATGCACGGCCAGCGGATCGCGATCCGGCGATAGTTGCAGCGCACTGAACCCAAGCACCGGCGCGGCTGCGCCTTCGTGACAGACCCGGCAGTCCGCCTCGGCCGGAACGACATACCGTCCCTCGGGAGCCTCGTGCCGCTCGAGCGTCGCGCCATCGCTCGCGGCGAGCGTCGCGTCCGTGCCGTCCTCGTTCCAGACGTAAGCGGCGAAGCGCCACGCGCCGCTCGGCAATCGCTCGATGAACCGCGTCTCGATCGGGCGCCCATGCGCGAACTCTTTCCACAAGCGCGTCCCCGGCGGAAAGTCCCAGACGTCGGCTCGCGATGCATCGATCGAAGTCCCCGGCGGCAGGTAGATCCAGCGGCGCTTGCGGGCACCGTCGGACCACAACGGATACTGCGGCGAGAACGCGAGATTGAGCGGAGCGACGACGGTGCTCGATCCAGAGACGTACAGCCCCGTGTCGCTCAGGCGTTGCGGCGCTGGTGCGGTATCGGCAAACGCCGCGGCACAAGACAAAAGCGAAGTCATCGCGGCGCGCGCGATGCGCACAATGAAGATCACGGCAGACTCGTGGGGAAGTTCGATGGCGCATCGTGCGCGAGGGCACCACCCCGTTACATCGCTCCGAGGAGCCACGGAGGCGCCCACAAGAGCCACACACGCATGGCCGCGGCGGCAAGGAAGGGTTGGCAGGCTCGGGCCTGACTGTTTTTATGTGCGGATAAAAGTAAGCCAGCTTCACAGCTGGCTTACTACGTGTGCCACGCGACATCCCGTCGTGTGACCCATCGATCGTGGCTGGCGTTAATACACGCCGCCAACGGTGCAACGCAGAACGGCCGTCTGGGGTTGCCTGCGGCCGCGCAGGAAGTGGCCTACGTGTAAATCTGACGCGAGCCGCTCACGCCGCGAGACCGTGAGCACGCAAGTACTCGTCGTACGTGCCCTTGAAGTCGACGATCTCCCCGCCGGGCCGAATCTCGATGATGCGATTCGCGATGCTGCTCACGAACTCGCGATCGTGCGAGACGAAGAGGAGCGTGCCTGGATATTTTTCGATGCCGATCTGCAGCGACTCGATCGTTTCCATGTCCATGTGGTTGGTGGGCTCGTCGAGCAGCATGACGTTCGGCTTGGTCATCATGAGCTTGCCGTAGATCATGCGGCCCTTCTCGCCGCCGGACAGCACCTTCACGGATTTCTTCGTCTCGTCCCCCGAGAACAGCAGGCGGCCGAGCGTCGCGCGCACGATCTGGTCGTCGTCCGACTTCGAGCGCCATTCGCTCATCCACGTGAACAGGTCGACCTTCTCCGCGAATTCCGCCTGCGGGTCCTGCGGCATGTAACCCACTTGCGCGCTCTCGACCCATTCGATGGTGCCGGCGGTCGGCTGCAGGTCGCCGGCGAGCAGGCGCATCAGCGTCGTCTTGCCGACGCCGTTCGGACCGATGATCGCGATGCGCTCTTCGGCCTCGACGTTGAAGCTCACATTGCGCAGCACGTCCGTGTCCGCACCCGGATAGCGGAAAGCGAGCTTCTCGACCGTGACGGCATTGCGGTACAGCTTCTTCGCCTGCTCGAAGCGAATGTAGGGATTCTGGCGCGACGAAGGCTTGATCTCTTCGATCTTGATCTTGTCGATCTGCTTGAGGCGTGAGGTTGCCTGACGCGCCTTCGATGCGTTCGCCGAAAAGCGGCGCACGAATTCCTGCAGATCCGAGATGCGGTCCTTCGCCTTGGCGTTCGCCGCTTCGACGCGCGCGCGTGCCTGCGTCGACGCGAGCATGAAGTCGTCGTAGTTGCCGGGATAGATCTTGATCTGACCGTAGTCGAGATCCGCCATGTGCGTGCACACGGAATTCAAGAAGTGCCGATCGTGACTGATGATGATCATCGTCGCGTCGTAATTGTTGAGCACGTTCTCGAGCCAACCGATCGAGTGAATGTCGAGGTTGTTCGTCGGCTCGTCGAGCAGCAGCACGTCCGGCTTGGAGAACAGCGCCTGCGCGAGCAACACGCGCAGCTTCCAGCCCGGCGCGACTTCGCGCATCGGTCCATTGTGGTACTCGGCGGCGATGCCCGCATCGGTGAGGATGCTTGCCGCGCGCGCCTCCGCGTCGTAGCCGCCGTATTCGGCGAACTTCGCCTCGAGCTCCGCCGCGCGCATGTAATCCTCGTCCGTCGCATTCGGATCGGCATAGATGCGATCGCGCTCCTGCATCGCCTTCCACATCTCGACGTGGCCCTGCATGACGACATCGAGCACGCGCTGATCTTCGTACGCGAACTGATTCTGGTTGAGCTTGCCGAGGCGCAACCCCTGCATGAGCATGACCTCGCCGGAGCTCTGCTCGAGCTCGCCGCCGAGAATCTTCATGAAGGTGGACTTGCCGCAGCCGTTCGCGCCGATGAGCCCATAGCGATTGCCGTCGCCGAACTTGACGGTGACTTGCTCGAACAGCGGCTTCGCGCCGAATTGGATCGAAACGTTGGAAGTAGAAAGCATTCTGAGTGTGTGCGTTCGCGCCGCCTGCTTGCGCGGGCAGCGCTCGAAAGTGAATGAACAGGGCACCGGAGACCGAGGCGAGTTCTTGGCGGATTCGGGCGAGAATCCGAGCGATCGCAGCCATCCGGCGGCCGGTAGTGTACCTGCGCGCGCGCCGGATCTCGCGCTCTCGTGCGATTTCCTCGGATTCGGGGCATTACGGGCCCCTGACATCACCTACGCGGCGGCGGCGCAGACCCGTTTTATGTGGGGGCGTTGGAGCTGCAATGCAAACGTAGACCGCTCCCGACACCGCCGGGAGCGTCCACGCGATCGGGAACGGCGATCTCAGGATCGTCAGCGGTAGAAATACGGATCGAGCACCTGCACCGGATGAATGCTCTCGACCGGCAGCTGATTGCGTGCCGCCACCTTGCGGATCGCCTCCGGATTCGGACCGTCATAGATGCACCACGACTTGCGGTGGTCGTCGCTGACATACGAATGCACCCAGGTGACGCCATCCTGGAGATTGCGGTCGACCACGCCGAGACACGCGCTCGCACCTTCGGCATTCACCGGGATCGTCAAGCCATCCGGAAACGATCGTTCGACAACATAGCGTGGCATGTTCGTGCTCCTCTTGGGGTGAAGGTCGAGGACAGGATCGGCGCGCGGCCTTCCGGGGACATCGGGAAAGCTCCTTATTTTTCGCGGCCGAGCTTACGTCGCGATGATGGCGTCGCCGACCGAATGCACCAGGAGGTCTGCGGATGCTGACTCGTACGAGAACCGCAAGCCGCAATCATGCAGGAGCGGACGCGTTCCGCCCTGCATCACAGGCGAGTCAACCGTTGCAGGCTCGAGTGATGATCTGTCCGAGGCGCGCGATGCCCGTCTCGATCTTGTCCTTCGGCACGGTCACGAACGACAGGCGCAACGTGTTCTTCTGCGGCTCGTTCGCGTAGAACGGCGCGCCGGGCACGAAGGCGACGTTGCTTGCGATCGCTTCGTCGAGCAGCGCCATGCAGTCGACGTGCGGCGGCAGCTTCACCCAGATGAACATGCCGCCGGCCGGCTCATTCCACTGCACGCCCGCTGGGAAATGTCTCGCAAGCGCGTCGAGCATCGCCCGGCATTGATCGGCATACAGCGCGCGAATCTTAGGAATGTGCTCGTCCAGGAAATCGTTCTTCAGGGCCTCGAACACGATGCGTTGCGTGAAGCTCGGCGTATGCAGATCAGCCGCCTGCTTGGCTTGCACGAGCTTGCGATGCAGCTCCTCCGGCGCGATCAGATAGCCGACACGCAAGCCCGGCGCGAGCACCTTCGAGAACGACCCCATGTGGACGATGCCGTGCGGATTCATCGAATGCAGCGTCGGCAACTGCTCGCCGCGATAGGCGAGCGCGCCATACGGATCGTCTTCGAGCAGCAGCACGCCGGACTGCGCGGCAATGCGCGCGAGCGCCTGGCGACGCTCGACCGGCAGACGCCGGCCGGTCGGATTTTGAAAATTGGGCAGGCAGTACAGGAAGCGCGCGCCGTTCGTGAGCTCGGGCGTCAGCGCGTCCGGGATCAGCCCGTCGTCATCGGAGGCGACGGAGACGAACGTCGGCTCGCTCAACGAGAACGCCTGCAGCGCCCCCAAGTACGTCGGCGTTTCGACGAGCACCTTGCTGCCGGCATCGATGAGAACCTTGCCCAACAGATCGAGCCCTTGCTGCGAGCCCGTCGTGATGAGGACATTGCTGGCGCTCGTGACGTGACGAGCCGCGACCCACTCGCGCAAGGGCAAGTACCCTTCCGTCGGGCCATATTGCAGCGCGGGGGACGGCGCGGTCGTGAGGATCTCTTCGCATGCGGCGCGAATCCGATCGACTGGGAAGGTCGCGGGTGAGGGCAAGCCGCCGGCGAACGAAATCACTTCCGGACGCTCGGTGACTTTGAGGATTTCGCGAATCGCGGAGCTGGTCAGCTTCTGGGCTCGCTGAGAAAACGTCCAGGTCATGGC